>JBCKKZ010000058.1:0-9026 GCA_038904015.1 Burkholderiales bacterium | reverse complement strand
GCAGGCGATCCGGTACTGTCTGCGCGAGGCGGGGCTGAAGCTCGGCGACGTTTCGCACGTGGCGGTGAACCAGGACGGGCGCGCCAATCTGCTGCAGAAGCTCGGTTATCTGGTTACGCGCCGGCCGGATCTTGGCCTGGTGCTCGATCGCATTCGCAACAAGCGCAAGCGCGCGGGAGTCGAAGCCTGCCAGGGCGAGGGGCGGTATCCTGCACCGGGAATGAGGGCTATTTTGGAAGATACGCTTCAACATATGAGTCGGATTTGGTATTATGTAAATAGCGACTCAAATAATGATGCGCAATTTGCATGAATTCGACTCAATTCCCATACATATGGACTCAGCCGGGCTGGCCGGAATTCAGACTGGACCTCGCCGCGCTGTCGACGCCTTTGGCCGAGGCGCGCAGGGAGCAGGGAATCGTCTTAGGCAAAGCGCAGGCGATCGGCATCGAGGCGATCCAATCCGCGATATCCGACATCTGGACTGACGAGGCGCTGGCGACTGCCTCAATCGAGGGCGAAAAGCTCAACCTGGACGCGGTTCGATCTTCGGTCGCAAGAAGGCTCGGATTGGCAACTGCGCCCGCAGGCCCGGTCGCAAGAAACGTGGAGGGCCTTCTCGATGTCATGGCCGATGCCACTGACCGTGCGAATCAAGCGCTGACTGCAGAACGGCTGTGCGCCTGGCAGGCGGCCTTGTTCCCGACGGGGAGGTCCGGCCTGCATGAAATCGTGGTGGGCGCTTTCAGAACGCATCGCGATCCCATGCAAGTCGTAAGCGGCGGCGTGGGCCGGGAACGCGTGCACTATGTGGCCCCGCCATCCGCGAGCGTCGCGGCAGAAATGGATCGCTTCCTGCAGTGGTTCGAAAAGACCAGATCAGGCGGTACGGATGGCGTCGTGCGCGCCGCGATTGCGCATCTCTGGTTTGAAACCGCGCATCCGTTTGAGGACGGGAACGGTCGCGTGGGGCGCGCGATTGTCGATCTGGCGCTGGCGCAGGACTCCGGAACACCGAGCCGCCTGTATCGGCTCTCGAGGCAATTTGAAATTCATCGCGGTGAATACTACGACGAGCTGGAGAAAGCGCAGAAAGGCGATCTCGAAATCACCAGGTGGGTAAGCTGGTTTATCGTCCAGTTTCACCAAGCGTGCCGTGAAGCCGGCGCGGTGATCGAACGATCGCTGCAGAAGGCGAGGTTCTGGTCGTCGCACACGGGCATTGAACTCAATGCGCGCCAACGCAAGATTATCAACACGCTTCTCGACGCCGGTCCGGGAGGATTCGAAGGCGGCATGAGCACCCGCAAATACGCGAACCTGGCGCCCACCTCGCGCGCGACGGCGTCGAGGGAGCTGATCGATCTGAAGACCAAGGGCCTCTTGATTTCAGTCGGCGCAGGAAAGGCCACCAAGTACTTCGTTGCAGTACCTGGGTGGCCGACGGGCGACAAGAAGGAATAGCGGCAGACAAGGGCCGCAGCTGCCGCCTGCGCGACGCCGTTGTCGCGTAAAATGTGTACGCATTGATTCACAAACAGTGCGCCCCTCACAGGCACTGAATTCGAACCGCGCGGCGGTCAGAGACATCGCAGCCAGGCATCGGGTGCGTGGCGTGCGTGTGTTCGGCTCCGTAGTGCACGGCATCGATGTGGACGTGCTTACTGAAGGCTCGCACGATCAACCCTCGCCCAATCATGGGGTTCCCTCTGAATGTAGTAACATATCTACATTTGTCAGAACAGTATAGAGGTATCGCAATGACTATCACGACCCTATCAAGTCGAGAGTTCAACCAGGACGCTGGCGGGGCTAAGAAGGCCGCCAGAAATGGCCCGGTGTTTATTACGGATCGTGGCCGACCGGCGCATGTGCTGCTGACCATCGAGGAATACCGGAAGATGACCAGTGGACCGGTCAGCATCATCGACATGCTGGCGATGCCAGGCGTCGAAGATGTCGAGTTCGAGCCGGCGCGTGCGAGCGGCCTTTACCGTCCGGCGGATTTGTCCTGATGTTCGTTCTCGATACCAACGTCGTCTCGGAACTGCGCAAGGCGAAAGCCGGCAAAGCCGACAAGAACGTGACGGCATGGGCGCTCAGCGTGCCGCTGGGTGGGCTGTTTCTGTCCGCCATCACCATCTTGGAACTGGAAATCGGGTGTCTTCTGGTCGAGCGCCGCGACCCACAACAAGGCGCCGTTCTCCGAACTTGGTTGGATAGTCACGTCCTGCCCGCGTTTGCCGGCCGCGTGCTCGCTGTTGATACTGCCGTTGCACGGCGTTGCGCGAAACTGCATGTGCCCGATCCTTGCGCTGACCGCGACGCGCTCATCGCCGCGACGGCACTGGTGCATGGTATGACAGTCGTGACACGGAACGTCGCTGACTATGATTCGACGGGCGCGCCGATTTTCAACCCGTGGAACGCAACGTAGGGGATTCGCGCGACCGCTCTTGCCGAGGTGCGGCGCCCGTATCGATTCCTCGCATTGCGTCACCAGCGGGAAGCGGGGTTCTAGTTGAGCTTCAGCGCCGCCGCGACGATGGGCTTGGCCCATTCTGGCGTATCGGGCAGATCGGCCGCGTTGAGGATTTTCCCGCGCTCCATGTGCAATACCGGCACCGGCTCGGGGGCCCTGCCTTTGGCCGGGTCCGCATCGGGGCTGTTGTCAAAGACACGCAGCGCGGCGAGGTACGGCAGCAGATTGATGAGATTGAGGCGGCTGTGCTGGTAACGCCGTCGGATGTCGGCCTCCGAAATGTCGTGGCCGCCCTTGCGCACCCGCGACTTCACGCGCGCGAGGTGCAGCTCGGGGCTGGAGAGGCCGGCGTACCAGACGTGAACCTCGAAGCCCGCTTGCGCCGCCGCGCGCAGCAGGGCGGGAATGGTGACTGCGGGCAGTCTCGTCGGGGTTGTAATAATCGCCGCCCGACTCGCGGATGGCGGCGCCACCCAGCGCCTTTGGCGAGGCGTTGAAGGCGGCGGCGATGCCCTTTTTTGCCTTGGGCGTCTGCATGCACGCGAGCAGTCCCTCGAACTGCGCGCTCAGGGCATCGAGTCCGCGCTCGCGCTCGCCCGCCAGGGCCTCGAATTCGTCCACCGAGATCAGGACGGCGCGGGCCGTAGCGTGCTTGGTGATCGCGATCGCCCCGCCGCGAACCGCCTGTTCGAATATGGCGCCGAACTCGTTCTTCAGCCGGGTGGCGGGGACGGACCGGAGTTCGACCAGTGCGCCCAGCTTGTTGCGGAAGGTCAGCGCGCTCATGGCGGGTCTCCAGCTAAGGAGTCGTTTCGACCATTATATACTAATTGGACATTTGCCGGATCAGCCCTGCCCGATGGCTGGCCGCCAATGATGTCCGGCCATCGGCGGTGCTGCTGCTTCGACTCAGGCGGAACTCAAGAGTTATCGCGTGTCCGGCTGGAAGCTACTTATAATGCCATTGCGACGTGCTTCAGACAGGAAGTGTGCTATGCGCCCCTCACAGGCATTGGAATCGAACCGTGCGGCGATCAGAGACATCGCAGCCAGACATCGGGTGCGTGGCGTGCGTGTGTTCGGCTCCGTGGTGCACGGCACGGACACCGATGGCAGCGACCTTGATTTGTTGGTCGAACCCACGGAACAGACCACGCTCCTCGATATTGGCAAGATTCAGTTCGAGCTAAGTGAATTGCTCGGCATCGATGTGGACGTGCTTACGCCCGGGGCGCTACCCGAAATAATGCGGGAAAAGGTCCTCGCGGAAGCGCAGCCTGTATGAAAGAAAATGCTGCCCTGCGGGTGCGAGACTATCTTGAGCATATCGACCTCGCTATTGCACGCATCCGCCGCTATCTTGCAGGCATGGATAGGGCTTCTTTCCTTGCCAGCGAGGAAAAGCAGGATGCGGTGATCCGGAATATCTCTCATTCCCCAAGTGCGCTGTGCTAGAGTGTACACATACCGTTACAAAGGCCCATCATGTCCCAATCCACCACCCTATCCATCCGCCTGGAAGCGGGCGTGAAGTCGCGTCTCGACCAGCTGGCCGATGCCACCAACCGCAGCAAGTCCTTCCTCGCCGCCGAAGCCATTCGCGCTTTCGTCGAACTCAATGAATGGCAGATTCGGGAGATTCACGCCGCTTTGCGCGAAGCGGACGCGGGCGAGTTCGCCAAACCCTCCGCGGTGGATAAAGTCTTGGGTAAATGGCGCAAGGCAGCGTAAAGTCGCTGGAAGTCGTCTGGCTGCGCGCGGCACTGCTCAATCTCGACGAAGAGGCCGCCTATATCGCCCAGGATAGTCCGCAGGCCGCGCAACAAGTCGTCACCCGTATTGCTCACGCAATTGAGTTGCTGGCGCATCGCCCCGGGTTGGGACGGCCGGGCCGCGTGCCCGGGACCCGCGAATTGCCGGTCGCCAGGACGCGTTACCTGATTCCGTATCGCGTACGCGGTCAGCGTATCGAAATCCTGCGCGTTTTTCATACGTCGCGCAAACCGCCGTCGCAATGGTAATTCGGGCTCTGACCCCGATATCGCAAACCCGGACAGATCACGAACTCGCAACACAATGTGTGACTCGGCTTGCCCTATCGCCCTTAAAGTAGTATAGTTTATCCGATAATTTATCGGTTAATAGACCCATGAAAACGCAACACAGCCACGTCAAATTGAGCGCAACGGTTCCCGGGCCGCTCCTGGACCGAATCGACGCGCTGGTTAACGCAAAGGAATACCCCAGCCGGTCCGCAGTCATTGAGGAAGCCCTTGAGCGCATCCTGCGGGAGCGGATGGACGCGCTGATCGAGGCGGAAGCAGCCAAGCTTGACCGCGCTGAGGAAAAAGCCCTTGCCGAAGAAGGCATGGATGACTATGCGACCCTGGCAGGTGAGGAAGGCCGGTTTTGATTCTCAACCGGGGCGCGATTCATCGTGTCCGGCTTAGCCCGACGGCAGGACACGAGCAGCAAGGAAAAGCCCGACCGTGTCTGATCGTCCACCGGCAGTCGCTTCGCAACAGCGGCACCGCGATTGTCGTTCCGCTGACAAGCAGCAAGCCCAAAGCAGGCTTTCCGCTTACCGTCCACTTGCCCCCAGGTAGCGGGGGTAATCGCGTTGAGTGTTGGGCGCGGATGACGCAGATTCGCGTCGTGGCCGAATCCCGCATCCAAGCGGAACTCGTGGGGCAACTGTTGGAAGACGAGTTGCAACCGGTCAAGGATGCTTTGATCGGGGTGCTTGATCTGTGAATTCTTCTGTCGCGGCGCAAGACCGACTGCTTGCATAAAAAATGAATGCAACGGTGCTTGTGGTGGGCGGCGCCGGCTACATCGGCTCGCACATGGTGAAGATGCTGGCTCAGGAGGGTCACACTGTGGTGACGCTCGACAATCTGAGCACGGGTCACCGGGATGCGGTTGTGGACGGGGCCTTCATCGAAGGAGACCTGCTGCGCGAGGCCGATCTGGACAGGGTCTTCAGCGCACAGCCGATCGACGTGGTCATGCATTTCGCCGCCCACTGCTACGTCGGCGAATCGGTGCAAAGTCCGCGCAAGTATTACCGGAACAACGTGTCGGGCACGCTGAATCTGCTGAACGCAATGTTCGATGCCGGCGTAAGCAAGTTTGTTTTCTCATCCAGTTGCGCCACCTACGGCGTGCCAATGATGGATTCGATGGACGAGTCGCATCCCCAGCGGCCGGTGAATCCTTATGGCCGCACCAAGTTGATGGTCGAGCAGGTGCTGGCGGATTACGCCCACGCCTACGGCCTGCGGAGCGTTTCGTTGCGCTACTTCAACGCGGCCGGCAGCGATCCGGAGGGCGCGTTGGGTGAGAGGCACGATCCTGAAACCCATCTCATCCCGCTGGTTCTGCGGGAGGCGTTGCGGGTGAAAAAAGGCGGCGATCCGGCCGCAACGGCGCTACGCGTGTATGGCGGCGATTTCGATACGCCCGATGGAACCTGCGTGCGTGACTACGTGCATGTGCACGACCTTTGCCGGGCGCACCTGATCGCGATCCGCCGGCTCCTCGAAGGACGGGTCGAGGGCGCCGAGGCGTACAACCTGGGTATCGGGCGCGGATTCTCGGTCAAGGAAGTAATCAATATCTGCCGTGCGATAACCGGCATCGATATCCGCTATCTGATCGAGGGCCGCCGGGCTGGAGATCCGCCGCGGCTGGTGGCCGATGCGACAAAAGCAAGAGAGGTGCTGGGGTGGATGCCTGAGTATGTGGAGATAGAGAAGATCATCGAAACCGCATGGCGGTATATGGATAGGGACTAGTGCCCAACTTAGTCGCGGGCCGCAAACCGTTTCACGCCTGTTTTATTGGCGGCCTTCTGCAGATCCTGATCGAGCGTTGCCAGCGGCAACCCCGCCCGCATGACGAGTACCAGAATTTCGAGGAAGGCCTTGCTTTGCGCCTCGCTGAGCAAACCTTTCATTACACGGCCGCGGCCTGCTGGCCCATGCGTCCCGAGGGGGGGTAAGATTGCGATCGAGACGAACGACAGGCCATAGACTTCGATGAGCGCGGTCCTCGAATACCCGCAGCGTCACGCCGTCAGCGCGGAGGAGTACCTGCGCATGGGCGAGGCGGGGGTGTTCGCACCCGACGCGCGCCTGGAGCTGATCGAAGGGGAGATCGTCGAGATGGCGCCCATTGGAAGTCCGCATGCCGGCACGGTAATCATTCTGAACCGGCTCTTCAGCCGCGCCGCCGGCGATCTGGCCATCGTCTCGGTGCAAAGTCCTCTCATCGTCGGTGACCGCTCGGTGCCGCAACCGGACCTCGCGCTGCTCAAGCCGCGTGCGGACAGCTATACCCGGTCGCATCCGACGGCTGCGGATGTCCTGCTTGTGGTCGAGGTGGCCGATGCCACGCTGCCGTTCGATATTGGGACAAAGATTCCGCTTTATGCCGGCTGCGGCATCGCCGAGGCGTGGGTGGTCGACGTGCAGGAACGCGCCGTGCGCGTGTTTCGCGATCCGAGCCCGAGCGGCTACCGCACGAGTTTCACGGTGTCCGGCGGCGAGAGCGTCACGGCACTTGCGCTGCCCGCGCTCGTCGTCGCTTTGCCGGCGCTCTTTCCGGCGTAGACCGCTCTTTCGGCATGCCGCTCAGGTGGCCTGCCAGGCGCAGGCGCTGATCCCAAGTTCCAACGCGGGCGGCCTGCCCGCCGATTTCAGGTTCGATCGCCACGAAGCGCATGAGCGCGGGAAGCAGGAAGTTTTTCGATACCAACGTCCTGCTTTATCTGCTTTCGGCGGACCCGGCCAGGGCCGAGCGGCAAGAGCGACGGCGGAGGAGGAGCGCTTCCGCCGCGTCAAGCATTGGGTGGGATTCCTATCCCGACGGGCGCAGTTGTTGGCGTCAGATAGTAGCGATGATTGCGTTTTGGGTGCGTAATGGTTTCATTATGGAACTTTGCAAACCCTTGGGAGAACGCGATGAGTGCTGAACTAACTTTGAAGAAGGTCCCCGAGCAGATCAAATCGTTGATTAGCCGCGAGGCGGACAATAATCGCCGGTCTATCAATCAAGAGGCCATCGTGCTACTGGAAGAGGCTTTGCTCTCCCGGGCGCGTCAAGCAGGAATTGGCCGCAGCGATGCCGAAGCAATTCTCGCTCGCTATGCCGTCCTGCCGATTTTGGACTCTCGGCCAGATTCGGAAATCATCGAATAACCGAAGCTTTTGGACAGTTATATCGCCGCCATGAAAGAGCTTGGATACGGTTTTACAGATAAGCACAGCCCCTATATCGATTAAGGCCCCTCAGCCCAGGCTCAGTTTCAGCGCCGCCGCGACGATGGGCCTGGCCCAGTCGGGCGTATCAGGCAGGTCGGCCGCGTTGAGGATTTTCCCGCGCTCCATGTGCAGTACCAGCACCGGCTCGGGGGCCCTGCCTTTGGCCGGGTCCGCATCGTGGCTGTTGTCAAAGACACGCAGCGCGGCGATGTACGGCAGCAGATTGATGAGATTGAGGCGGCTGTGCTGGTAACGCCGCCGGATGTCGGCCTCCGAAATGTCGTGACCGCCCTTGCGCACCCGCGACTTCACGCGCGCGAGGTGCAGCTCCGGGCTGGAGAGGCCGGCGTACCAGACGTGGACTTCGAACCCCGCTTGCGCCGCCGCGCGCAGCAGGGCGGGAATGGTGTTCGCGCCCAGCGTGGATTCGAAGGCGAAATCGAGACGATCGGCAATGGCTTTCTCGAGCAGGTTCCTGCCTAGCAGATCGCGGGCAGCTTCGTCGGGGTTGTAATAATCGCCGCCCGACTGGCGTATGGCCGCGCCACCCAGGCTGCTCTTGCCCGCGCCGTTGACGCCGGCCAGCACATAAATGCGCGGCCGGCGTCGCGTGGAGGACAAAGCAGGCAATGCCGCGCGCTACTTGCGCGCCGCTTTCACGGCGGCGCGGCCCAGCGCCTTTGGCGAGGCGTTGAAGGCGGCGGCGATGCCCTTTTTTGCCTTGGGCGTCTGCATGCGCGCGAGCAGTCCCTCGAACTGCGCGCTCAGGGCATCGAGTCCGCGCTCGCGCTCGCCCGCCAGGGCCTCGAATTCGTCCACCGAGATCAGGACGGCGCGGGCCGTAGCGTGCTTGGTGATCGCGATCGCCCCGCCGCGAACCGCCTGTTCGAATATGGCGCCGAACTCGTTCTTCAGCCGGGTGGCGGGGACGGACCGGAGTTCGACCAGTGCGCCCAGCTTGTTGCGGAAGGTCAGCGCGCTCATGGCGGGTCTCCAGCTAAAGAGTCGTTTCGACCATTATATACTAATTGGACATTTCTGGCGGAATGGTTCGAGACCGACGACGATGTGCCCTTCATGATGCAGGTGTACCCGATCCGGCACGAGAAGCGCGCTGATCGAGCGCTTCGCGGCGCTGACCGGGGTGCCGATGCTGCTCAACACTTCGTTCAACGAGAACGAACCGGTGGTGTGCCGGCCCGAGGAGGCGCTGGATTGCTTTCTCAGGACGAAGATGGACGTGCTGGTCATGGGGAACTGGTTCGTTGCGCGGTGAA
>JBCKKZ010000057.1:0-9244 GCA_038904015.1 Burkholderiales bacterium | reverse complement strand
CGAATCGCCGTGCTGCACAGCGCGCTGGAGGATACCGCGCGCACACACGCGTGGCTCGATGCAGCGCGGGGTGACGCTCCGATCATCCTCGGCACCAGGCTGGCGGTGTTGACGCCATTACCGCGGCTGGGGATCGTGGTGGTGGACGAGGAGCACGACGCCTCCTTCAAGCAGCAGGAGGGGCTGCGCTATTCCGGGCGCGACGCGGCGGTGCTGCGCGCCAAGCTCGCCGGCTGCCCGGTGGTGCTCGGCACAGCGACGCCGTCGCTGGAAACCTGGTTCAACTGCCGCGCCGGCCGCTACGAGTTGCTCACCCTCCCCGAACGGGCCGTGCCCGGCGCGCGGCTGCCAACGGTCCGCACCGTGGACCTTCGAATCGAGAGCGCCGAGCACGGGCTCGCGAAACCTGTGCTGGCTGCGATCCGGGCGCGCCTGGCGCGGGGCGAACAAAGCCTCGTTTTCATCAACCGCCGCGGCTACGCACCGGTCCTCTCATGCGAGGCCTGTGGCTGGGCGGCGGGCTGCACGCGTTGCAGCGCGCGCCTGGTGTTGCATTCCACGGACCAGAAGTTGCGCTGCCATCATTGCGGCGCTCAGGAAAAGGTCCCGCGCGAGTGCCCGACCTGCGGCAACGTCGACCTGCGGCCGCTGGGGCGTGGCACGCAACGCATCGAGGAAACGCTGAGGGCGCTGTTCCCGGAGGCGCGCATCCTGCGCATCGATCGCGACAGCACCCGCAAGCGCGCCGAGCTTGCGCGCACGCTGGAGGGCATCGGCCGCGGCGAGGGCGACATCCTGGTGGGCACGCAACTGCTCGCCAAGGGCCATGACTTTCCGAACCTGACGCTGGTTTGCGTTCTGAACGCCGACAGCGCGCTGCTGTCCACCGACTACCGCTCCGCCGAGCGCCTTTTCGCCACGCTCGCCCAGGTCGGCGGCCGCTCCGGCCGCCGCGAGCAGCCCGGCGAAGTGCTGGTGCAAACGCGCTATCCCGGGCATCCGATGTTCCAGGCGCTGATCCGCCACGACTACGCCGGGTTCGCGGAGTCGCAACTCGCGGAGCGCGAAAGCGCGGGCTTCCCGCCTTTCGTCCACGAAGCCGCGCTGCGCGCCGAAGCGACCAGACTGGAGACCGCGATGGCGTTCCTGCGCGCCGCTGCGCGGTTGATCGAAGTGCCCGCCAGCATCCAGGTCTACGACCCGGTGCCGCACGTGATCACCCGCCGCGCCGGCGTCGAGCGCGCACAGCTGTTGCTGCAGTCGCGCTCGCGTCCCGCGCTGCAGGATTTCCTGCGCCTCTGGTCCGCGGCCCTGCCCGCCTCCACCTCGAGCGGCGTGCGCTGGCACCTGGACGTGGACCCGATTGAATTCGACTAACGCGCGGGCGCGTTCCTTGACTAACGCGGGCGCGTTCCTGACTAGAGTCGGCGGTTTATAATTCGCGCCCTTTTGTATGGATGATTCCAAGGACAGAATAGAGCAAGCCATCGCGGAGTTCGCGCGCGAACTTGCGCCAGACAAGCCGCTCACGGTCCTGCTGGAACGGCCTCGCAATCCCGAGCACGGCGACTACGCGATTACCGCCGCGCTGCAGCTTGCCAAGGCAACGGGACGCAAGCCGAGAGATATCGCGGAAGAATTCATCCAGACCAAAGGGCGGGAGTTGCTTCGCAGCGGCGCCTGCGAGTCGTTGAGCGTCGCCGGCGCCGGCTTCATCAACGTTCGCCTGAAGCAATCCTCGAAGACGCAGATCGTCCGGCAGATCCTCGAAGCAGGCGCGGCTTTCGGGCGCGCCAAAGCGGCGAAGCGGGAGAAAATTCAGGTCGAGTTCGTATCGGCAAATCCGACCGGGCCGCTGCACGTCGGCCACGGACGCCAGGCAGCGCTCGGCGATGCGCTCGCCGCGCTGCTCGAGGCACAGGGACACGACGTCACGCGCGAGTTTTACTACAACGACGCCGGTGCGCAGATCCAGAATCTCGCGCTCTCGGTGCAGGCACGCGCCAAAGGCATCGAACCCGGCGGCGCGGGCTGGCCCGCCGATGGTTACGCGGGTGACTACATTCGCGAAATTGCCGAGGATTTCAAGGCACAAACCGGCGACCTGGACGATCTGAATGCGGTGCGCAAATTCGCGGTCGCGTTTCTGCGCCAGGAACAGGACATCGACCTGCGGAAGTTCGGCGTCAAGTTCGACGTCTACTACCTGGAATCCAGTCTGTACGCCGACGGCAAGGTGGATGCCGCCGTCCAGGGCTTCGCCGCGAGCGGCAAGACCTACGAGAAGGACGGCGCGCTGTGGCTGCGCACCACCGAATACGGCGACGACAAGGACCGCGTGGTGCGCAAGTCCGACGGCAGCTACACCTACTTCGTGCCGGATGTCGCCTATCACGTCAGCAAATGGCGGCGCGGCTTCGCCAGGGTGATCAATGTCCAGGGCACCGATCATCACAGCACCGTGACGCGCGTGCGCGCCGGCCTGCAGGCGCTCGGCGTCGGCATTCCGCAGGGCTACCCGGACTACGTGCTGCACAGCCTGGTCAAGGTGATGCGCGGCGGCGCGGAGGTGAAGATCTCCAAGCGCGCCGGCTCCTATGTCAGCGTGCGCGACCTCATCGAATGGGTGGGCCGCGACGCGGTGAGGTTTTTCCTCGTCTCACGCAAGGCCGACACCGAGTTCACCTTCGACGTCGACCTCGCCCTCGCCAAGAGCGAGGAAAATCCGGTGTACTACGTGCAGTACGCCCATGCGCGCATCTGCAGCGTCCTCGCGCAATGGGGAGGTGACACGGATTTGCTTTTACATGTAAATCTTGACTCTCTAAAGGGCGAAAAGGAACTGGAGCTTGCACGGCGTCTCGCTGAATTTCCGCAAATGCTGGGCAACGCGGCCGCAGAGCTGGCACCGCACGCGGTTGCGTTCTACCTGCGCGCGCTCGCGGGGGAATTCCACAGCTACTATAATGCCGAGCGCATCCTGCTCGAGGACGAGGCCTTGCGCGGCGCGCGGCTCGCGCTGTGCGCGGCGGTCCGGCAAACGCTCGCAAACGGCCTTGCGCTCCTCGGCGTGAGCGCGCCGGAGAAAATGTAATGCGCAAGCCAGTAAAACGTACCGCTTCTCCGAGCCGCTCCGGCGGCAGCTTCCTGCTCGGCATGTTCGTCGGCCTGTTGATCGGCCTGGGCATCGCGCTGGGGGTGGCCTTCTACCTGAACAAAACCCCGCTGCCATTCCTCGACAGGTTCAAGCCCGCCGCCGGCAAGGACACGCCCGCCGACCCGGCCAAACCGGCAGCGGTTGCCGGCATGCCGCAGGGCGCCGCCAAGGGGGAGAGGCCAAAATTCGACTTCTACAAGATCCTGCCGGGCAGCGAGGAGCCGGTCTCGGAAAAGGAACTGAAGGACGCTGCCAAGACCGCCAAGAGTCAACCGGAAGCCGCACGGGGCGTTTACTTCATCCAGGCGGGCTCGTTCCAGAACCCGGCCGATGCCGACAACCAGAAGGCGAAGATCGCGATCTTTGGCTTCGAATCGAGCGTCGAGCCCAGCGTCCTGCCCGACAAGGGGACCTGGTACCGTGTGCGGCTCGGGCCGTATACAACGCTGGACGAACTGAATCAGGTGCGCCGGACGCTGGCGCAGAACGGAATCGACGCCAGCCTTGTCAAATTGAAGGACGTTTCCGCCAAGGACAACCAGGATAAAAACTGAATGGACAAACTTCGCCGTAGGCTGAGCGTCGCTATCGCGGCCGCCTTGACCCCAATCTGCCTCCCCTTGGGCGCCCAGCAGGGCGCGGCTGCGGGCTACACCACGCTGCAACAGGCGTTGCCGATCGAGAATCCGGGCAAGGTCGAAATCGTGGAGTTTTTCTGGTACGGCTGCATCCACTGCTACCACCTGGAGCCTGCGCTCGACGCCTGGCTGCCGAAGCTGCCGGCTGACGCATACTTCCGCCGCATCCCAGCGGTATTCAACGAGCGCTGGGCGCATGACGCCACGATCTACTACGCCTTCGAGGCGCTTGGCGTGCTCGACAAGCTGCATCGCCCGTTCTTCGATGCGATTCACAAGGACCGGCTGAAGACCGACAATCCGGCGGCGCTCGGCGAGTGGCTGACAAAACACGGGCTTGATCCGCAGAAATTCGACGCCACGATGAAATCATTCGGCGTCCAGAGCAAGGCCAAGCGCGCGGCGCAGTTGACCAGCGCTTCCCGCATCGACGGCACGCCCGCGATGATGGTGCAGGGGCGTTACACCATCAGCTCCGAACAGGGCAGATCGCGCGAAGGCATGCTCGCCAACGCCGAACAGCTGATCCCGGTGGTGCGCAAAATGCTGGCCGGGGGAAAGTAACGGCAGCCCTGCAGCGCACGCTGGCTCGTTGAACCGCATCGTTTCGCTCGTTCCCTCCATCACTGAACTGGTCTGCGAGCTCGGCCTCGCCGATCAGCTCGTGGGCCGGACCGGATATTGCATACACCCCATAGAAGTCCTGAAGGCGATCCCGAAGGTCGGCGGCACCAAGTCGGTCAACCTGAAGAAGATCCGCGCACTCGCGCCGACGCACGTGATCGTCAACGTCGATGAGAACAAAAAAGAGACCGCGGATGCGCTAGCGGATTTCGTGCCGAACGTGATCGTCACGCATCCGCTGGGGCCGCTCGACAATCTCGATCTCTATCGCCAGATTGGGAACGCCTTCGACGTTCAGGCGAAGGCCGAAGAACTCTGCGCACGATTTGATGCAGCGTACAAGAAGGTTCTGGAAAAAACCTTCGAGAAGAAAAAAGTCCTGTACCTGATCTGGAAGGACCCCTGGATGACGGTATCGCGCGACACCTACGTCTCGCGCACGCTGGCACTATTCGGTCTGCAGACGCTTCCCGAATCTTCGGACCTGCGCTATCCGAAAATGAACGACCTGGATGTGGAAAGAATCGACCTGATTCTGCTTTCCACCGAACCTTTTCGCTTTCGTGATTCTCATGCGCAAGAAATTCAGGACAAAACTGGCAAGCTGGTACGCCTCATCGACGGCGAAATGACCTCCTGGTACGGCAGCCGCGCGATCCAGGGATTGCGCTACCTTGCCGAGTTCTCCGCCTCCCTCTGAAGGGAACCAGACAGCGCATCGGGAGACTCATCCTCAAGCAACGGGCTACTCGAGTTTGATCCCGGCGGCCCTGACGACCTCCGGCCAGCGCTTCAGCTCGTTCTTGATGAAAGCGTCGAACTGCTGCGGCGTGCCGCCGACGATTTCGGCGGCCTGCGCCTCCGTGATCGCGGTGCGCACCGAGGGGACCTGCAGCACCTGGTTGAAGATGGCGTTGATCCGCGTCACCAGCGCCGGGTCCATGCCGGCCGGCCCCGCGATGCCATGCCAGACGCTCAGGTCGAAGCCCGGAATCGTCTGCCCGGCCGGCGGCAGGTCCGGCAACTGCCGCATCGGCCGCATCGAGGCGCCGGCGAGCGCGCGGATCTTGCCGTCCCGGACCTGGCCGAGCGACGTCGAGACGGTGATGATCGCGGTGTCCGCATCGCCGCGCAGCAGGGAGGTCAGCATCTCGGCGCCCGAGCGGTAGACCACGTTGACCTGCTCGATGCCGGCCTGGCTGTTGAGGTAGGCCATGAACAGGTGCGTCCAGTTGCCCATGCCCGCCGAGGCATAGTTGAACTTGCCCGGCTGCTGCCTGGCCGCCGCGACGAACTCGGCCAGCGTCTTGTAGGGCAGCGTCGCCCGGATCAGGATCACCGCCGGCAGGCTGACCGCGTGGATGATGGGCGTGAAGGCGGTGTGCGGATCGTAGGGCAGCTTGGCAAGCGTGTGCGACACGGCATTGGGCCCGACCTCGGCCAGAAACAGCGTGTAGCCGTCCGGCTTCTCGCGCACCACGGCGGCCGCCGCGATGGTGCCGCCGGCGCCGGGCCGGTTTTCCACGATCAGGGCCTGTCCGTGGGCGAACTGCGCGAAACCGTTCGCGAGGTTGCGCGACAGCGTATCCGCCGCCCCGCCGGCGCCGACCGGCACGATCAGGCGGACCGGGCGCTCGGGCCACTGCGCCGCCGGCTGCGAGGCGGCGGGAACGGCGGCGAATCCGGTGATCGAGCAGGCCGCGAAGGCGGCGGCGCGGCGCATCGGCACGGGGTACGAGGCCGATCCGTTGCGTTATTCCGGGCTTGAGGTTAGATTGCCGCGCGGTTTCTTCACAACAGGATCCACGACATGACGCAGGCCGCATCGGGCGGGTTCATGCGGACTGAAGGATAGGAGAATCAATCCGGGGCCGCCCGCGCGTCGTCTCATCGCAATGGCCCTTCCCGGTGTTTCGTCGCCCTGGCCGACCCCGCACAATGCAGCTTATGTCATCTCGCGGGCCGTGTTATAGAGAAACTGGAGAACCAGTTGTTGAAAAAAACGGATGTGATGATCGTTGGGGCGGGGCCCGTGGGTCTGACGCTCGCAATTGATCTCGGAAAACGCGGTATCAATTGTGTGCTGATAGAAAGCAATGAGGCTCCGCAATTCCTTCCAAAAATGGAGCGTGCCAACGCCCGCACCATGGAAATGTACCGGCGCATTGGCCTCGCAGACAAAATTCGAAAAGCGGGACTCCGTGGCGATTGCCCCATGGATGTCTATGTCACCCTGAGCATGAAGGAGCCACCGCTGCTGCGGCTTCGGTACCCTTGCGTAGACGAAGCCGGGGCTGATTGCCGAGCGACCAACGATGGCACGGGATCGCTTGAGCCCTACCAGCTCATTTCGCAGTATTCGCTGGAGCCGCTTCTGAAGTCGGTTGCCGAAAGTCTGCCATCGGTACGCGTGCGCTACGGGACGGAACTCGTGGGCTTCGAGCAGGATGAAAGCGGCGTCTCGGCCACGGTGAATGCCGGGGGAAAAGTCGAAACTATTCGCGCGGCATACATGGTGGGCTGCGACGGCGGCACCAGTTTTGTGCGCAGGCAGCTTGGCATCAAGTTGCGGGGAGAAGGCGGCTTGATGGAGCTGCGCCAGGCGCTGTTCCGCTGCGACGAGCTGTTCGACCGCATTCCATTCGGCAATGGCCCGGGCAGGGGACGGCATTACCACATCGCGGACGACAAGGCCACCTTTCTGATCATGCAGGATTCGACCGTTCACTGGACGCTTCATTCGGTGGTGGGGTCCGACGAGGAAATGAAAACGCAGTTCGAGAAAGCCATCGGGTTTCCCGTGAAATATGAAATGCTTTCCTGTGCGCCCTGGAAGCACAACCTGCTTCTCGCCGACCGCTACCGCGACAGACGCATTTTCCTGGCCGGCGATGCCGTTCACCTGGTCATTCCTACGGGTGGACTCGGCATGAACACCGGCGTGGGGGATGCTTTCGATCTTTCCTGGAAACTGGCGGCGACCATTCAGGGCTGGGGGGGAAAGAATCTTCTGGATTCCTACGAACAGGAACGTCGTCAAGTCGGTGAACGCAATATCGGCGCCTCCCGGTACGCCTCGATCGGGCGGCGCAAATGGCGTTCCATGTACCGTGCCAACATCGGGGAGAACACGCCGCAAGGCCGGCAGAACCGCGACACGCTCGCAAAGGTCGCCAATGTCGAGCAGCGCAAGACGAACGAGATGATTGGCGCGGAAATGGGCTATCGCTATGTCGACTCGCCCATCATCATGGACATTCCTGGCGGCCCGGAGCATCTTTTCCGGGAATACGTACCTAGCACCTGGCCCGGCGCGCGCCTGCCTCATGTCTGGCTTGACGACGGGTCTGCCATGCAGGACCGCATTCCCGACGGTTACACCTTGCTCAAGCTCGGCGACACCCGCGCAGACACCACGGGTCTGGAGCAAGCCATCCAGTCGTTCGGGGCGCTGTTGACGGTGATGGAAGTGTCCGATCAGATCGCCCGCGAGATCTATGGCCATGACCTGATTTTGCTGCGCCCCGACATGCACGTCGCATGGCGCGGGCAACAGGCACCTGATGACCCAGCGCTGGTCGCCGCAGTGGCTACCGGGCATTGATTCAAAGGATAGGAGAATCAATCCGGGGCCGCCCGCGCGTCGTCTCATCGCAATGGCCCTTGCCGGTGTTTCGTCGCCCTGGTCGACCCCGCACAATGCAGCTTATGTGATCTCGCGGGCCGTGTTATAGAGAAACTGATTCGTAATATATCATGATGTTTTATTTACTTAAAACTGAGGAGACATCCATGCGCAAGAATCTGCTTTCCGTGGCGATATCCACAATGAGCTTTCCTAAACTACTGCTCGCGACAGCATGCGCGGTCCTCCTGGTTGCCGGCCCAGCGCAGGGCCAGGAATTTCCCACCAAGCCGGTGCGCATGGTCATTCCATTCACGCCAGGCAGCGCCTCGGACATCGTCGGCCGCCTGGTGGCGCGCAAGCTCTCGGAGATGTGGGGCCAGCCGGTGGTGGTGGACAACCGCGCTGGAGCGGGCGGTTCCATCGGTTCGGCGGTGGTGACGAAGTCGGCGCCGGACGGCTATACGCTGCTCGTGAGCACGAACGCGCACGCCGTGAACCCGGCGATTTACAAGAACCTGCCGTACGACACGCTGAAGGACTTCACCAACCTTGCGCCGCTCGCGGCACACCCGAACGTTTTCATCGTGGGACCCCAGCATGGCTTCAAGACGCTCGCTGACTTCCTCGCGGCGGCGAAGGCGAAGCCGGGGCAGTTGAACTTCGCATCGGCAGGCGTGGGCAGCGCCACGCACCTCAATCTGGAAAAGTTCAAACTCGATGCCCGCTTCGATGTCACGCACGTGCCGTACAAAGGCACGCCCGAGGCGATCGGCGAGACCATCGCGGGACGCGTGTGCTGCTACTTTGCGCCGATCACCGCGGTGGTGCCGTTTGTGCAAAGCGGCAGGGTCGTGGCGCTGGGCGTGTCCACCGCGAAGCGCGCGCAATTGTTGCCGGATGTGCCTACGCTCGCCGAAGCTGGCGTGCCGGGCTTCGATTTCTCGCTCTGGGTCGGCCTGTGGGGACCCGCGGGCATGCCCGCAAAGCTCGCGACCCAGATCAACCAGAACGTCAACAGCGCGCTCGCCTCGCCCGACCTGCGCGACCAGTTCACGAAGCTGGGCGCCGACCCGATGAACATGACGTTGGCCGAGTTCACGGAGTTCACGCGCAGGCAGATCGAAGAATCACGGCGCATCATCACGGCCAGCGGCATCGAGCCGCAATAGAAGCAATGAGTAAAAAAAGGTGACTATT
>JBCKKZ010000056.1:0-9415 GCA_038904015.1 Burkholderiales bacterium | reverse complement strand
AGCCTTTCGGAAGCATCCGCCGAGGAAGCGACGGGTTCGGAACCGGACCGTGGCAGTCCGGGATCTGCTTGTTCACGTTACGCAACCCCCTCACGATTCAAGAAGCGCCGCGCGGCAGCGAGCACTTCGCCGATGGTCTCAAGCGCGGTGCCGAGGTAGGTCTTCGGGTCGGCGAGTTCGGTCAGCGCCCTGGCGTCGAGGTGCTTCGTCACATCCGGCATCTCGGCAAGCACCGTGGGCAGGTCGCTGCGCTGCGCGATGGCCTGCCGGCAGGCCTCGTGCACCAAGTCGTGAGCGGAGAGCCGGCCTAGGTGCGGAGCGAGCGCCATCATATAGCGCTCGGCAAGGAAGACGCCCCGGGTAATGCCGAGATTCGCATGCATGCGCTCGGGAAACACCCGCAGGCCATCCATTACCAGCCGGAAGCGGTCTAAACAACGCTCCGCCTGCACGAATGCCTGCGGCGCCGCCATGAATTCGAGCAAGCCTTCGCCGCTTCTCTCCTCGCGCTGGCGCATCGCCTGCAGCACCGAAGCGAGTTGCTGGGCGACAAGCGAAGCGCTCGTCATCACCTGCGCGCAGTAGATCGGGTTCGATTTGAACGGCATGGTGCTGCTCGCGTCCTTGCCGCCCGAGACCGGCTCGGCAAGCTCGCCGATCTCCGTGCCCGCGAGCTCCGAGACATCCTGCGCGATCTTGCCGAGCGTGCCGGTCAGCCCGGCGAGGAACGCGACGCGCTCGAACACGCCGTCGCGCATCGCGGCCCAAGTGACGCGCGGCTCGGGCAGCCCGAGCAATTGCATGAGGCACCGCCGCACCTCTGGGCCCTTCGTACCGAGCGAGGCGAGGGTGCCGGCGACGCCCGCGAACTCGCCCTCCATCGGCCGGCGCAGCAGCGCATCGAGGCGTTCGGCGTGACGCAGCAGCCCCGAAAGCCACACCGCCACCTTGAAACCGAAGGTGATCGGCAACGCGTGCCCGCCGAACGTGCGCGCCACCATCAGCGTCTCGCTGTGCTCCTGCGCGAGCGCCGCAAGACGGGCGATCGCCGCACGCAAGCCGGTCGCGAGCACCTCGAAGCTCTCGTTGACTTGCAACGCAAATGCGGTGTTGAGGATATCCTGCGTCGTCGCGCCCCAGTGGACGTAGCGCCCGTGCTCGCCGCATAGTTCGGTGAGCTGGCGTACCAGGGGCGCGATCGGGTAGCCGACACGCGCGGTCTGCTCGCTTAGCTTTCCGAGATCGAGCGAGTCAAGCGTCGCCTTTCGCGCGATCTCGCGCGCCGCCGCCTGGGGCACGATCTGCAACTCGGCCTGCGCGCGCGCTAGCGCGGCCTCGACGTAGAGATATCGCTCAAGCGCCGCCCGCTCTGAGAAGATTTCGGCGACCGTGCGTTCAACCACGGTGCGCGACAGTCAGTGGTCAACGAAAAAAGGCGTCTCAGCCTTGCCGCGCAGCACGATGTCGAACTCGAACGCGCGGGAACCGTCCGGCGGGTCCGGCAACTGCCGCGAAATCAGCATCGCGCGTTCGTCTAGGTTCTCGATTCCGTTGAGGATCGGGTCGATGTCGTTCAGCGCCTCGCCCGGGAAGTACATCTGCGTGATGAGCCGCTGCATCACTCCGGCGGCGAAGATCGAGAAATGGATGTGCGGCGGGCGCATCCAGTTGTCGTAGCCGGGGTTAGGGTAGGGGCCCGGCTTGATCGAGCGGAAGCGGTAGCGGCCTTCGGTGTCGGTGAGCATGCGCCCCCACCCTTTGAAGTTCGGGTCGAGCGGCGCGTCGGTGACGTCGTCGGGGTGGTCGTACTTGCCCCACTTGTTGGCTTGCCAGACCTCGATCAGCGCCTTGCGCACCGGCTTACGCTCCTCGTCGGTGAGGCGTCCGGTCACCACGATGGGGGTGCCCTGCGCGCGCGCGCCGCCTGGTTCCTTGCAGGCAAGATCGTCATCGCCCTCGCGGACCAGGCCCAGGTTGAAGAACGGTCCGATCGTCTGCGAGGGCGTTAGCAGG
The DNA here is from genome assembly GCA_038904015.1 of Burkholderiales bacterium. Lineage (GTDB taxonomy): Bacteria > Pseudomonadota > Gammaproteobacteria > Burkholderiales > SG8-39 > RBG-16-66-20. Next base: position 7,402 of record JBCKKZ010000056.1, on the reverse strand, counting down.
AGGGGCTTTGCCGGCGTGCGCTGCTCGTGCACCCGATACCCCTTGATGAGCTCAAGTCGCTTCTTGTCGACGAAGACGGAGGGATGCGGAATGGTCTTCTCGGTCATGGCCGGGCAGTCCTCAGTCCGCCTTGGCGCCGGTGTCGCGGATCACCTTGGCCCAGCGCGGCGTCTCCCAGAGAATGTACTCGGCGAACTGTTCGGGTGTGCCCGCCACGATCTCGAACTGGATGTCGGTAAGACGCTGGCGCACGTCCGGCGAATTCAGGATCTTGACCAGCTCGCGGTGGTAACGCTCGATGATCGGTCTGGGCGATCGGCCCGGGGCAAGAAAACCGATCCAGGCGATGGCCTCGAAGTCGGCGAAGCCCGATTCGATCATGGTCGGCGTCTCCGGGGTCGCGGGAAAGCGCTTCCTGCCGCTGGCCGCGAGCACCTTGAGCTTGCCGGCCTTGAGGTGCGGCAGCACGTTGCCCGGGACGAGGAACGCCAGCTGCACGGTGCCCGCCAGAAGGTCGGTGACCGCCGGCGCCGATCCCTTGTAGGGCACGTGCACGAGGTCGATTCCCGCCGCGGATTTGAACATCTCCATGGTGAGGTGCGAGGCGCCGCCGATCCCGATCGAGCCGTAGTTCAACTTCCCGGGGTTCGCCTTCGCATACCTGACCAGCTCGGCGATCGTACCGAACGGCACCCCTGGATGAATGGTCAGGAACTGCGGGGTGGTGACCGCGAGCGTGATCGGCGCGAGGTCCTTCTGGGGGTCGTAGGGCAGATTGCGGAACAGCGTCGGGTTGACGGTGATCGGCCCGGTATAGCCGGCGAGGATCGTGTGCCCGTCGGGCTCGGCCTTCGCCACCAGGTCGGTGCCGAGGTTGCCGCCTGCGCCGGGTTTCACCTCGACGACCACCGGCTGGCCGAACGCCTCCTGCAGGCGCGGCGCAACGAGGCGCGCGAGGAGGTCGATGGTGCCGCCCTGGATCGGCACCACGAGGCGCACAGGACGCGAAGGCGTCCAGTCCTGCGCCGCGGCGGATCCGGCGAGGACGGTGAACAGGCCGGCGCAAGCGAGCGCGATGCTGCGGTGGAATCGAATCATGGGGTCTCCTTGTGCTTCAGATTGTAAACCGATGCTGCGGTGGAATCGAATCATGGGGTCTCCTTGTGCTTCAGATTGTAAACACCGGCTGCTCCAGGCCATCGACCAGCGCGCCCTTCGCCCACTCGGGCGCGTGGATGGAGCGCTCCAGCAATACCGCCGCCGCGCGCACCCGCTGCGAGGCCGCCGACAGCGCCGGCAGCTCGATGCCCTGTTCCAGGTTGCGCGCCGCCGCCGCGAGCACCCGGCGCGCCATGACGATCGCCTTGTCGGTCGGGACCGCATGACTCGGGGCCGGAGTGATTCGCCATTTCTTTTCCGTATCGAACTTTCATCGACTACTATTTGCCAGTTTGCGCTGACGCACTAACAGGCTGTTGAAAAACTCCCCGAACGTCTCCCATGACGGATGGTCATAGAGGAGGTGTTTGCCCGGGGAGGATAAGAATGCGCGGAAGCGACGGAATGCAGGAATCGTTGTTCATGATGTCGAAGCTGGAAGACTTTGTGCCCTCGGATCACCCGCTGCGCGCGATCCAGGTGCTGGTGAACGAGGCGCTTGTGCGGCTGAACAGCCTGTTCAACGAGATCTACGCCGATACCGGGCGGGCGAGCATTGCTCCGGAGAAGCTGATGCGTGCGCTGCTGCTGCAGGTGTTCTACTCGGTGAGAAGCGAACGCCAGCTCGTCGAGCAACTGAACTACAACCTTCTGTTTCGGTGGTTCGTCGGACTGGCGATCGACGATGAGGTGTGGGATCACTCGGTGTTCTCCAAGAACCGCGATCGACTGCTGGAGCACGCAGTGGTGGAGGCGTTCTTCACCGAGATCATGCAACTGGCCGATGCCAAGGGGTTGCTGTCCAAGGAGCACTTCTCGGTCGATGGAACGCTGATCCAGGCGTGGGCGAGTCACAAGAGCTTCCGTCCCAAGGACGGCAGCAACGACCAGACGCCTTCTGGACCGGGGCGTAACGCGCAGGCCGACTGGAAGGGCAAGCCGCGCAGCAACGACACACACGAGAGCAGCACCGACCCCGATGCGCGACTGTTCAGGAAGAGCTTCAACACGGCATCGATACTTTGCTACCAAGGGCACGTGCTGATGGAGAACCGATCCGGGTTGGTGGTGGGGGCGGTGGTGACGCACGCCGACGGCAGGGGCGAACGCGCGGCGGCGCTCGCGATGCTCGATACGGTGCCGGGCAAACAGCCAAAGAGCATCGGAGCAGACAAAGCCTACGATACCCAGGACTTCATCGCTGCGTGCCGCGAGCGAGGCGTCACGCCGCACGTGGCGTGCAACGATACCCGACGCGGCGGCAGCGCGATCGACGCGCGCACGACCAGGCACATCGAGTACGCATTGAGCCAAACGATCCGCAAGCGCATCGAGGAGCACTTCGGCTGGGGCAAGACCGTGGGCCGTATCCGGCAGACCGTCTACCGGGGACTGCGACGGGTCGATCAGCACTTCAAGCTGACTATGACCGCGAGCAATATCATCAGAATCGCCCGAATGGCGTGCGTGGTACCGCAAGGAACGGCGCAATGAGGAGAAATCCAAGGGCAAACGAACGAATTGGCAACGATCCGACGATCCGCTCAACGGCGAATCGGTCATCGAGCAGACTCTTCCTTCTTCGAGAGCCGTGTCAGTCATGATGTTCGCGCGAATTTCAACAGCCTGCTAACTATTCAGCCTAACAGCATTGCATTTCTGAAGGGCAAAGGGGGAAGACTTAAGCAGTCCGTAATCACGCCAGTTCCCGCGCCCTTAGTCCTGGTACGGAATCTTCGCGTCCTGCACGATCTTCTTGAACCTCGCGACGTCGGCCTTGAACTTCCCCTCGAATTCGTCCGGCGTGCTCCCGACCACCTCGTTGCCGGTCGCTTCCACGCGCTGGCGCACGTCGGGCAGGTGGACCGCCCGGGCGACCTCGCGCTGGATCCGGTCGACAATCTCGCGCGGCGTGCCGGCCGGGACGAACACCCCGTGCCAACTCGAGATGTCGAAACCTGCGAGGCCGCTTTCTGCGACAGTCGGCACATCGGGCAGCGCCACCGAGCGCTTGGCGCCGGTCACCGCCAGTACGCGCAATGCGCCGCTCCTGATCGGCGCAAGGGCAAGTTGGAGCGAGACGATGGCAACGTCGACCTCGCCTCCAAGCAAGGCCCCGAACATCGGTGCTTGACCCTTGTACGGGATGGCGAGCATGTCGATTCCGGCCGAGGTCTTGATCAACTCCATACCGAGCTGCAGCGGATCGGCGACGCCCGAAGAGCCGAAGTTGAGCTTGCCGGGCTGGGACTTCGCCAGCGCGATGAGTTCCTTCACGGAGCCCACCTTGATCTTGGGATGGGCCACGAGCACTAGCGTCGTGGAAATGAACTGACTCACCGGCACGAGATCCTTTTCCACATCGAACAGCAGCTTGCGGTAGAGCGCCGGCACTATGGCGATGCTGTTCGGCGTGTACAGGATCGTGTATCCGTCCGGCTGGGACCTGGCCACCGAATTCATGCCGATCAAGCCGCCGTGTCCGGTGCGGTTCTCCATCACCACCGGCTGGCCCATGGTATCGCTCATCTTGGAGCCGAGTACGCGCGCCATCGCATCCAGGGCGCCGCCGGGAGAAAACGGCACGACGATGGTGATCGGCCTACTAGGGTAGGCTTGGGCGTGGGCGTCGCCGGCCTGAAGGCCGAACGCGGCGAGCACGACGAGCTGCAGAAAGCGCCATGGGATTTTCATCGTAGATCCTCCATTGTTGGCAAGTCGGTCACTTCATCAATCGGACTGGAGGTGGCGTGCGAGCCAAACCGCAACGACTGCAGGCCTCCCCTTTCTTACCTGCGCCAGACCGCGCTCGAGCGCGCCTTGCAGCTCGCCCGGGTCGCGCACGTTCTCGCCGTGGGCGCCAGCCGCCTCGGCCTCCTTCGCGAAGTCCATCGGCGGATCGAAATAGCCGCCATCGAAGCCGCCCTTCTGCGCATAGCCGTCCGGGTAGAGCTTGGCCATCCGCGTCGTGCCGGTGCCGTAGCTGCGGTTCTGGTACACCACCGCGAGGAACGGCGCCTTGTAGTACGCCGCGGACCACAGCGCGGCGGTGGGCGTTCCGAACATGTAGAAGCCGTCGCCCGTGACCGCGATCACGTCGCGCTGCGGCGCCGCGAGCTTGGCGCCGAACGCGGCGCCGGGCGCCCAGCCTCCGCTCGTGCCGGGCGTGAAGAAATAGGAGCCGGGCCGGCTGCAGCGCAGGAATTCGTGCAGGCGGTTGTGCGGCATGGTGTCGTCGATGACGATGGCGTGCTCGCCGGCCAGCTGTCCTATCCGGTAGCCGAGCCAAAGCGGATCGATCGGCGTCGCGTGCGAGCGCGCCTGCGCCTCGCGCTCCAGCGCGGCACGGCGCTCGCGCGTCGCCTCCGCCGTGCGGCGGGCGCGCTCGGCCATGCGGCGCCCGTCCTCCGCGCCGATGAGCGCGCGGGCCGAATGCTCGATCGCGCGGATCGCGAGGAGTGGGTCCGAGGCGAGGCGCAGGTTCGCGGTGAACTCGTAGGTCGGGATCTTGCGCTTGACCGGATCGAGCGCGACCGCGGCCACCCACGCCTGCGGGCGCGGCGCGCCGGGTCCCGGGACCCACGGCACATCGGACTCGAGCACCAGCACGGCGTCGGCGTCTTCCAGGTCGGCATTGCCCAGCATCAGCGGGTGGTCCAGCGGGAAACTGAGATAGCATCGCGAGCTCGCGTGCACGACGGGCATGCCCAGCAGCTCGCATAGCGCGACGAGCGCCGGGACCGTCGCCGGGTTACGGCCCGAGCCGGACACGACGACGCGCGGGTGGCGCGCGCGCACCAGGCGCTCGGCGATCTCGCGCGCCCCCGCAGGATCGGGCGCCGGCGGCCGGGCGATGCCCAGCTGCTCCACGGAAGGAAAGCGCGTAGGCCCGAGCACCTGCATCGAGACTTCGGGCGCTATGCTCAGGTACGCCGCGCCGCAGGGCTCGCTCATCGCGACCTGCAAGGCGCGGCTCACCATCAGCCCCGGGTTGTCATGCGCCTGCAGGCGATGGTCCCACTTCACGTACTGGCGCACGATCGCGTGCTGGTCGTAGCTCTGCTGCAGCCACAGGTGGCCGCCCGCATTGCGCGCCGCGGCCGAGGTTCCCGGATAGCTGGTGGGCGGAAACCCGGCCGTGATGAGCACCGGCAGGCCGCTGTGCAAGGCGGTATGCAGGGCGCCGCCATGGTGCAGGGTTCCCGCATCGACGTGCGCCGCCGTGACAGCGGGCCGGCCGCTGACGGCCGCGTAGCCGAGTGCGGCATTGAGGCTCGCATGCTCGTGCGTGACGGTGATGAGGCGCGGCGCCGGCCGGCCGAGCGCGCGCGCCTTCGCGATCGCCTCCTGGTAGAAGCCGATCTCCGAGCCGGAGGTGAAGAACAGGTATTCGACGCCGCCTTGCGCCAACGCCGCGACGATGGCGTCGCCCGCGTCGCCTTGCGGCAGCGCGCACCAGTCGGCGGGCAGTGCGGGATCCGGCTTTGCGGCGGGAGCGTTCACCGGGCGCGCCCGGCGACGTCGTATTCGTAGATCCAATCGGCCCGCTGGATCGCCGCGCCCGGCTTGAACCACTGGTCGTACAGGTAGCGCAGGTCGCGCCGCAGCTGCGCGAAAGGGGAGATCACCTGGCAGATCTCCGCGCGTTCGCGCGAGCCCAGCTGGACGCGCGTCGTCCGTTCCTTGCGCAGCGCTTCGTACTGCAGCAGCGCCGCCGGGACGTCGTCCGGGAAGCGCTTGAGCGTCTCCGCGAGGATGAACCCGTCCTCCATCGCCATCGCGCCGCCCTGGGCGAGGAACGGCAGCATCGGGTGCGCGGCATCGCCGAGCAGCGTGATGCGCCCCGCGCTCCAGCTCGGCAGCGGATCGCGATCGAAGATCGCCCACTTGTAGCAGCGCTCGGTGGCCTTGAAGAGCGCCTGCAGCGATTCGTGCCAGCCCGGGAACGCGCCGAGCAGCTCGTCCTTGTCTCCTTCGACTAACCAGGACTCCTCGGCCCAGATGTCGGTCGTGCGGTGCGCAATCCAGTTCACCAGTTGGCCGGGCCTCACGTAGTAGTGCACGACGCAGCCTCCCGGCCCCATCCAGTTGAGCGAATCCGGCGGGATCAATCCGACCGGCAACCGGTCGGCAGAGACTTGCCCTCGCCAGCAGATCACGCCGGTAAAGCGCGGCGCACCCGGCCCGAGCAGTGCGCTGCGGACCATCGAATGGATGCCGTCGGCGCCGACGATGACGTCGCTCTCGACTTCGCTGCCGTCGGCGAAGCGCAGCTTTGCCTCGTCCGGCGCGGACTCTACGTGCGTGCAGCGCATCCCCAGCCTGATCGCATCCGGGGGCAACGCGCTCCTCAGGTGCGCATGCAGGTCCGAGCGCTGGACCTGGTAGAAGGCGGCGCCGAAGCGTTCCAGGCAGGCCGTCCTGGTCGCCGACTTGAAGAGGACCCGCCCGCTTTTCCAGTTGCGTCCCACGTGATGCTCCGGCATGGCGCCGAAGCGTTGCAGCCCGGACTCGAGCCCGAGCGCGCTCAGCACCTTTACCGCGTTCGGTCCGATCTGAATCCCGGCGCCGATCTCCCCGAAGGCGGATGCCTGCTCGTAGACGGTCGCTTCGAACCCCGCCCTGCGGGCCGAGATCGCCGCCACGAGGCCACCCAGGCCCGCCCCGACTATTGCGACGCGCAATGGACGCTTCATGATTTTCCCGAAGATGAGTTCACCAGGCGTGCCAGCGCTGCACACAGTTTCCCGACCGGATTCGCCAGCTCCTCCAAAATCGAGAAATGGTCGTGGCCAGCGAGCGGCAGGTACTGAACGGGCAAGCCGTTCGCCTTCAGGGTCGCCGCATAGTCCGCGGACTGGCGACACAGTTCGGGCAGCTCATCGTCGCCGACCGTGACGATCACCTGCCGGGAGCTGGCCGGCAGATGGAACATCGGGCTGTGTCGATGCGCCGACTCGGCGCTGAGGCCAAGCTTGTCGTTGAGGTAGTTCAGCCGGATCGGCTCGAGGTCGAAGAGTCCGCTGATCGCCAGGGCACCGGCCATGGGCCGCCGGCCCAGCATCATCGCCGTCAGGTGGCCGCCGGCAGAATGCCCCGAAAGATAGAGGCGCTTCGGATCGGCGCCGAGCGCAGTCGCATGCGTGCCCAGCCATGCGAGGGCGCGGTCGATCTCCTGCACGATCCCATCCATCTGCGCCTCGGGCGCCAGCGTGTATTCCACCAGCGCCACGGAGAAGCCGCG
>JBCKKZ010000055.1:0-9824 GCA_038904015.1 Burkholderiales bacterium | reverse complement strand
AGGATGGAAGATGCTGCCAACTGGTACGACGCGACCCCGGTCATCACCGCCGAACAAAGGCGCAAGATCGGCCGCACCAACGCGATCAGGCTTTTCAAGCTGGCCCTGAAATAGGCGATCGGCGTCAACGCCCCTCGATGCGGGCGGGAACCAGGTAAAGAAAAAGCTGGGTCCTCGGAGACAGCATCAAGGCTGCCTTTTCCGGCACGTCGAATTCCAGCGTCCGGTCCGCCAGCCATGGATCAAGCGGGTAGTCATGCGAAACGATGCGCGTTCCGGGCGCGAGTTCCGCGCGCAGCTTGGGCAGCAGCCGCTCGAGCAGACGGGGCAGCAGGTAGAGCGTCACGACGGTGGCGCCGCGCAGATCAGTATCGAAAAGATCGCCCTGCATGAAGCTGACGCGATCGGCAAGCTGCGCCGTTGCGGCCGCCGCACGCGCCAGATCGACGAGGCGCGCCTCGCGCTCCACGCCGACGCCGCGGGCGCCGTAGCGCCGCGCCGCCTCGATCACCAGGCGCCCGTCTCCCGAACCGAGGTCGTACACAATGTCATCACCGCCGACGCCTGCGAGTTCCAGCATCCGGTCGACGACGACATTCGGCGTCGGCACGTATGGGCCGCCGTCGATGACTACAGTCGAAATTGCATCCCGCGCGCGCCCGGGAAGCGGCAGGATGAGCGGTGCGGCGAGGATTGCGCCCAGCAGATTCCGGCGGCGCATATGAAGGAGACTGCGGGGCCCTGCAGGTGCGTCAGGCGGTTTTGGCCGCTGCCTTCTTTTCGTTTTTCTTTTCTTCTCCCTGACCGGGCGCAAGTTCGGGGCGGTCCGTCAGGCTCATCAGCGCCATCGGCGCGTTGTCGCCTTTCCTGAAGCCGTTCTTGAGGATGCGCGTGTAGCCGCCGTTGCGTTTGGCATAGCGCGGTCCAAGCTCGGCGAACAGCTTCGACACCGTGTCGCGGTCGCGCAGCCGGTTGTAGGCGAGGCGGCGGTTGGCGAGCGTGGGCTTTTTGCCGATAGTGATCATCGGCTCGACGACCCGGCGCAGTTCCTTCGCCTTGGGCAGCGTGGTCGTGATCTCCTCGTGGGTCAGCAGCGCATTCGCCATGTTGCGGAACATGGCGAGCCGGTGGCTTGTCGTTCTGTTTAACTTTCGCAGTCCGTGACCGTGACGCATGGCGCTTTCCTGTGCTGTTGTCTCTTTACGTCCTGTGGTGCTCGAGCCCGGCCGGCGGCCAGTTCTCCAGCTTCATGCCCAGCGTCAACCCCCTCGAGGCGAGCACTTCCTTGATTTCGTTGAGCGACTTGCGCCCCAGGTTCGGGGTCTTGAGCAGCTCGGTCTCAGTGCGCTGAATCAGGTCGCCGATGTAATAGATGTTCTCGGCCTTGAGGCAGTTCGCCGAGCGCACCGTGAGTTCCAGATCGTCCACCGGGCGCAGCAGGATCGGATCGACCGCGACCGTCTTTTTCTCCTCGGTCGGCAGGGCCGTGCCCTCGAGCTGCGCGAAGACCGATAGCTGGTCAACCAGGATGCGGGCCGCGTAGCGCACCGCTTCTTCGGGTTCGATGGCGCCATTGGTCTCGATGTCGAGAATCAGCTTGTCCAGATCGGTGCGCTGCTCGACGCGGGCCGAATCGACCAGATAGGAGACACGCCGGACCGGACTGAACGAGGCGTCAAGCACGATGCGGCCGATACCCTTGGTCTCTTCCGGCAGATAGCGCATGTTGCCCGGCAGGTAGCCACGGCCCGCTTCGACCTTGAGCTGCAGCTCGATCTTGCCGCCCGCCGACAGATTGGCGATCACGTGGCCGGGATTGACGACCTCGACGTCGTGCGAAGGCTCGATGTCGCCGGCAGTGACCGGGCCCTCGCCCTTCTTTTTCAGCGTCAGGATCACTTCGTCGCGGTTGTGCAGTCGAAAAACGACGCCCTTCAAGTTCAGCAGGATGTCGACGATGTCCTCGCGCACACCGTCGATCGTCGAGTACTCGTGCACCACGCCGGCGATCTGCACCTCGGTGGGCGCGTAGCCGGGCATCGACGAGAGCAGCACACGGCGCAGGGCATTGCCCAGCGTGTGGCCGTAGCCGCGCTCGAAAGGCTCCATCGTCACTTTGGCGTGCGACGGAGAGAGGTTCTGCACATCGACGATGCGCGGTTTCAGTAATCCGGTCTGGGGCATGTGGGTTTACCTTGTTACTTCGAGTACAGTTCGATGATCAGGCTCTCGTTGATCGTGGAGGACATGTCGGCGCGCGCGGGAAGAGTCTTGAACTTTCCCTTCAGCGCCTTCGTGTCCACTTCGAGCCACTCGGGAATGTGGCGCGATTCGGCAGCTTCGGCCGCTGCCTTGATGCGCAGTTGCGCCTTCGCCTTGTCGGCGACTTCGACGACGTCACCAGGGCTGACCTCGTAAGACGGAATGTTCACGCGCTTGCCGTTCACCAGAACGCCGTTGTGGCGCACCACCTGGCGCGCTTCACTGCGCGAGGCGCCGAAGCCCATGCGGTAGGCGACGTTATCGAGGCGCGCCTCGAGCAGTTGCAGCAGCCGCTCGCCGGTGACGCCCTTGGAACGCGACGCCTCGGCGTAGGTCTTGCGGAACTGGCGCTCGAGCACGCCATAGATGCGGCGCGTCTTCTGCTTTTCGCGCAGCTGCTTGCCGTAGTCCGAAAGGCGCGCGCCACTCTTCTGGCCGTGCTGGCCGGGCGCGTAGCTGCGCCGCTCGATGGCGCATTTGGCAGTGAAGCATTTCTCGCCCTTGAGAAAGAGCTTCTCGCCCTCCCTGCGGCATTGACGGCATTTCGCGCCGAGATTTCTGGCCATGCTTTCTCCTTACCTCGTTCTAGACGCGCCGGCGCTTTGGAGCGCGGCAGCCATTGTGGGGCACGGGGGTGACGTCGGCGATCGAGCCGATCTTCAAGCCGAGCGCATTCAGCGCACGCACCGCGGATTCGCGGCCCGGCCCCGGTCCCTTGATGCGCACTTCGATGTTCTTGACGCCGCATTCCTGCGCCGCGCGCCCGGCGCGCTCGGCGGCCATCTGCGCGGCAAACGGCGTCGACTTGCGCGAACCCTTGAAGCCGGCGTTGCCCGAGGTCGCCCAGGACAGCGTGTTGCCCTGGCGGTCGGTGATGGTGACGATGGTGTTGTTGAAGGAGGCGTGCACGTGGGCGATGCCCTCGGCGACGTTCTTCTTCACTTTCTTGCGCGCGCGCGCCGAAGCAGTCTGCTGCAGCTGTTGTCCGGAAGGTGTCACTTTGCTCGCCATGTGCTGAATCCGAATTGTCGAATAAACAGTTGAATAGTCTGGCTGGTCAGATCTTGCCGGTTGGCGCGTTCTGCTTGACCGCCGCCTTGCGCGGCCCTTTGCGCGTGCGCGCATTGGTTTTCGTGCGCTGGCCTCGCACCGGCAGGCCCTTGCGATGGCGCGAGCCGCGGTAGCAGCCCAGATCGATCAGCCGCTTGATCGACATCTGCACTTCGCGGCGCAGGTCGCCTTCGACCGTCAGGCGCGTGATGCTCTCGCGCAGCCGGTCCATCTCGGCGTCGGTCAGGTCCTTGATCTTGCGCGTGGGCTCAATCCCCGAAGCGACGCAGACCGCGCCTGCGCGCGAGCGGCCGACGCCGTAGATCGCGGTCAGCGCGATGCCGGCGTGCTGGTGGTTCGGGATGTTGATGCCTGCAATTCGGGCCATGGCGGTTTTCTTCCGGGGAACCTGAGATTATATCAATATTCTCAAGGTCTTATCAACCTTGTCTTTGCTTGTGGCGCGGATTCGAGCAGATCACGCGCACCACCCGCTTGCGGCGCACGATCTTGCATTTGCGGCAGATTTTCTTCACTGAAGCCATGACTTTCATCGTCGTCGTCCTTTTTCTCTATCGCGCCGGCAGGCCGCCCTTGAAGCTGGCCTTGCGCAGCAGGCTCTCGTACTGGTGCGTCATCACGTAGGCCTGCACCTGGGCCATGAAATCCATCGTTACCACGACGATGATCAGGAGCGAGGTGCCGCCGAAGTAGAACGGCACGTTCCAGCGCAGGATCAGGAATTCTGGCAGCAGGCATACCGTCGTCACGTAGATCGCGCCGGCGAGCGTGAGCCGCGTCAGGATCTTCTCCAGGTAGCGCGCCGTCTGCTCGCCGGGGCGGATGCCGGGCACGAAGGCGCCCGACTTCTTCAGGTTGTCCGCGGTTTCCTTCGGGTTGTACTGCAGCGCCGTGTAGAAGAAGCAGAAGAACACGATCAGGGCGCCATAAAGAATCACGTAGACCGGCTGCCCCGGCGACAGGCTGCCGGCGAGATCGCGCAGCCAGTTGAAGCCCTCGGCCGAGCCGAACCAGGAAAGGATCGTCGCCGGGAACAGGATCAGGGAGGAGGCGAAAATCGGCGGGATCACGCCCGCCATGTTGAGCTTGAACGGCAGGTGCGAGCTCTGCCCGCCGTAGACGCGGTTGCCGACCTGGCGCTTGGCGTAGTTGACCAGGATCTTGCGCTGACCGCGCTCGACGAAGCAGACGAACACGGTGACGGCGACGACGGACACCGTGATCAGCAGCGCCGTCAACGGGTGCATCGCGCCGGTGCGCACCAGTTCCAGGGTGCCGGCGATGGCGCTCGGCAGGCCAGCGGCGATGCCTGCGAAGATGATGATCGAGATGCCGTTGCCCAGCCCGCGCTCGGTGATCTGCTCGCCCATCCACATCAGGAACATGGTGCCGGTCACCAGCGTGGTCACCGCCGTGATGCGGAACATGAGGCCCGGATCGAGCACCAGATTTGCCTGGGACTCGAGTGCGATCGAGATGCCGGTCGCCTGGAACAGGCCAAGCGCCAAGGTGCCGTAGCGCGTGTATTGGGTGATCTTGCGCCGGCCAGTTTCACCCTCTTTCTTGAGCTGCTCCAGATGCGGGTTGACCGCGGTCATCAGCTGCATGATGATCGAGGCCGAGATGTAGGGCATGATGCCCAGCGCGAAGATCGTGAAGCGCGACAGCGCGCCCCCGGAGAACATGTTGAACATGCCGAGGATGCCGCCCTGCTGGCCCTTGAACAGTTCGGCGAGCACGTTCGGGTCGATGCCCGGCACCGGAATGTGCGCGCCGATGCGGAACACGAACAGCGCCCCGAGAAGAAACAACAGCCGCTTCTTCAGGTCGCCGTAACGGGCGGTCTTGCCTGCGCCAGGAAGGGCAGTCGCCAAGCCTTACTCCTTTGCCTTCTTTTCTTTCGCCACCAGCTTCTTCAATGGCGCCGGTGCCGCCGCAGGCTCTTCATACTTGCCGCCCGCCGCTTCGATCGCGGCGCGTGCGCCCTTGGTCGCCTTCACACCCTTGAGCGTCACCTTGCGCGAGAGCTTGCCTGACAGGATTACTTTGGCATTGATCGCTTCGCGCGGCACGATGCGTTCCGCGCGAAGCGCGGCAAAATCGATCTCGGTGGCCTTCATTCCTTCCAGATCCGACAGCCGCACCTCGGCAGTCGCATTGCGCGTCAGCGAAGCAAAGCCGCGCTTTGGCAGGCGCCGGTGCAGCGGCATCTGGCCGCCTTCGAAGCCGACCTTGTGGTAGCCGCCCGCGCGGGCCTTCTGGCCCTTGTGTCCCCGGCCGGCGGTCTTGCCCCAACCGGAGCCCATGCCGCGCCCGACCCGGTGGCGCGGTTGCCGCGCGCCCGGCGCCGGTTTCAGTCCATTGAGTCGCATGCTAGCTCTCCAGCCTGACGAGATAGGACACCCGGTTGATCATGCCGCGCACCTCGGGGGTATCGACGAGCTCGACCGTGTGGTTCAGACGCCTGAGACCCAGGCCGCGCACCGTCGCGACGTGCCCGGTCTTGCAGCCATTGGTGCTCTTGACCAGCTTCACTTTTATTTTCTTGTCCGCCATGGCGCGTTCCTAGTTAAGGATTTCCTCGATCTTCTTGCCGCGCTTGGCGGCGATCTCGGCCGGGGTGTTCATTGCCTGCAGGCCCTGCAGCGTCGCGCGCACGACGTTGTACGGATTGGTCGAGCCGAAGCACTTGGCGAGGACGTTGGTGATTCCCATCACCTCGAACACGGCGCGCATCGTGCCGCCGGCAATGATGCCGGTACCCTCGGAGGCGGGTTGCATCAGGACCTTCGCCGAACCATGGCGGCCGATGACGGTGTGGTGCAGCGTGCCGCTTTTCAGCTTCACCTTGAACATGCAGCGGCGCGCTTCCTCCATCGCCTTTTGCACCGCGACCGGAACCTCGCGCGCCTTGCCCTTGCCCATGCCGATGCTGCCGTCGCCGTCGCCAACCACGGTAAGCGCGGCGAAGCCGAGCACGCGGCCACCCTTCACCACCTTGGTGACGCGATTGACCGCAATCATTTTCTCGCGCAGCCCGTCGCCCCGCCCTTCCTGCTGTTGCATCCGCCTTGCCTGCATTTTTGCCATTGCGAATTCCTTAGAATTTAAGCCCGCCAGCCCGTGCCGCCTCGGCAAGCGCCTTCACCCGGCCGTGGTACCTGTAGCCCGCGCGGTCGAAGGCCACGCTCTCGATGCCGGCCGCCTTCGCCTTCTCGGCGATGCGCTGGCCGACGATTTCAGCGGCCTTCCTGGTGCTGCCGCTCTTCATATTGGCGCGCAGTTCCTTCTCCACGCTGGAGGCGCTCGCCAGCACCTTGTCGCCGCCGGGTGAAGTGATCTGCGCGTAGATATGGACATTGGTACGGTGCACCGTGAGGCGCACCGCGCCAAGTTCCCGGATCTTGAGCCGCGTCTGGCGCGCGCGGCGCAGGCGGGCGGGATTCTTGTGGATCATGTCGGTTCTCCGTACTCGGTTACTTCTTCTTCGTTTCTTTGAGCACGATCGCCTCGCCCGCGTAGCGCACACCCTTGCCCTTGTAGGGCTCGGGGGGCTTCACGCCGCGGATCTCGGCCGCAATCCGGCCGACCAGTTGCTTGTCGATGCCGCTGACCACGATTTCGGTTTGCGTCGGCGTCGTCACCTTGACGCCCTTGGGCATCTGCTGCACCACCGGGTGCGAGAAGCCGAGCGACAGATTGAGCTTGTCGCCCTGGGCCTGCGCCCGGTAACCGACGCCGACCAGCGAAAGTTTCTTTTCCCAGCCCTTGGTGACCCCGGTCACCATGTTGGCCACCAGCGCCCGCATCGTGCCGGACATCGCATTGGCGTGGTTCGAATTGCCCAGCGCCTTGCACTTCAGTGTTTCGCCGTCCTTCTCGACGCCGACGTTCGGGTCCATCGCGCGCGCGACGGTACCCAGCGGCCCCTTCACCGATATCTGCACCGGCGTGATGCTCACCTCGACGCCCTTGGGCACCGGAATCGGATTCTTTGCAATGCGCGACATGGCCGTCTCCTCAGGCGACGATGCAGATGACTTCACCGCCGACGCCGGTGGCGCGCGCCTTGCGGTCGGTCATCACGCCGCGCGAGGTGGAGACGATCGCCACGCCCAGGCCGTTCATGACCTCGGGAAGGCTGTCGCGGTCCTTGTAGACGCGCAGGCCCGGCTTGGAGATGCGCTCCAGACGCTCGATCACCGGCCGGCCGGCGTAATACTTCAGGCCGATGCGCAGCACCTTCTTCGCGCCGTCTTCGCGCACCGCGAAATCCTCGACGTAGCCCTCGTCTTTCAGTACCTGGGCGATGGAAATCTTCACTTTCGAGCAGGGCATGCTCACATCCACGTGCCCGACCATCTGGGCATTGCGGATGCGGGTCAGCATGTCTGCAATCGGATCGCTCATACTCATCGCGGACTCCTTACCAGCTCGCCTTGATCACGCCGGGGATCTCGCCGTGCAGCGCCAGCTCGCGCAGCTTGTTGCGCCCGAGGCCGAACTTCCGGTACACGCCGCGCGGGCGCCCGGTCAGCGCGCAACGGTTGCGCAGGCGAACCGGCGAAGCGTCGCGCGGCAGCCTCTGCAGCTTGGCACGCGCGGCATCGCGGTCCTCGTCAGCGGCTTTCATGTTGTGAATCACCTCGAACAGCGCGGCGCGCCTCGCCTTGAATTTCTCGACGGTCTTGCGGCGGTTCTTGTCGCGCAGCTTCACTGAGAGCTTGGCCATGTTTGGTCAGCCTTTCTGTTCTTGCTTGTTCGGATCCTGCTTCACCTGGTCCACCCGGAACGGAAAACGGAACGCCGTGAGCAGCGCGCGCGCCTCGTCGTCGTTCTTCGCCGTGGTGTTGATGGTGATATCGAGTCCGCGCAGGGCGTCGATCTTGTCGTACTCGATCTCGGGGAAGATGATCTGTTCCTTGACCCCGAGGCTGTAGCTGCCGCGGCCGTCGAAGGCGCGGTTGGACACGCCCCGGAAGTCGCGGATCCGCGGAATCGCGATGCTCACGAGGCGATCGAGGAATTCGTACATCCGCACGCCGCGCAAGGTCACCATGCAGCCGACGGGGTATCCGGCGCGCACCTTGAAGTTCGCGATCGACTTGCGCGTCTTGGTCACCACCGGCTTCTGCCCCGCGATCCGGGTCATGTCGCCGACCGCGTGATCGAGCACCTTCTTGTCGTTCACCGCCTCGCCGACGCCCATGTTGAGCGTGATCTTCTTGATGCGCGGCACCTGCATCACGGTGGTGTAGCCGAACTTCTTCATCAGGTCGGGCACGACCTTATCGCGATAGTGAATCGCGAGCCGCGCCGGCGGCGCGGGCAGCTGCGGACCGGACTCCACGGCCGGAGCCACGACAGCAGCCTTCCTCGCCGGCGCCTCTTTCTTGGGCGCCTTCGGCTGTTGCTGCACCGCCGCCTGCTTGGATTTCGCGTCCTTGTCTTTGTCCTTGGCCATGACCTGTCCTTACGCGTCTACCTGTTCGCCGTTGGACTTGAACACGCGCACCTTGCGACCGTCCTCAAGGGACTTGAAGCCGATGCGGTCGGCTTTCTGGGTCGCCGGGTTGTAGAGCGCGATGTTGGAGACGTGAATCGGCATGTCCTTGTCGACGATGCCGCCGGTGACGTTCTTCATCGGGTTCGGCCGCTGGTGCTTCTTCACCCGGTTCACGCCTTCCACCACGATGTGCTCGGCGTCCACCCGGCGCAGCACCGCGCCGCGTTTGCCCTTGTCGCGACCGGAGATCACGACCACTTCATCGCCCTTCTTTATTCTTTGCATCAAAGCACCTCGGGTGCGAGGGAAACAATTTTCATGAAACGCTCGGTGCGCAGCTCGCGCGTCACCGGCCCGAAAATGCGCGTGCCGATCGGTTCGAGCTTGGGCGTGAGCAGCACCACGGCGTTCGAGTCGAAGCGCACGAGCGAGCCGTCGCCGCGGCGCACGCCCTTGGCGGTGCGCACCACCACGGCGTCGTAGACCTCGCCTTTCTTCACGCGGCCACGCGGCGCCGCATCCTTGATGCTCACCTTGATCACGTCGCCGATCGAGGCATAGCGGCGCTTCGAGCCGCCCAGCACCTTGATGCACATGACGGCGCGCGCGCCGGTATTGTCGGCAACGTCCAACACGGACTGCATCTGAATCATGGTTTTCCTTCTGCTCCAACTTTCCAGCCCGAGGCTGGCAGTTTTGGGTCCCGCTAAGGGGATAAAAAGTATCTAATTTTAAACGACTTTCGACTTCTCTACAAGCCGCGTGACAGTCCAGGACTTGGTTTTCGAGATCGGCCGGCCTTCGGCGATCTCCACCAGGTCGCCTTCCTGGAAGGCGCCCGAGGGCACATGCGCGTGGTACTTGCTCGAGCGGGTGATGATCTTGCCGAAAACCGCGTGCTTCACGCGGCGCTCAACCTGCACTACTACGGTCTTCTGCATCTTGTTGCTCACGACGCGGCCCACCAGCTTGCGCTGGTTGCTGG
>JBCKKZ010000054.1:0-10274 GCA_038904015.1 Burkholderiales bacterium | reverse complement strand
CGCCAGCATGGAACCTGCGGTTGGTGGACCTCAACGTGCGGCCGCTGGCCGACCGCGATATCCGGTGGGCCGACACCGTGTTCCTGAGCGGGATGATCGTGCACAAGACTTCCGCGCACGAGATCGCGGCCCGTTGCGCGGCGCTCGGCAGGACCGTCGTCGCGGGCGGGCCGCTGTTCACCACCGGGCACGCCGAATTTCCAGAAATCCGGCACTTCGTGCTCGGCGAGGCCGAGAACGTGATTGGCGCTCTGGTCGAGGACATCGGCAAGGGCGCGCCCAAACCGTCCTATCGATCGCCTCACTGGCCTGACGTGCGCGGCACGCCGGTGCCGCGCTGGGACCTGATCGACCTGCGGGACTACGTGACCATGCCGGTGCAGTTCTCGCGCGGTTGCCCGTTCAACTGCGAGTTCTGCGACATCGTGGTGATGAACGGCCGCGTGCCGCGCACCAAGGATCCCGCGCAGGTGGTGCGCGAGCTGGAAGCCCTGCGGCAGCGGGGCTGGCGGGACATGGTGTTCATCGTCGACGACAACTTCATCGGCAACCGCAAGCGCAGCAAAGGCCTGCTGAGGGAGCTGATCGAGTGGCGCCGCCGCACGCGGCCGGCGATCGGTTTTTTCACCGAGGCGTCGGTGAACCTGGCCGATGACCCCGAGCTGTGCGAGCTGATGGCGCAGGCCGGCTTCAAGAAGGTGTTCGTCGGCCTCGAGACGCCATCGCCCGAGGGTCTCGCGGAATGCGGCAAGCGGCAGAACCAGAAGCGCGATCTCGGCGAGGCGGTGCGAACGCTGCAGCGCGCGGGCATGGAAGTCATGGGCGGATTCATCGTTGGCTTCGACAGCGACCCGCGCGACATCTTCCGGCGCCAGTTCGAATTCATCCAGCGTACCGGCGTGGTCACGGCGATGGTCGGCCTGCTCAGCGCGCTGCCGCAGACGGCTCTCTACCGCCGCCTGGCCGCCGAGGGCAGAATCCTGTCCGAGACCTGCGGCAACAACACCGACGGCATGCTCAATTTCGTCACGCGGCTGGACCCGGAGTTCCTGGTCTCGGGATATCGGGACCTGATGCGCCGACTCTACGAGCCCGCGAACTACTACCGCCGGATCCGCACCTTCCTGCGCGCCTACCGACCGCGCGGACCCTCCAGGCGCCTGTCGCCCGCCGACGTCGCGGCGTTCGTCAAGTCGCTGTGGGTGCTGGGCGTGAGGCACGCGGGACGACGGCCTTTCTGGGGCCTGTTCTGGTCCACGCTGCTTGCAAGCCCGCGCAAGTTGCGCGCCGCGATGGAGCTGTCGATCCTCGGGCACCATTTCCGCCGCGTGGCGAGCAGCCTCTAGCCCCGCCGGCGAGGGCCAACGAGTCAGTCCTCGACCGTGCCAAGCAGGTGGGCTGTGAGCTCGCGCACCGGCCGGATTTGGCTGCCGAAGGGTACGGATTCTGAGCCACGGAAGAAGAGCCCGTGCTCGACGTCTCCGCGCAGTGCTGCAGCGAGATGGTGGTCGATGCAGAACTGCCCCATGCGCGCGTTGCCGTCGCGCAACCCACACTGCGCTAGACAATCGAAGCCCAGGGTGCATTCCCGGCGCGACTTTGCGCGCCGCTGGAGCACGGCTTCCTTCTCCAGGTAACGGGCCAGCCAGGGCGTGCGCACCGCGCGCGCGGGCAAGCCCGCCACGCTCATGAACGTGACGATGTCCTCGGGACGCGCGTCGGCGAGCACTCGCTTGAATTCCGGGTGAGCGTCGCCCTCGACGGTGACCGCGAACGGCGTGCCGACCTGCACGGCTGTGGCGCCGAGCGCGAGCGCCTGGCGGACTTTCTCCGGCGTGTTGATGCCACCCGCGACGATAATGGGGATCGGCGCGATCTTCATCTCCTCGAACAGGCGCTGCGCCGCAGGCAGGACCGCCGAGAAATCGAAGCGGGCATCCGTCAGCTCTTCCAGCTTCGCCGCGCCAAGGTGGCCGCCCGCGTAGCGCGGATGCTCGATGACGATGGCGTCGGGCAGGCGGCCCTTGCGCTGCCACTTCTTCAGCACCAGGCCGATGGCGCGCGCCTCCGACAGGATCGGGATCAGCGCGACCTCGGGGTAGTCCGCGGTGAGTTCCGGCAGGTCGAACGGCAGCCCGGCGCCGACCACGATGGCGTCCGCGCCGCTGGCGCACGACTGCCGGACGTAGTCCGCGTATTGCGTCACCGCGCGCATCACGTTCACCGCGATCACGCCGCGGCCGCCGGCGAGCTCGCGCGCGGCGCGGATTTCGCGGTCGAGCGCGATCAGGTTGGCGCGCTCGATCGCCTGCCGGTCGCGCGAGCGGCCGGTCGCGCGCATCAGGTCGGGATGGTGGCGCCGCAGGTCGACGCTCGAGATGGTGCCGACGCAGCCTTCGCTCGCGACGGCGCCGGCCAGGCGGTGCGCCGACACACCGATGCCCATCCCGCCCTGCACCAGCGGTAGCGCCTCGCGGCTGCGTATCCGCAGCATCGCCGCGGGCATCAGCGCAGTTGCACCATCACTGCGCGGTTACGGTGGCCGAGCGGCCAAGGCTCGGCTTTCTCGCCGCCGCTGCCCTTGACTGCATCCGGTCGAACTCGGCGCTGGAAATCAGCCGATGCGCAAGGGAGAAAACCACGTTGTCCTCGCGAAAAATATGAAGGCGCAGCAACTCGACCAGGTTCTTGCCCTGTTCGAGCGCGGCATCCAGCACGATCAGCCTCGATCTTTCGTCCGGAAGGCGAAAAGCCAGCCCCAGGAAATTCAGCACCACCGCGGCCAACTGCATGGCCTTGGCATGTTCATCCTCCAGCAAGTCGATCGCCGTGGTGGGAACTTCTCCCTTGCTGTGTTCCCCGTCCGCGATCAGCCGCTCGTGCAGCAAGGGGAACAGGGTCGCCTCTTCGCGCCGGCTGTGAGGAACGAACTCCTGGTCGAAGAAATGGAAAAAATGCCTCAGCCCGGCGTCCGACTCCTTGGTGAATCCGGTTTTCTGAATCGAGAGAATCGTCTCTTCAAAAGCGTTCAGCTCCTCCATAAAGGGGACATGTTCATCCCTGAACTTCCTGAGAAACGGATGCATCTCCGCCGGAGATACCGGCGCCACGCTCGGCGGCGCGTAGGCATCCGGAGGATCCATGGGAGACAACCCCTGCCCGTCGTCCAGGCCCTTTTCCGGTTGCTTCCTCAGAGGATCGATCCGCTTCAGCTTCCGCATGTCCACCAGTTTTTGCGTGTCCATAATCGTCAGTTATTCTTCGGACGGGCTTCAGACCAGGCGGCCTTCGGGTCACGGATCCGCTTGCGGTCCCAGTACCACATGACTGGTTGGTAGGGCCGCCAAATGTAATGAAATGGTGCTACCAGGAAATGCACCAATCGAGTGAACGGAATCATCCCGAGAATGACGAAGGCCCCGACGATATGGACCTGGACCACCCAAGGCATGGCGCTGACCGCTTCGATCTGCGGGTTCAACTTCACGATCGACCACAGATACGGCGACAGATCCGCCGCGAACCAGGAAGACCCCCAGCGGTATCCCAGGGCGACCCACAATCCGAAGACGATCTGCACCAGGAGCAGAAGTTCAATGACGATGTCCATCCGGCTGGTCACCACCTGAAGGCGGGGGTACAAGATCCGCCGCATGAAGAGCCCCGCCAAACCGATCAAGACGCCGAGCCCGAACGTGAAGGCCACCACCTCATGGACGATCAGGCGCAGCGGGTTGCTGTTCCACGCCAAGGTCGCCGCCGGGAACAGGAAGATGAACAGATGCCCCAGGAACAGCATCAGGATCGACACGTGGAACAGCATCGCAAAGAAGAAAACACCGCGCCCTTCCAGGAACTGGGAGGACAAGGACGTGTATTTGAACCCGGTCGCCCGATAGCGATGAATGGCCCCGAGGAAAAAAACCACGATGGCGACATACGGTAACGCGATAAAAAGGAAGTTATTGATCAGGTTCATGTCCGGTTCTCCCAATGCTCAGGCGTCACAGCCGCTGTTGGCCGGGTTCGCGTTCCGCTCAATGTCCATTTCCTTCTGCACCAGTCCCAGGAAATCCGCCGTCTGCGGCCGGCCGCCCCAATCCGACAGCCTGGTCATCAGCTCGGTGACCGGAAAATCCTTCGCCACCACGGCGATCACGGCCTTGAGCGCCCGGCAATAAATCGTCGCATCGCTGCCGCGGGCCGGATCGATGAGGGTTTTGTAATGTTTCCGATAGTTCGCGTTCTTTTTCTCGATCCGCTGCGGATCGAACTCGCGAATCATCAGCATCAGCGCCGGAACCAGGATCTCCCTGACCAGCTCGTCCAGCAGATCCTGATCCTTCAGCTTCGGAATCAGCCGCAGCACGTTCGGCAAATGATCGGCCAGCTCGCCCCCGCAGTCGTTTTCCGCCTGCGTGTGCTCGCGACTCAAATTGGACAACAAGGCGCCACGCTTGTAGTCGTCCCCGAACAGGACATAACCGATGTCCAGCGTGGTCAGGGACTGCACGTCGAACGTGCGGGTGTGGAGCTCCTGGAGATCGAGGATCCTCGCCGGAATCGCGTCCAGGAAATGCTCCACCTCGGCCGCGGCAGCGGGATAGTTTTCACGCAGAAAGCCCGACAACGCTCGTCCCCGGGCGGCGAACTCCGGCCCCGGAAAATCGAACAGCTCGGCCAGACGGCGATAGTGTGTGGTGTCCATGGAACTCACAATCCCCTCTGCATGGTGTCTTCCTTGAAGCCGAAGCCGACGCTGCCCTTTCTGTCGCCCGCGAACTCCAGCATCTCGATCGCATTCTCGCGATGAGCCGGCGGAATCACGAACCGGTCATCGAACTTGGCCAGCGACGTCAGGCGGTAGACGTCGTCCGCCATCTCTGGCGTGTAGCCCACTTCCCGCAGCGCATCCATCGCCTTTTGCTCGGCAATGTCGCCGACCGTTTTCCAGCGACGATAGATCCTGACGGCCATCAGCTTCTTCAGCCGCTCCTTGATCGTGCCCTCGTCCCCCGCGCTCAACAGATTGGCGAGGTATTTCAGCGGGAAACGTGCCTGGTCAATGGTGCCAAAAAGCTCTTCGGTGCTGGTGTCGTAGAGCCAGCTGTCATCCCAGACCTTGGCGATGGGCCCGAGCTTATTATTCTGCGCGGTATTGTTCACTTGCCTGACGGAGGCCATCACCGGCAACAGCGGCGGCACGTAGAACAGCATCGGCAGGGTCCTGAATTCCGCATGCAGAGGCAGCGCCAGTCCCCACTCCTTGACGAACTTGTAAACCGGAGAATTCTGAGCCGCATGAATCGTGGAATCCGCGATTCCGTTCGCCTTCGCCGACGCGATGACCTCTGGATCGAACGGATCCATGAGCATGCTCATGTGCTGATCGATCAGGTCCTTTTCCGCAGCCGATGCCACCTCGTGAATCCGGTCGGCATCGTACAGGATCACCCCCAGGTAGCGGATCCGGCCGACGCAGGAGTGCATGCAAGCCGGAGCGAGACCCGCCTCGATACGCGGATAACAAAGGATGCACTTTTCGGACTTGCCGGTGTGCCAGTTGTAATAGGTCTTCTTGTACGGACAAGCCGTGACGCACATCCGCCATGCGCGACAGACCTCCTGGTTGATGAGCACCACGCCGTCCTCGCCCCGCTTGTAGATCGCACCCGACGGGCAGGAGGCGGCACAGGCCGGATTCAGGCAGTGATTGCAGATGCGGGGCAGGTAGAAGAACGCCATGCGCTCCAACTGGAACATGGCTTCCTGCTCGGCGGGCGACAAATCCTTGAGATTCGGATCGTTGCGGGCGTAATCCGGAGTTCCGCTCAGATCGTCATCCCAGTTCGGCCCCATCTTGATATCGATCGGTTTTCCCGTGATCAACGAAACCGGCCGGGCCGTCGGCTGGTCGTCCCCCGCGGGCGCCTCGATCAGATCGAGATAGTTGTAGGTAAAGGGCTCGTAGTAATCGTCGATCACCGGCATGTTGGGGTTGTGGAAGATATTCAACAACCCCTTCTGCTTGCCCGCTCCCATCAGCGAAATCGCGCCCCCGGCCTTCTCCCAGCCGCCCTTGTAGATGCCCTGGTCTTCCCACTTCGTGGGATAGCCGGTGCCGGGTTTGGTTTCCACATTGTTCCACCACATGTACTCGGCGCCCTTGCGATCGGTCCAGATGTTCTTGCAGGCGATCGAGCAGGTATGGCAGCCGATGCACTTGTCCAGGTGAAACACCATCGAAATCTGCGAACGAATATCCATTTGTTTTCCTCGCCGCGACCGTGTACTCAGAATACGACCTTGTCCATTCTCTTGACCGTCACGTGAGTATCCCGGTTCGGAGCGATGGGTCCCCAGTAGTTGAAGTGATACGAGAACTGCCCATAGCCGCCGCACAGGAAGTTCGGCTTGAGATGGATCCGGGTGAAGCTGTTATGCCCACCCGCCCGCTTGTTTCCCCTCACCTGTGACTTGGGGATGCCCACCGTGCGCTCCGGCACGTGATAAACGATGCACACTCCCTTCGGAATGCGGGAACTGACACACGCCCTGGTGCAATACACCCCATGGTCGTTGTAGACCTCGACCCAGTCGTTGTCCTTGATGCCCAGCTCTGCCGCGTCTTTCTCGCTCAACCAGCAAGGCTCGCAGCCGCGGGAAAGCGTCAACATCCGGAGATTGTCTCCGAAGGTCGAATGGATGTGCCACTTGCCGTGGGGGGTGAGGCAGTTCAGCACCTTCGCCTTTCCTTCCTTCAGGGTTTCCTTCAGATCCCCGTAAACCTCGGGCTTCGGTGAGGGCTTGTAGGTCGGCAGATTCTCGCCATAGGCGATGTACATCTCATGATCGAGGTAGAAATGCTGGCGTCCCGTCAGCGTCCGCCATGGAACGAGCCGGTCCACGTTATAGGTATAGGGCGCGTAAGCCCTGCCGTCGTTCATGAGCCCTGACCACAACGGCGACGTGTTGTACCTGCGCGGCTGGGCCTGGAGATCCGCGTAGCGAATCCGCACATCCTTGCTGCCCTCGGCCAGATCGGCCAGCTTGAGCCCGGTCTTTTTTTCCATATTCTGGTAGGCGCGGACCGTGAGCGCGCCGTTCGTCAACGTGGACAGATGCAGGATGGCGTTCGCGACCGACTCGTCCTCTTTCAGCGACGGATAGACTTTTCCGTCCATCTTCTCGACCGGGAAGTGGTTGGAGGCGATCATCTCGTCGTACTCGTCCGCGCACAGGAAATGGTTGCCGTGCGCGCTCAAGCCATTGGTTCTGACGTTCTCGCCCAGCGTGATGAACTTCTCGTAGAGCTTGGTGTAATCGCGCCGCACCACGGCGAGCTTGTGCATGGTCTTGCCGGGGATCGCCTCGCATTCGCCCTGGTACCAGTCCTTCACGTGCGGCTGGGTGATCTCATCCGCCGTATCGTGCGCCAACGGCAAGGCGACGATGTCGATCTGAGGCTCGGGCAGGTACTTCCTGGCCGCCTCGCTCGTCGCCCTTGCCAGCTCCTTGAAGATGTTCCAGTCGGTCTTGGATTCCCAGACCGGCGCGATCGCGGCCGACAGCGGATGAATGAACGAATGCAGGTCGGTGCTGTTCAGATCCGCCTTCTCGTACCAGGAGGCCGCAGGCAGCACGATGTCCGAATAGAGCGCCGACGAATCCATGCGGAAGTTCAGATCCACCACCAGATCCATCTTGCCTGTCGGCGCGATCTCATGCCACTTCACTTCCTTGGTGTGCTCCTCGGAATCCTTCGCGATGGCGTTGGAGTGCGTGCCGAGGTAGTGCTTGAGGGCGTACTCATGGCCCTTCATGCTGCCCATGATGGCGTTGCCGCGCCAGATGTACCAAACCCTCGGATGGTTCTCTTCCGCCTCCGGATCCCCGACCGAGTATTCGAGCTGCTTCGATTTGAGCTTTTCGAGCACGTGTTGCGTGATGCCCGCGTCGTCCTTCGCGCCCTTGGCGACCGCCTCCTTGCCCAGCTCCAGCGTATTCTGCTTGAACTGCGGATAGAACGGCATCCAGCCATTGCGCACCGCCTTAAAGATGGTGTCGGCCGTGTGCCGGCTGGTCATCTCGTTCTTGGGAACCGTGTTGTAGCGGGAGTACTGCCCGTCATACCGGTACTGGCAGGTGTTGATGTAATGCCACAGCGGCGCCTGCTGGAGCCGGCTGGGTGCATGCCAGTCCTTGGCCAAGGCGATCGTGCTCCAGGAGTCCATCGGCGCCAGCTTTTCCTGTCCCACGTAGTGGTTCAAGCCGCCGCCGTTCTTGCCGACGCAGCCGGAGAGCATGAGCGCCATCGCGCCCGCGCGGTACATCAGATTCGCGTGGTACCAGTGGTTGATGCCCGCGCCGATGATGATCATGCACTTGCCTTCGGTCACGTTTGCGGTGTTGGCCCATTCCCTGGCGAACTGAAGCACGGTCCTGGAATCGATTCCGGTGAGGATTTCCTGCCACGCCGGCGTGTAGGCGGCATCCTTGTCGGTGTAGTCCGTCGGGTAATCCCCGGGGAGCCCGCGGCCCACGCCGTACTGGGCCATGATCAGGTCGTACACCGTGGCGACGGCGACCTTTCCATGGAGCGTCTCGACATACTTGACCGGCACCCCCCTCAGGGCCTTCTTGTCCAGACCGAATTCCGTGAACTCGGTGCTGAGCACGCCGTCGTTGTTCTTGAGCAGGGTCAGTGCAGGATCGTAGGCCTGATCATCGGTCGAGTTCTCAAGCTTCATGTTCCACTTGCCGGGCTCCTTGCTCCAGCGATGCCCCATCGCGCCTTTCGGCACGACAAAGTTTCCGGATTTCTCGTCGATGTTGAGGAATTTCCACTCCCCGTTCTCGATGTCCTTGAACTGGGCCAGCTCGTTGGCGCGCAGCAGGCGGCCCGGCTTGTAACGATCCCCTTCCTTGTTCAGAACCACCAGATAAGGGCTGTCCGTGTACTGCTTGCCGTACTTGAGGAAATAGGGTGTCTGTTTTTCGTGGTGGAACTCTTTGAGAATGACGTGCGAAACCGCCATCCAGAACGCGCCATCGCTGCCCGCGTGGAGGGGCACCCATTGGTCCGCGTACTTGCAGACCTGGCTGAAATCGGGCGAGAACACCACCGCCTTGGTGCCGTTATGCCGCGACTCCGCGAAGAAATGGCAGTCGGGCGTGCGGGTCATGTTCAGACAGGCGCCCATATCGGCGATCATCTTGGAGTTGTACCAGTCGGCGCTTTCGCAAACATCGGTCTGCTCGCCCCAGATTTCCGGGAAAGCGGTGGGGAGGTCGCAGTACCAGTCGTAGAAACTGAGGTTGACGCCGCCGAAGAGCTGAAGGAACCGGCTACCGGCCGCGTAGCTGATCATGGACATCGCGGGAATCGGCGAGAAACCGATGACCCGGTCGGGGCCGTATTTCTTCGCCGTATAAATGTTGGCGACAGCCATCAGCTCCAGAACCTCGTCCCAGCTTGCTCTCCTGAATCCGCCCTTGCCGCGGGCGTTCTGGTACTGCTTGCGCTTCGCCGAATCGTTTTGCAGGGCCTCCCAGGCCTTGAGCGGGTCGCCGGTTCTGTCCTTCTCGGCGCGGTAGGCGTCGATCAGCGCGCCCCGGATCAACGGGTACTTGATTCGCAGGGGGCTGTACAAATACCAGGAAAAGGAAATCCCTCGTTGACAGCCACGCGGCTCGTACGGCGGCAGGGAATCCTCCAGGAGCGGGTAATCCAGCGCCTGTGTCTCCCAAACCACGATGCCGTCCTTGACATGGATCGACCAGGAACAACCGCCCGTGCAGTTGACCCCATGCGTGCTCCTGACGATGCGGTCATGCTGGAAGCGATTGCGGTAGAACTCTTCCCATTTGCGCGTCTCCGGCGAAATGATGTCCTTGATCCAACTCATGCGATCGCCCATGTGATTACCCCTGTAATTTCTCGGTTACCGCCGTTTTGACCCGAACGATTACTCTGATCTGACCTGCCGGTCGTAGATATCCTGGTTCACGGACCCGCTCTTCCGGCGCCGCCCGGTCAGCGAGAAGATTCCCAGCAGCACGAGCACGCCTGCGGCGCCCGCGATTACCATCCCCGCGGTTACCGAGCCTCCGATGTACGTACTCCACCCGTGTTCGCTGGGCTCCTCAAACCTGTGCCGCTTGTCGGCGAACTCCAGGAACGCGGTCACCGCGTGGATTTCGTCATCCGTGAACGGGCTTTGTGCATAGGCCAACGCCATCACCTTGAAAGGAGCGTTTCCCAGAATGGCGAC
>JBCKKZ010000053.1:0-10625 GCA_038904015.1 Burkholderiales bacterium | reverse complement strand
GCAGGGCGCACCTTGCCGACGAATCCGGGCGGCTTGCAGAAGAACAGATCGCCGCGCTTCACCGCTCCGGCCAGCCGGCGAATTCCCGCCAATCGTCGCCGGCGTCGGCCTTGCGCATCGCCGCCAGTTCCTTCTTCGGATCGTAACGGGGCCGCGCCGCGACCGCGCGAACGGTCGCGACGAGCTTGCCTAAGCGCGTGAGCTTCACCGGCTTTCCGGCCTGCAGGTCCTTCGCCGCCTGTGCCGGCAGTTGCGCGACATCCATCGTGGTCATGCGCTCTCCTTGGCTGAGTGCGCCATTTTACGCCGGCGCGGCCGGCCGTGTCCCTGCAGAGGGATCGCCCACGATCGCGTTGGCCGATACGCTTTTCGCGTAGGGAAAACGGGTGGCGGCGGAAGTACCGGTAGCGGCCGGCGAGGGAGTCTCCGCCTTTCCGGTAGTAATCGAGCCGCGCCGAGCCGGTAACGATGATCCGGCGCCGGGATTTCTCCGTGTCGTAGATGCCCTTGAGCAGGTTTTTCCAGCGGCCGTACTTATGGATTTACGCAGGCGTCAGGGCTTGCCGCGCCGCGTTTGGTAGAATGACACATCCCATGCTGCGCCAAAGAACCCTGAAATCGCTGGTCCACGCCACTGGCGTCGGCCTGCATACCGGCCAGAAGGTGCGCATCGCCCTGCGCCCGGCGCAGCCCGATACCGGGATCGTGTTCCGGCGCACCGACCTGCCGTCCGCGCCCGTCATCCCGGCGCGCGCCGACCTGGTGGGCGAGACGCGGCTGTGTTCCTGCCTGGTGAGCGGCGACACGAAGATCCATACGATCGAGCACCTGATGTCGGCGCTGGCGGGTCTGGGCGTGGACAACGCCTACGTGGACCTCGATGGGCCCGAAGTCCCGATCATGGACGGCAGCGCCGCGCCCTTCGTGTTGCTGATCCAGGAGGCGGGCATCGAGGAGCAGGGCGCGCCCAAGCGCTTCCTGCGCGTGAAAAAGCGCATCGAGGCGAAGGACGGCGACAAATGGGCCGTGCTCGAGCCCTATGAGGGATTCAAGCTGTCGTTCTCGATCGTCTACGACCATCCGGTGATCGAGAAGTCGAACACCTCCCTCACGGTGGATTTCGCCAATACTTCCTATCTGAAGGAAGTCGCGCGCGCCCGCACCTACGGCTTCATGCAGGACGTGGAAGACATGCGCGACTCGGGCCTTGCCCTGGGCGGCGGCCTGGAGAACGCGGTGGTGCTGGATGAGCACCGCGTGCTGAATGCCGAAGGACTGCGTTATGCCGACGAATTCATCCGGCACAAGATCCTGGACGCGATCGGCGACTTGTACCTGCTCGGCCGGCCGTTGCTCGCCGCATTCAGCGCGCACAAGTCCGGCCATGCGTTAAACAACCGGCTGCTGCGTGAATTGCTGGCCGATCCGGCGGCGCTGGAAGTGGTCACTTTCGAGCGTGCTGAAGAGGCGCCGGCGGGCGTCGCCGGGCTGTTGCGCTACGCGCCCGCCTAGGTTTTTTCGGTGCCGGCCTTCGCTGCCACAAGCTGGTGATCTAAAAGGGTTTTTAGCGCGGTTCGTGCGGGAGAGTCGGGCAGCTGCTGGTGCAGCGCCTGCAAGGCGTCCAGCGCAGCCGGGGACAGGCGCCGGGGCTGTCGTGCGGCGGCAACATTTTCCGGTCCCGCCCCGGGTTGCACCTTCACGGAAACTGAATTAACCTGCGCCCCGTGTTGGGTCAGGTAGGCAAGTAACGCCTCGGACAGCATTTTCAGCTTGGCGGCTGCGGCGGGCGATGCGGCCACGAGGACCAGTTGGCGGTCCCCAAGGCGGTGGTTGAAAGTGATGGCTCGTATCAGGCGGGCCAGTGCGGGGGGCAGGAAGTCAACACAAAGCTTCGAGAGCGCGTTGATCAGGCGTGCTTTTTCGACGACCGGCTGCAAGCTGGCGTCGGACGCGAGCAGACTGCCGACTTTGGAAGGTTGCACGGGAAGAGGGGTTCAGTGGAGGCTACGTGCAGGTTATCTTGATCTCCAGCCGGATGGCAAAGGCGCGCTCCGTGACGCTGACGCTGCGCCATGCGCTCGGCACCTTCGCGCTTGCAACGTCCATCCTCGTGTGCCTGACCGGGGCCACCTACTGGCTCAGCCTGCGCTTCGCGGTGGACCTGAAGATTCCCCTCATAACCCGGCTGGTGCTCGCCACGCAGCAGGGCGAGACCGAGCGCTCGCGCGAGTTCATGCAGCAGAACCTCAACGCGATGGCGGTGAAGATCGGCGAAATGCAGGCCCAGCTCTCGCGCCTGGATGCCCTGGGCGAGCGGCTCGCGGCGCTGGCCGGTTTCAAGCCGCAGGAATTCCGCTTCTTCGAGACGCCCGGTTTGGGGGGCCCGCTGTCCACCAGCATGCCGCCGCAGAACCTGACGCTCGCGCAATTCAACGACCAGGTCGCGTTGCTGTCGCGCCAGATGGAAAACCGCACCGATCAGCTTGGCGTGCTCGAGGCGCAACTGTTCGAGCAGGCGGTGAAGAAGAAGGCCATGCCTACAATGATGCCGGTGAACGTGCCCTTCAACGCCTCGGGCTTCGGCTACCGTATCGATCCTTTTACCGGCCAGCAGGCGCTGCACGAGGGCATCGATTTCATCACCGACACCGGCACCCCGGTGGTTGCGGCAGCGGGCGGCGTGGTGCAGTTCGCCGGCCTTCATCCCCAGTACGGCAACATGATCGACATCGACCACGGCAACGACCTGGTGACGCGCTATGCGCACCTGTCGAAGGTGATGGTGAAGGAGGGCGATGTGCTGCGACGGGGACGGCGCATCGCCGACAGCGGCAATACCGGGCGCTCGACCGGGCCGCACCTGCATTTCGAAGTGCGCTTCCGCGGCGCGCCGCAGAATCCGAGCCTGTTCCTGCTGGCGAGCAATCCGCAAGTTCCTCTGGCGAGAGCCAAGTCCAGGTAGTCCTGCCGCGGGGCCGGCCGACACCGGCATGTTAAAATCGCTGTTTCCCCGGGGGTTTAGCACCTACCTGCGCCCCTGAATTCATGGACATTTTCCGCAAGTTCTTCGTTTTTCTATTCAGCATTCCCCGGAAAATATTCGGCAGCCGCAACGAGCGGCTGCTAAAGCAATACTCGGGTGTGGTGAAGCGGATCAACGCTCTCGAAGCCGAGATCGCGAAGCTTTCTGACGGCGCCCTGCGGGGCAAGACCGCGGAATTCAAGCAGCGCCTCGCCGAGGGCGCCACCCTGGACGAGCTGCTGCCGGAGGCGTTCGCCGTGGTTCGCGAGGCGGGCAAGCGGAGCTTGCGCATGCGCCACTTCGATATGCAGCTGGTCGGCGGCATGGTGTTGCACGACGGCAAGATCGCGGAAATGCGCACTGGCGAGGGCAAGACGCTGGCGGCGACGCTGCCAGCGTACCTTAACGCGCTGGCCGGCAAGGGCGTGCATATCGTCACGGTCAACGATTACCTGGCGAAACGCGACGCCGAGTGGATGGGCAAGCTCTACGGTTTCCTTGGCCTCACGGTCGGCGTGAACATCCCGCAGATGGAGCCGGATCAAAAACGCATCGCCTATCAGGCCGACATCACCTACGGCACCAACAACGAATTCGGCTTTGATTATCTGCGCGACAACATGGCGATGCGGGTCGAGGAGCGCTACCAGAGGAAGCTCACCTACGGCATCGTCGACGAGGTGGACTCGATCCTGATCGACGAGGCGCGCACGCCGCTGATCATCTCCGGCCAGGCGGAGGACCGAACCGAGATCTATCACAAGATGAACGACGTGGCGCCGCTGCTGACTCCCCAAAAGGAGGAGAAGAAGCAGGACCAGCCCGAGCCGCCGGGCGATTTCTTCGTCGACGAGAAGAACCACCAGGTCCTGCTCTCCGAAGCGGGGCACCAGAGGGCCGAGGAAGTCCTCGCGCGAATCGGCATGCTGCCGCAGGGAGCGAGCCTGTACGAACCGGCTTATATCAACCTGGTGCATCAGCTTTATGCGGCCCTGCGCGCGCACCACCTGTACCACCGCGATCAGCATTACGTGGTGCAGGACGGGGAGGTGGTCATCGTCGATGAGTTCACCGGCCGGCTGATGACCGGACGGCGCTGGTCCGACGGCCTGCACCAGGCGGTCGAGGCGAAGGAAAAGGTCGCGATCCAGAACGAGAACCAGACGCTCGCCTCGATCACCTTCCAGAACTACTTTCGCATGTACGGCAAGCTCGCCGGCATGACCGGCACCGCCGATACCGAGGCCTACGAATTCCAGGAGATCTACGGCCTGGAAACCGTGGTCGTGCCGACGCACATGGACATGATCCGCGAGGACCGGTTGGACCTGGTCTACCGCACCACCAAGGAAAAGAACAAGGCGATCGTCGACGAGATCAAGGTCTGCTACGAGCTCGGCCAGCCGGTGCTGGTGGGCACCACGTCGATCGAAAACTCCGAGCTGCTCTCGGCGATGCTGGAGAGGGAAAAGCTGCCGCACCAGGTGCTGAACGCCAAGCAGCATGCGCGCGAGGCCGAGATCGTGGCGCAGGCAGGGCGGCCGAAGATGGTCACCATCGCGACCAACATGGCCGGCCGCGGCACCGATATCGTGCTCGGCGGCAATGTCGAGAGGCAGGTCGAGATGGTAATGGCGACCGAGGGCCTGCCGGAGGCGGAGCAGAAGGCGCACATCGAAAAGCTGCGCGGCGAGTGGCAGGCGCTGCATGACAAGGTGATCGGCGCCGGCGGCCTGCACATCGTCGGCACCGAGCGCCACGAGTCGCGCCGGGTGGACAACCAGCTGCGCGGCCGCTCAGGGCGCCAGGGCGATCCGGGCAGCTCACGGTTTTTCATGGCGCTGGAGGATCCGCTGCTCAGGATCTTCGCCGGCGACCGCATCAACCGCATCATGGTGTTGCTCAAGATGCCAGAAGGGGAAGCCATCGAGCATTCGATGGTGACCCGGTCCATTGAATCCGCCCAGCGCAAGGTCGAAGCGCGCAACTTCGACATCCGCAAGCAATTGCTCGAATACGACGACGTCGCCAACGACCAGAGGAAGACCATTTACACGCTCAGGAACGAGCTGCTCGAGTCCGAGGACGTGTCGCCGCGCATCTCGGATCTGCGCGCCGGCGTGGTGACCGATCTTTTCCACCAGTTCGTGCCCCGGGAAAGCGTCGAGGAGCAGTGGGACATCGGCGGCCTGGAGAACGCGCTCAATGCCGAGCTGCGGCTGCAGCTGCCGCTCAAGGCGTGGCTCGAAAAGGAGCCCGAGCTCCAGGACGAGACGCTGCTCGGGCGCATCATCGTGCGCGCGGAGGAAAACTACCGCACCAGGATCCCCGAGTCCGCGCTGGCCTCGTTCCGGCAGTACGAGCGCTACGTGACATTGCAGATCCTGGATGCGCACTACCGCGAGCACCTCGCGGCGCTCGACCATTTGCGCCAAGGCATCCACCTGCGCGGCTACGCGCAGAAGAATCCGAAGCAGGAGTACAAGCGCGAGGCCTTCGAGCTGTTCGGTGCCATGCTCGAAGCGGTAAAGCTCGAGGTGGTCAAGACGCTGCACACCGTCGAAATCCGCGCCGCGGAGGAAGTGCCGCAGATCGACGACAGGGCGCACGTGGAGAACGTGCGCCTGCAGCACGCCGATTATGAGGAAGCACTCGCCGGCGCGGCCGCGGATGATGACAAGGGGCAGGCTGCAGCGCAGCCCGCATCACGGCCCATGGTGCGCCAGGCGCAGAAAGTCGGCCGCAACGAGCCCTGCCCCTGCGGCTCGGGCAGGAAGTACAAGCACTGCCATGGGAAACTGACGTAAATCCGGGATAGACAACAGAAATGGCGGTCAATCTTTCTCCTCCCGAGCCGAAGTTGCTCCACTCCGTTGCCGGCGTCGAGCTGGGCGTGGCGATGGCGGGGATCAAGAAGCCGGGCCGCAGGGACCTGCTGGTCGTGCGCCTCGCGCCCGGGGCCGCCGTGGCGGGTGTATTCACGAAGAACCGTTTCTGCGCCGCACCCGTGATCGTCGCGAAAAAGCATATGAAGAATCCGGTTCGTGCCCTGGTCGTGAATACCGGCAACGCGAATGCCGGAACGGGAAAGGAAGGCCTTCGTCTTGCCCTTTCTGTATGTGAATCCCTGGCGAAAGGAATCGGAAGCAAACCGGCCCAGATCCTCCCATTCTCAACAGGTGTCATCATGGAACCGCTGCCCGTCGGGCGCATCGTCGCCGGACTGCCCGCCGCGATCGCGAACTTGCGCGAGGACAACTGGCTTTCCGCTGCCGAAGCCATCATGACCACCGATACAGTGCCGAAGGCTTGCTCCCGCAAAGTGAAACTTTCGGCCGGCGAGGCCGTGGTCACCGGAATCGCGAAGGGCTCGGGCATGATCCATCCCGACATGGCGACGATGCTGGGCTTCGTCGCGACGGATGCCCGCGTATCGCGCAAGGAACTGCAGTCCATGGTGAAGCGGGTAGCGGACCAGTCGTTCAATTGCATCACGGTGGACGGCGACACTTCCACCAATGACTCGTTCATGCTGATTGCAACGGGCAAAGGTGTTTCCGCTTCATCCAGGAAAGATTTTCTAAACCTCGAAAAAACAATAACCCAGGTCGCCCGACAGTTGGCCCAGGCGATCATCCGCGACGGCGAAGGCGCGACCAAGTTCGTCACGGTTGCCGTGGAACGGGGGCGCAGCGCGGCGGAATGCCGCAAGATCGCCTACGCGATCGCCCATTCGCCGCTGGTGAAGACCGCGTTTTTCGCCTCGGACCCGAATCTTGGGCGCATCCTGGCTGCCATTGGATATGCAGGGGTCGGGGACCTCGATACCGGGAAAGTGGATTTGTATCTGGACCGGATCCTTGTGGCGAAGGCAGGCGCACGCCATCCTGCCTATGTCGAAGAGCTTGGCGTAAAAGCAATGCAAAAACCGGAGTTCACCGTGCGCGCGGTGCTGAATCGCGGCCGCGCTTCGGCCACGGTCTGGACCTGCGACCTTTCCTATGACTACGTGAAAATCAATGCGGAGTACCGCACGTGAGCAAAGAACTGGAGAAGATTCTTGAGGGATTCATGCGGCGCCTGGAGCAGTTGCTGCCGCCGCCGCCGCCGGCGACCGACTGGAAGGCGAGCATCGCGTTTCGCTGGCGCAAGGGTGGGGGTGGCAGAAGCGGCGGCGGCTGGCTGCAACCGGTGCGCTACGTCCACCGCATGAAGCTCTCCGACCTGCAGGGCATCGGGCCGCAGATCGCCAGGGTGGAGCAGAACACGCGCCAGTTTCTGGAGGGTAGGCCGGCGAACAATGTGCTGCTCACCGGCGCGCGCGGCACCGGCAAGAGCTCCGTCGTGAAAGGCCTGCTGAACAAGTACCACCGGCAGGGCCTGCGCCTGATCGAGGTCGAGAAGAGCGATCTGATGGACCTGCCGAACATTGTCGACTGCGTCGCGGGGCGGCCGGAGCGCTTCCTCTTATTCTGCGACGACCTCTCCTTCCACGGCGCAGAGGAAGGCTACATCGCGCTCAAAGTCGCGCTCGACGGCTCGATCTCGACCACGGCGGAGAACATGCTCATCTACGCCACCTCCAATCGCCGCCACCTGATGCCGGAGTACATGGCCGAGAACCTCGAGACCAAATACATCGGCGACGAGATTCATCCTGGCGAGACGGTGGAGGAGAAAATATCGCTCTCCGAGCGCTTCGGCGTGTGGGTTTCGTTCTACCCGTTCGACCAGGACGAGTACCTCGAGATCGTCGCGCACTGGCTGAAATCGTTTGAATGCCCGGCAAAGGCGATCGAGGCGTCGAAGGAAGAAGCCCTGCAATGGTCGCTGCAGCGCGGCTCGCGCAGCGGCCGCGTCGCCTACCAATTCGCCAGGGACTGGGCGGGCAAACATAGCAAGAAGAAGTAGCGTGGCGCGGGTCGTGGAGGTTGCCGCAGCGGTGATCCAGCGCCCCGACGGCAGCTTCCTCCTCGCGCAGCGCCCCGCAGGCAAGGTCTACGCCGGCTGGTGGGAGTTTCCCGGCGGCAAGGTGGAAACCGGCGAGCCTGCCGAGGCTGCGCTCGCCAGGGAACTCCACGAAGAACTCGGCATTGAAGTGCGCACCGCCTACCCGTGGATCACGCGTGTGCACGCCTACGAGCACGCGACCGTGCGCCTGAACTTTTTCAGGGTCGTGGACTGGGCGGGCGAGCCGCATGCGCGCGAGAAGCAGTCCTTCGTCTGGCAGAGGCTGGAGGCGCCGATGGCCGAGCCGATGCTGCCCGCGAACGCGCCGGTGCTCGCCTCCCTCGCGCTGCCGCGCGAGTATGCGGTGACGGATGCTGAAAACCTGGGCGTGGAATTTTCCTTGTCCAGGCTGCATTCCAGACTGGAACAGGGCCTCAAGCTGGTCCAGGTCAGGGACAAGAAACTTTCGGAACGGGCCAATTTCGCCGGCAAGGTTGTCGAACTTGCCCACCGCCATGGCGCGAAGGTTCTGATTAACGGCGGACCGACTCTGGGCGGTGACGGAACCCATTTCACCGCGCAGCAGCTAATGGCCTTGAAGGCGCGGCCCGCGGGCGGGCTCGCCGCCGCTTCCTGCCATACGCGCGAGGAGTTGGAGCGCGCGATGCGGTTGGAATTGGATTTCGCGGTGTTAGGTGCGGTGATGCCGACCGCATCGCACACGGGTGCGGCGACGCTGGGCTGGGAGGGGTTCGCCGCGATCGCGCGCGGCACGAGCATCCCGGTCTATGCCATCGGCGGATTACGCGGGGAGAATCTCGAGGATGCCTGGCGCGCAGGCGCGCACGGCCTCGCAATGATTTCCGGCAGCTGGTGCTGAAGCGATTCGGGCCTGGTTCGACCGGATGCCGTTCTTCTGAATGACCGCTTTCGGCCAGAAGCGGTCATTCGCGGCACTGCGGCAATCGGGCTTATGTCATCTCGCGGGCCGTGTTATAGAGAAAGAATCCGTCGCAGTTCGTTGCGCCGCCCCCGGGGGTAATACGACCATCCTGGGCGGCGGTGGTCCTGGCGGCAGCACGTTCCAGGGAACGACGTTCAAGCCGCCGCCGCGGTAGCGCCAGGCCGCTCGCGAGTTTGCGGCACCCCTTCGCTCTTACCGCCGGCGTATGGGCCTGGCGCCGATCGGGTTCAAGACCCGCTACGATTCCGTCAATCAGAGAGCCGTTCGCCAGTTCTGAATGGTCCGAAAATCCCCCGGCAGGGCACTCAGCGGCGTCCGGGATTGATTAGAATGCGCGGTGCGGACGGGTTGATATTTCCGTTCGCCGGTGGCTGCACGGGGGGCGGTAGTTTTCGCCGCGAGATGATACGTTTCGGAGGAGGCAAGATGGGGAAGAAGAAAAAGCAGGAAAAGGCCAAAGGCGAGGTCATGGCCAAGGCGAAGGAAACCGCCGCGATCGAGCAGTATTGGCACCTGGCAGGCCGTCCCGAACCCCGCAAGCCGTCAAAGAACTACAAGTATGTCGAGGAGCTTGCCCACCTGCAGGTCGAACTGATCAAGCTGCAGGAGTGGGTTCGTCTGCATGGGCTGAAAGTCGCCGTGATCTTCGAAGGCCGCGATGCCGCCGGCAAGGGAGGCGTCATCAAACGCATCGCCGAGAGCCTGAACCCCAGGGTATGCCGGATTGTTGCGCTGGCTACGCCGACCGAGCGGGAACGCGGCCAGTGGTATTTCCAGCGCTACGTTCCTTATCTGCCAGGTGCGGGCGAAATCGTGCTCTTCGACCGCAGTTGGTACAACCGCGCCGGCGTGGAACACGTCATGCGCTTTTGCACCAAGGATGAATACAAGGAGTTCCTGCGGGCGTGTCCGCTGTTCGAAGAAATGCTGATTCGTTCCGGCATCATCCTCATCAAGTACTGGTTTTCGGTGAACGACGAGGAGCAGGAGAAGCGCTTCCAGGGCCGGATACAAAACCCCACCAAGCGCTGGAAGCTAAGCCCGATGGACATGGAGTCGCGCAAACACTGGATCGAGTATTCCAAAGCCAAGGACGACATGTTCGCCGCGACCGATAACAAGGTAAGCCCCTGGTACGTCGTGAATGCCGACAAAAAGAAACGCGCCCGCCTCAACTGCATTGCCCATTTGCTGCAGCAAGTTCCGTATGAAAATATGACTCCCATCGAGATCGAAGTGCCGCCGCGGCAAGCCGACATCGGCTACAAGCGCCCAAAGATGTCGAGTCAGCGCTTCGTTCCCAAAATTTATTAGATTGCGCAACGCTGCCGGAGTACCGCCCGGCCGGTTCAACCGAATAGTCCTTTTGCGTTATGGCTGGTCTCGATCCCGTGGGCTGCGGTTCGCAGAGCGGGCCGGAAGTGCCGGGCATGTTGAACGCGGCATAAGCCACCACACCGGCTACCGCGCCATGGCCGCCACCCCGCCCGTTCCGCGAAAAGAGGCGATCTTCCCTAAACGACTCCCTATTCCCACTCAATTGTTTCCTGCATCTGCAACCAATTGCTCGAAATGGGATTTGAAAAACAGAAAATCCGTTTTGCCGTCGCTTTTACCGTCAGGAAATCACCGCTGTTGATTTTGCTCGACTTATGGGGCGAGCGGCGCCGTGCACGCGCCAACGAGCCC
>JBCKKZ010000052.1:0-10715 GCA_038904015.1 Burkholderiales bacterium | reverse complement strand
AATGTCCCGCTACGCGCAGGCCGCGGCGCGCGGACAACCGCCCCAGTTCCTGTCGACGCACCCGTCGCACGAATCGCGCATCCGCGAGATCGAGGCCAACCTGCCCAAGGTATTGCCGCTCTACCGAAAGGCAAATCCGTGAGCAGCGAGGGCTTCTACGCCGGCCTGTTCCTCGCCGCCAAGCAGTTCAAGGAACGCGCCGCTAAACTGATTCCCATTGATATTTCCAGGAGCAATCCATGAGCAGCGCAGATACCGGCGTGAAGGAAACCCGCGGCTTCCAGGCGGAGGTCAAGCAACTGCTGCAGCTGATGATCCATTCGCTGTATTCGAACAAGGAAATCTTCCTGCGCGAGCTGATGAGCAATGCCTCGGACGCCTGCGACCGGCTGCGCTTCGAGGCCATCGGCAATCCGGCGCTGCTGGAGGGAGCCGCCGATTTCGCGATCCGCGTCACCCTCGACGCCGCGGCGCGCAGCATCACCATCTCGGACAACGGCATCGGCATGAGCCGCGACGAGGCGATCGCGCACCTGGGCAC
Source organism: Burkholderiales bacterium (assembly GCA_038904015.1). Lineage (GTDB taxonomy): Bacteria > Pseudomonadota > Gammaproteobacteria > Burkholderiales > SG8-39 > RBG-16-66-20. The sequence goes on along the minus strand of JBCKKZ010000052.1, from coordinate 10,174 downwards.
CATCGCCAAGAGCGGCACGCGGGAATTCTTCGCCGCGCTCACCGGCGACCAGCAGAAGGACGCGCAGCTGATCGGCCAGTTCGGCGTCGGCTTCTACTCCGCGTTCATCGTCGCCGAGCGCGTCAGCGTGCTGAGCCGCAGGGCGGGGCTTGCCGAAAATGAAGCGGCGCGCTGGGAAAGCGACGGTAGCGGCGAGTACACCATCGAGCCGGCGGCGCGCGCCTCGCGCGGCACCGACGTGACGCTGCATCTGAAGGCGGATGCGGAAGAGTTCGCCTCGGGCAACCGGGTGCGCGCGACCCTGAGGAAGTACTCCGACCACATCGCGACCCCGATCCGCATGAGGAAGGAGACATGGGACAAGGACAAGCAGGCCTACGTCGCGGGCACGGAGGAGGAAACCGTCAACCAGGCCACCGCGCTCTGGGCACGGCCGAAGGCGGAAGTCAGCGACGAGCAGTACCGGGAGTTCTACAAGCACGTGGCGCACGATTTCACGGATCCACTTGCCTGGACGCACAACCGCGTCGAGGGCAAGCAGGAGTACATCCAGCTCCTCTACCTCCCCTCGCAGGCGCCGTTCGATCTGTGGGACCGCGACGCGCGCCACGGCCTCAAGCTCTATGTGCGGCGCGTGTTCATCATGGACGACGCGGGCGAGCTGCTGCCGCGCTACCTGCGTTTCGTGCGCGGCGTGATCGACTCGGGCGACTTGCCGCTCAACGTGTCGCGCGAACTCCTGCAGGAATCGCGCGACGTGAGCGCGATCCGGGAAGGCGCGGCACGGCGCGTCCTCGGCCTGCTCGAAGACCTGGCGCAGAATCGCAAGGACGACTACACCAAGTTCTGGACTGCGTTCGGCCAGGTGCTGAAGGAAGGCATCGGCGAAGACGCGGCGAACCGGGAGCGGATCGCGAAGCTGCTGCGCTTCGCCTCCACCGAAAGCGATGCGCAGAGCGTGTCGCTCGCCGACTACGTGGCACGCCTGAAGGAGGGCCAGAAGGCGATCTACTACGCCACCGCTGAAAGCCCCGATGCGGCGCGCAATAGCCCGCACCTGGAAATCTTCCGCAAGAAAGGCATCGAGGTGCTGCTGCTCACCGACCGCGTGGACGAGTGGATGCTTTCCTTCCTCACAGAATTCGAGAAGCAGCCGCTCGTCTCGGTGGCGAAGGGCGACCTCGACCTCGGCGATCTCGCCGACGCCGCGGAAAAAGAAACGCGCGAAAAAGTGGCCGGGGAATTCAAAGACCTGGTCGCGCGCGTCAAGACCGCGCTCGGCGACGCGGTGTCGGATGTGCGCGTGACTTTGCGCCTCACCGATTCACCCGCATGCGTGGTGGTGGAGCGCGACGAAATGAGCCAGCACCTGCAGCGCCTGCTGAAGGGCGCCGGCCAGAAAGCGCCGCAAGCGAAGCCGATCCTGGAACTCAACCCGAATCACTCACTTATCGCGCGACTGAAGACCGAATCCGACGACGGCCTGAAGGAATGGGCCCGCCTGCTGCTCGATCAGGCGACCCTCGCCGAGGGCGGCCAGCTCCAAGACCCGGCCGCCTTCGTCAAGCGCATGAACCGGATGCTCGCGCAGGCGAATGCAGGTATAAGGAGCGAGTAATGCGAATTTTCCTCGTTGTCTTTTTTTTATGCGTGTCGGTAAATGAAAAGGCCGATGCGCAACAATTTCCCTCCCGGCCGATCCGCCTGGTCGTGGGATTCGCCCCGGGCGGCGGCGTGGACATCAACGCGCGGCTGCTCGCGCCCAAGCTCTCCGAGTACCTGGGCCAGCAGGTGCTGGTAGAGAACAAGCCCGGCGCCGGCACCAACATCGCCAACGAGTTCGTCGCCAAAAGCCCGGCCGACGGCTACACGCTGCTCATCAACACTGCCGCGCTGGCGATCAACATGTCGCTCTATTCCAAGCTGCCGTTCGACGCGTTGCGCGACTTCGCGCCGGTATCGGTGTTCTCCGAGAGCCCGAACGTGCTGGTGGTGAACGCGAAGCTCCCCGCCTCGAGCGTGCGGGACCTGGTCGAGCTGGCGCGCCGATCCCCGGGCAAGCTCAACTACTCCTCCGCGGGCGTCGGCACCACCCAGCACCTGTCGGCGGAGCTGCTCAAGCTGCGCACCAAGACCTTCATCGTGCACATCCCGTACAAGGGAACCGCGCCTTCGCTCACCGGACTGATCGCGGGCGAGGTGGACCTGTCCTTCGCCAACATCCCGGCGATCCAGGCGCACGTGAAATCGGGGCGCCTGCGGGCGCTCGCCACCACCGGCACGAAACGCGATGCGCAGCTCCCCGACGTGCCGACGATGAAGGAGGCGGGCGTGGAAGGCCTGGACGTCACCGTGTGGTACGGCGTGCTGGCGCCCGCCGCAACGCCGCGCGAGATCGTGCAGACGCTCGCAGGGGCAGTGACGCGCGCGACGCGCGACCCCGACACGCGCAAGCGCATGCTGGAACAGGGCGCCAATCCGGTCGGCAGCACGCCCGAGGAATTCGGCAAGCTGCTGCGCGAGGAAGTCGCGCGCTGGGCCGAAGTGGTGCGGGTTTCCGGCGCGAGAGCCGATTAGAGGGGGTATTCATGAGATTTATTCTTCGATTCCTGTTGATTGTTGCGTTTCCCCTGCACGTTCTGGCGCAGGAGTTCCCCTCCAAGCCGGTGCGCATCGTGGTGCCCTGGCCGCCGGGCGGCAACGTGGACATCACCGCGCGCACCGTGCAGGCGGCGTTGGCCGATGCGCTCGGCCAGCAGGTGATCGTCGAGAACCGGCCCGGCGCCGGCGGCACGGTCGGCTCGGGGCAGGTGGCGAAATCGCCGCCCGACGGCTATACGCTGCTGCTCGGCTCCAGCGGCACCATCACCAACGCGCCGGCGGTGTACAAGAACATCACCTACGACCCGGTCAGGGATCTCACCGCGATTGCTGCGATCCAGACCACGCCGATGGTGCTCACCGCGGCACCTAAAACTCCTGTGCAAAACTATTTGGAATTTGTTTCTTATACAAAAACAAAAAAATCTCCGGTGAGCGTCGCCACGGCCGGCAATGGCTCCTCCAACCACCTCGCGCTCGAACTGCTGATGCGCCAGGCGAACCTGAATCTGCTGCACGTTCCCTACAAGGGCAGCGGCCCGGCGATCACCGATCTGCTGGGCAGCCAGGTGGACGCGATGATCGACCAGTTGAGCGCCTCGATCGGCCACATCCGCGAAGGCCGCATGAAGGCGCTGGCGGTGACCTCGAAGGCGCGCTCGGCGCAACTGCCGAACGTGCCGACGCTGAACGAGCTCGGCGTCGTCAACTTCGAGGTCGGCACCTTTACCGGCCTCTTCGGTCCGGCCGGCCTGCCCGCCGCGGTGGTGGACCGCCTGCATGCAGCGCTGAAAAAAGCACTGACGGTGGAATCGGTGCGCGAGCGCTACCGCTCGATGGGCGTGGAAGTGATGGACATGAGCCAGCCCGAGTTCGCCGCCTACGTGAAGACCGATTTCGAGAAATGGCGGCAGGTGGCGCGCGAGCGCAACATCGTCGTGGAATGAGCGTCGCGGCATGAAAGCTGGCTACCGAACGACGCGGCGCGCGAACCGCTGTTCGCGGCCAACGCGGCTCGCCTGTACCGCCTTACTACTTAGGCTGCGGTACCACCCTGAGATAGGGCTTCAGCGTCTTGAAGCCGCCGGGATATTTTTTCTTCGCATCCTCGTCCGACACAGAGGTCGGGATGATGACGTCCTCGCCCGGCTTCCAGTTCACCGGCGTCGCCACGCTGTGCTTCGCGTTCAACTGCAGCGAATCGAGCAGGCGCAGCACCTCGTCGAAATTGCGGCCTGCGCTCATCGGGTAGATCAGCATCGCCTTCACCTTCTTGTCCGGCCCGACGATGAACACCGAGCGCACGGTCGCGTTGTCGGTGGCGGTGCGCGGCCCGCCGCTCGCGTTCGGGTGGATCATGTCGTAGAGCTTCGCCACCACCAGGTTGTCGTCGCCGATCATCGGGAAGTTGACCGCGTGGCCCTGGGTTTCCTTGATGTCGCCCATCCACTTGTTGTGGTCGCTCACCGGATCCACGGACAGGCCGATGACCTTGGTGTTGCGCTTGTCGAACTCGGGCTTGAGGCCGGCCATGTAGCCCAGCTCGGTGGTGCAGACGGGGGTGAAGTCCTTCGGGTGCGAGAACAGGATCGCCCATTTGTCGCCGATCCAGTCGTGGAATTTGATCGTGCCTTCGGTCGTTTCCGCCGTGAAATCCGGCGCCAGGTCGCCAATGCGAATGGTCATGATTTTCTCCTTCGGTAAATCAGAATTCTACTTCGCCGCGCGCTGCAGCAACGCTGCCGCGCTCTGGTCGGCACGCATGCGGGCCAGGTCGCCCCGTTCGCCGTAGATCTCCGCGCGCCGCAGCAGTGCTTCGGCGCTGCGCGCATCGAGCCTGAGCGAGGCATCCAAATCGGTGAGCGCGCGGTCGAAATCGCGCTTCAAGGTGAGTACCGAGGCGCGGTTGCGCAGCGCCCCGGCATCGCGCGGCCCGAGCTTCACCGCCTGGTCGAAATCGGCCAGCGCCCGGTCCCAATCGCGGCTCGCGCGCCGCAGCAGCCCGCGGATGTTCCAGGCCGCCTGCAGGCCGGGCTCCAGGCGAATCGCCTCGTCCAGGTCCGCGAGCGCCCTGTTGCCGTCACCCTGGACAAGATAGGTGGCGCCGCGCTGCAGCAGCGCCCGGGCATGGCGCGGCGTGATCTTGAGCGCCGCGTTCGCGTCCGCAAGCGCCTGTTCGTACTGCCCTTTCATGCGCCGCGCGAGCGCCAGGTTGCTGTAGGCATCCGCATACAGGGAATCCAGGCGTATCGCTTCGTCCAGGTCCTCGATGCCCGCATCCAGCTCGCCCTTGTGCAGCCGCACCGAGCCGCGGTTGAAATGGGCGACAGCCAGGTGGCGCTGCGAGAGCCGGCCAGAATCGATCGCGCGCGTGAGATCGGCGATCGAGGCGTCCCATTCCCCGCGATCGGATAGCAGCGCGCCGCGATCGAGCCTTGCCTGCGCCTTTTCCTTGCTCCAGACGAGCCGCGAGCCAATCGCGCGGTCGCAGTGTTCCATTGCCTTGTCGGGGGAGCTGCGGCGCAGGGCAGCGCAGTTGGCAACGTCCTCGGCGCCGCAACCGGCGAGCGCGGCGGCCACGACGAACAAGATCAACAGTGTGAAAGCGCCGGACATGCGCCTGAAAGCTCAGGCGAGGAAAGCGATAAGCGCGTCCAGCGTGGCGTCCGGCGCCTCCGCCATCAGCGAGTGACCGGAGGTCGCGATACGAGTGCTCTGCGATTTTTCGATCTTGTTGATCAAATCCTCCGCGCCGCGCGGCGGGGTCATGATGTCGCGCGCCCCAAGGACGAACAATGCCGGGCACTTCACCTTCGCCGCCGCCTCCGTCCCGTGCGCATAGGCATTGCAGGCGGCGAGGCCGGCGTGCAGCACACCCGGCGCGAGGCGCGCGAGGCGCGCCAGCGTATCGCCGTACATCCACATGCCCGGGTTCGGGTTGCCGGCAAGCGGCACCTGCGCCGCGTGACTCCAGATCGTATCCATGTCGTAGGCCGCCTGGTCGTTGCGGCGGGCCGCGTCCAGGAATCCGTCCGAGACCTTCATCGGGTACGCGGTCCCGATCAACGCAATCTTCTCCACGTTCTGCGCGTGGCGTGCCGCGAATTCCAGCGCGATGAGTGAGCCGATCGAATGCCCGACGATGGCAGCTTTGTTTATTTTCAGACTGTTCAAGAGAGCGAAAACCCAATCCGCCATGCCCTCGACGGTCTTCAACGGCGGGCCTTCGGACCGGCCGTGCGCGGGCAAATCCACGGCGAGCACGTTGCGGCCGTGATAGGCGAAGTAGCGGCTCTGCAGACCCCAGGAGGAATGGTCGAGTCCCGCGCCGTGCACGAAGACGACCGTGCGTTGCGCCGGATCGATGTCGTGCGCCGCGGTGTAGGCGAACGCCGCCTTGCCGTTGATCTGCAGCAGCATTAATTCGGCCTGGACGCAACCGCCAGCGCGCGCTCGAGATCCTGGATCAGGTCCTCGGCATCCTCCAGGCCGATCGAAAGCCGGACCGTGCCGGGACCGATACCGGCCTGCTTCAGGTCCTCGTCCGACATGCGGTAGTGCGTCGTCGTCGCCGGGTGGATCACCAGCGATTTCGCGTCGCCGACATTGGCCAGGTGCGAGAACACGCGCAGCGATTCGATGAATTTTCGCCCCGCCTCCCGACCGCCCTTGATGTCGAAGGAAAATACCGCGCCGCATCCCTTCGGCAGCAGCCTCTTGGCCAGAGCGTGATCGGGGTGGCCTGGAATTTCCGGGTAGAGAATTTTTTCTACAGAAGGATTCGAAGAAAGAAATCCAACCACTTTCCTCGTGCTTTCCACGTGCCGCGGCATGCGCAGGTGCAGCGTCTCGATGCCCTGCAGGATATGGAACGCGGTCATCGGCGCCATGCAGGCGCCGAAATCCCTCAGTCCCTCCCTGCGCGCGCGCAGGAGGAAGGCGCGGGTGCCGGATTCCTCCTCGAAGTCCATATTGTGGAAACCCGCGTAGGGCGCGGTCAACTGCGGGAATTTGCCGCTTTTTTCCCAATCGAAGCGCCCCGAGTCCACCAGCACGCCGCCGATGGCGATGCCGTGGCCGCCGAGGAACTTGGTGGCCGAGTGATACAACAGGTCCGCGCCGAGCTCGAAGGGCTTCATCAGCCAGGGCGTGGTGAAGGTCGAATCCACCAGCAGCGGCACGCCCGCCTCGTGCGCGATTTTCGACACCTCCGGAATATCGAGCACGTCCAGGCCCGGATTGCCCAGCGTCTCGCCGAAAAGCAGACGGGTGCTGGGCTTTATGCTTTTCTTCCAGTCATTCAAGTCACGGGGCGTGACGAAAGTCGTCTCGATTCCAAAACGCTTCAGGGTGTAGCCGAGCAGGTTGTGCGAGCCGCCGTAGAGCGCGGCGGAAGCCACCACATGGCTGCCCGCGTCCATCAGCGTGGCGATCGCCAGGTGCAGCGCCGCCTGGCCGCTTGCGGTCGCGATCGCGCCGACGCCGCCCTCCAGCGCGGCCATGCGCTCCTCGAGCACCGCGACCGTGGGATTCGAGATGCGCGAGTAGACATGCCCCGCGCGCTCCATGTTGAACAGCGATGCCGCGTGCGCGGTGTCGCGAAACACGTACGAGGTGGTCTGGTAGATCGGCACCGCGCGGGCGCCGGTTACCGGGTCGGGCGACTGCCCCGCGTGCAACGCGAGGGTGTCAAAACCTGGATACTTAGGACCGGCCATAGAACGTCCGGTTAGAAGCAGGACCCGCCACCGACAAGACTCAGTGCAGGTGTTTTCTTGAAGGGCGAGTGGCCGTCTCGAAGGCGCGCTCGGGTTTTTTGACGTCCGATGCATGCTCCTTCCAGTCCTGCTCGAAGAGGCGATCCACCATCGCGGCCACTTCGGCGACGCGCTCCTTGCCGAACTGGCGCGCGAGCAGCGCGGACACGTCCTCGATCATGCAGCGGCGCTGGGCTTCATGGATCGCGAGCGCCGTCGGGCCGACGAACAACAGGCGCGACTCCTGCTCGCCGTCGTCCAGGTAAATCGTGAGCTCCACCTCGACCGCCTCGTGACACAGCGGCCCGAGGTTCTCGAGCGCCGCATCAAGCGCCGGATGGAAGCTGCGGCCGATCTCGCCGGTCCAGCAGATCAGGAACATCAGCTCTTTTTCGTCGAAGCGCAGGCCGGGCTCTTCCTGCTCGAGGCTCTTGACGTCGGCCAGGCCCTCCGCATCGAGGTAATCCAGCAAGGGCGCCAGCGCCTGCTCGATCTGCTTTTTGGACACGCCTTCCAGCATCGGGATGTCGGCGTGCAGGTGCACTTCCAAGCGCATGGCGGTTTGTCCCGGGGATATGGATGAGCATTTTATCACGCACACAACGGGCAAAGCCGACCGTCGGCGTCCGTCAACTGACCTGCGGCGCGGCGCGTTATTGCAAGCAGGAAGACAATCGATCTGCACGAACAGTTGCCGGTGGAGGTAGCCATGAACGTGATGTACAACAGCGAGAATTACTGCGTGGTCGAATTTCCGGGCCGCCACGGCATCGAGGTGGTGGATAAGACCATGGGCCGGGCCGGGTTTCTCGAAGGCGCGGTCGAGGTCAAATTCCGCGCCTCGATGGCCGACCTCGCCGCGGGCCAGCCGAGCGCCGCATCGGTGGACGAGTTCCTCGGCCATTACGATGCGCTGCTGACGAACTCCGTCGCCCTGCACTAGAAAATTCGCTAGCATTGGGCCGATGGTCGGGCCCACGCATTTTCCGAGTTACTCCGGCAACGGATTTGTAAATCTTGTCGCCTCGCTGGTGGAGGCATGCGGAGGAGCGCCCCGGCATCCACCCCTGGTCAGCCTCCCGGTTGCGGAAATCCGCTCCGCGACGAACGTCGTTTTCCTGATCGTCGACGGTCTGGGCGACAACTATCTCAGGTCCAGCGGCTGCGGCGGGCAAATCGCCGCGCACCGCCGCGGCGCGATCAGCGCCGTGTTTCCGTCGACCACCGCGAGTGCCATCACCACTTCCTTCACCGGCGCGACGCCGCTGGAGCACGGCCTGACCGGCTGGTTCACCTATTTTTCCGAGGCGGCTTGCGTCGGTGCGCCCCTGCCCTTCCAGCGTCGCGGCGAGAAGGTTACGCTCGGCGTCGCGCCCGGACGCATTTTCATCGAGCCTTCCTTGTTCGACACGCTGGCGACGCGCGCCATCGTCGTTTCCCACCGCCCGATCATCGATTCGCCGTACAACCGCCACCATTGCGGCCGCGCCGAGCGGCGCGCCTATGACAATCTCGCGGGCTTTCTGGACCAAACGGTGGCCGCGGTGAAATCGGGGCCGGAGCGCAAGCTCGTCTACGCCTACTGGCCGAAGTTCGACACGCTCGCGCACCGGCACGGGGTCGCGAGCGCCAACGTGCGTGCGCATTTCGTACAGCTGGATGCGATGTTCGGCGAACTTCTCGCGCGCCTCGGCGCAACCGATACGATCATCGTCCTCACGGCCGATCATGGCTTCATCGACTGCCCGCCCGAGGAAGCGGTGGAACTGCCCGCCGAGCTCGCCGCCCTGCTGCGCTTTCCGCTTTGCGGCGAACGGCGGATCGCGTTTTGCCATGTGCGCGAGGAAAAAGTTTTTCTTGCCAAAGCAAGAGAGTTTTTTGATCAACGCGCGGATGTTCGTCCCAGCGTCGAACTCTGGCAAGAGGGCTGGTTCGGCCCCGGGCGCGCGCATGCGCATTTCGCGGAGCGAATCGGCGACGTGGCGCTTGTCATGAACGGCCGCGGCACGGTAAAAGACTGGGTGGCCGGCGAGCCGAGGCAGCTGCACATCGGCAATCACGGCGGCATGAGCGAGGACGAAATGAACATTCCCCTGGTGGTGGCGAAAACATGAAAACCGCATCGAAAATTTCGGCGAACGGCATCGAGGTCAATTACGAGCTGCACGGCAGGCAGGGCGCGCCCTGGCTGGTGCTCGGCCATTCCCTCGCCTGCAGCGTGCGCATGTGGGATCCGCAGATCGCGGCGCTCAAGGGCGAGTACCGGATCCTCGCCTACGACACGCGCGGCCACGGCGCGAGCGAAGCGACACAAGGCGCGTACACGCTGGAATTGCTGGCGGATGATCTTTTCTATCTATTAAAGGAATTGAAAATAGAAAAAACCCATTTCTGCGGCCTTTCCATGGGCGGCATGATCGGCCAGACCTTCGCGCTCAAATGCCCGGGCGTGTTCAAGACCCTGACGTTGGCCGACACCACCAGCCGCTATCGGTGCTGCCGCGGGCGGCGCACCTGTCCAACCTCGAGCAGCCCGAAGGCTTCACGCGCGCACTGCGCGATTTCCTCAAGACGAACCGATCCCGGCGACGCCCCGGTTGATGAAGTCCCGGGACTGCTCGAGTACCGCCTCGCGCCACTGCGGATCGGCCGGGTAGAAGGCGGCTTCGTATTCGCGTCGCACCTTGGCGGCGAGCACCGGGTCGCGCGGGCCTTCGAAACGCATCCAGCGCTGCGCCAGGCTTGCGCGCTGCATCTCGCGGCGCGGCAGCGTGCCGAATTCGACCACCAGGCTGGTGACCTCCGCCTGCGGCAGC
>JBCKKZ010000051.1:0-10741 GCA_038904015.1 Burkholderiales bacterium | reverse complement strand
TCGGTGGTGCGCTCGATAGCGTTCATCAGCCGCGCAGCGGCCTTGGCTTCGCCGAGGTGCTCCAGCATCATCGATGCGGTCCAGAAGGTGGCGATCGGGTTGGCGATTCCCTTGCCGGTGATATCGAAGGCCGAGCCGTGGATCGGCTCGAACATGGAGGGAAACTGTCGCTCCGGGTTCAGGTTCGCGGTCGGCGCGATGCCAAGCGAGCCCGAAAGCGCGGCGGCGAGATCGGAGAGGATGTCGGCGTGCAGGTTGGAGGCGACGATGGTGTCCAGCGTCTGTGGTTTGAGGACCATCTGCGTGGTGACTGCATCGACGAGGACGCGGTTGGTTTTCACGTCCGGGTAGTTCTTCGCCACTTCGTAAAAGATTTCATCCCACAGCACCATGCCGTGGCGCTGGGCATTGGACTTGGTGACCAGCGTGAGATGCCTCCGCTTGCGCTTTTTCGCCAGCTCGAACGCGAAGCGGTGGATACGTTCGACCCCGGCACGCGTGAACACGGAGGTCTCGGTGGCGACCTCCCCGGGCAAGCCCTTGTGCACGCGTCCGCCCGAACCGGAGTATTCGCCTTCGGTGTTCTCGCGGATGATGACCCAATCGATATCCTTGCCGTTCTTCAACGGTGATTCGACCCCGGGCAGGACGCGGGACGGGCGCACGTTGGCGTACTGGTCGAAGCCCTGGCAGATCGGCAGGCGCAGGCCCCAGAGCGATATATGGTCCGGCACGTCGGGTGAGCCGACGGCGCCGAAGTAGATGGCATCGAAGGCCTTCAGTTTCTCCAGGCCGCCTTGCGGGATGTAGGCGCCGGTCTTGAGATAACGCTCCGAGCTCCAGTCGAAGGATTCGATTTCGAATCTGAAATTTTCTTTTTCAGAAAGATAATTCAAGACCTCGATGCCGGCCGCAATGACTTCCTTGCCGATCCCGTCGCCCGGGATCGCCGCGATCGCGTAGGTCTTCATCGCGAGTTCAGTGCTCGTCGATCACGAGGGAGGCGCCAGTCAAGCCAAGATGAAAGTCCGTCGACCAGCAGGTCTTGATCTTTCGTTCCCGGACGAAATGCAGTCCGAGAGCGTCGGTCATCGTAAGATCCTGGTCGGAGAAGCGCCGCAGCAATCGGGTCGCGGCGGATCGTTCCGCATCGCCGGCGCTTGCCACGGTCATCGGCGTAAGATCCTCGATCAAGGACAGGAATTGCAACGCGCGGGTCCGATCGTAGCGGCGCAGGAACCAGGCGTGCCCCTCGGCGACTACCAGCACGCTGGTGTAGAGGCGCGGTGGGTCCGCGAAAAGACGTTTGAACAGCGGGTGATGTGTGTCTGAACGGTCGACGAAAGCGATCAGCGCTGAAGTATCGACGTAAACCTCAGGCCTTGCTGCCATAGACGATTTCGTCGATCTTGCGGCTCGACTGCGGATCACCTGACTCGATCATGCCCGCGTATCGCATCCATGCCTTGGATTCGTCGGCGGGGAGCATGGTGCGCAGCGAGCGGCGCAGCAATTCCGCGAGGGATATGCCGAGGCGCCCGGCTTCGCGTTTTGCGGCGGTGTACTCGGCCCGGGTCAGGCTGATCTGGGTTCGAATCATGATAACGACTATTTCATGAATGTTATCACATTCCCCAATTTCCCAATCGCCCGATTCTCACGCAGCCTTGCGGGAGGCGCTGCGCACCGCGTCCGCGACCGCCGCGCCGACCGCCGAGGTCGAGGCCTTGCCCTTCATGTCGGGCGTGCGCGGGCCGTCGATGATCACGCGCTCGATCGCGCGCACCACGTCGGCGGCCGCCTGCGGATGGCCCAGGTGCTCCAGCATCAACGCGCCAGACCAGATCTGGCCGATCGGATTGGCGATTTTCCTGCCGGCAATGTCGGGGGCCGAGCCGTGGACAGGTTCGAAGATTGAGGGCGCGGTGCGCTCCGGGTTGATGTTGCCGGAGGGGGCGATGCCGATCGTGCCCGCGGTCGCGGGGCCGAGGTCGGACAGGATGTCGCCGAACAGGTTGGAGGCGACGATCACGTCGAAGCGCTCCGGGTTGAGCACCATCTGGATCGACAAGCCGTCGACATGGTATTTGTCGGCGCGCACGCCCGGATAGTTCTTCTTCATTTCCTCGAAGCGCTCGTCCCAGTACGGCATGGTGATCGAAATGCCGTTGGACTTGGTGCAGCTGGTGACGTGGTTCTTGCGTGTCTTGGCCAGCTCGAAGGCGTATTTCATGATCCGGTCCACGCCCTTGCGGCTGAACACGGAGAGCTGCGTCACGACTTCGCGCTCGGTGCCCTCGAACATGCGGCCACCCACGTTGCCGTACTCGCCCTCGGTATTCTCGCGGATCACGTAGTAGTCGATGTCGCCCGGCTTCCTGCCCGCCAGCGGGCAGGGCAGGCCCTCGAACAGGCGCACCGGGCGCAGGTTCACGTAGAGGTCGAACCAGCGCCGGAAATTGATCAGCAGGCCCCAGGCGGATATGTGATCGGCAACGATGGACGGATTGCCGACGGCGCCGAAATAGACCGCGTCATGGCCGCGCAGGATCTGCGGCGCGTCGTCGGGGCACATCTTGCCGTGCGCCTTGTACCAGTCGCAGCTCCAGGGGAACTCCTGCCACTTGAACGCGATGCCGTGCTTCGCGCCGACGGCCTCCATGACGCGCACGCCTTCGGGCATCACTTCGCGGCCGATGCCGTCGCCGGGAATTACTGCGATTTTGTATTTGGTCATAAACACCAGTATAACTAATGCGTCCATGAAATTCGCCGCCTTCGAAACCTCGACCGAATGGTGTTCGGTCGCGCTCTGGATCGACGGCGAGATCGCCGGCGTGGAGGAGCGCGCCGGTCATGCCCATTCCGAGCGGGTGCTGCCGATGCTCGATAGCCTCTTGGCCGCGGCGGGCATCTCGATCGCGCAGCTCGATGCGGTCGCGTTCGGCGCCGGCCCTGGCTCGTTTACCGGGCTGCGTATCGCCTGCGGCGTGGCGCAGGGCCTGGCGTTCGCGCGCGGCCTGCCCGTCATCGGCATCTCTTCCCTGGAGGCAATGGCGGAGGAATCCGGCGCCACGCGTGTCGTCGCCTGCCTCGATGCGCGCATGCGCGAAGTGTATTATTCGGCGATCGAAAAAACCGGCCTCCGATGGCGGGAAGCGATACCCGCGCAATGCGTGGCGCCGGCATCGGCGCCGATGCCCCCGGGCGAGGGCTGGACGGGTTGCGGCAACGGGATTTCCGCCTATGAAGAATTCTTCAGGAACCGGTTTTCGTGCGTGAGGCCTGAAATACACCCCAGTGCAATGGCCGTCGCGCGCCTCGCCGCTCCGCGCTTCGCTGCGGGCGAGGGGCTCGACGCCGCGCTCGCAGCGCCGCTGTACGTGAGAGACAAAGTGGCCTTTACCGTCGCGGAACGAAATTCGCGATGAGCGCGGTTCTCAAGGATGCGCCGCGGCTGGTGCGAATGCAGGACGGCGATTTGGCCGAGGTGATAGCGATCGAGAGCGCGATCTACACGCACCCCTGGACGCACGGCAATTTCGGTGATTCGCTGCGCGCGAACTACGAGTGCTGGACCTGGCGCGTTGACAACGAGTTGCTCGGCTATTTCATTCTGCTCGTGGCAGCCGGCGAAGGCCATCTGCTGAACCTTTCCGTGGCCGCCGCCCGCCAGCGCTCCGGCCATGGCAGCGAACTCCTGCAGCAGGCGATGCGGCTGGCGCGCCGCCGCGGCGCGCTGCACATTTTCCTCGAAGTGCGGCCGAGCAACAGCGGCGCGAAGGCGCTCTACGGCCGTTTCGGCTTCCGCGAGGTCGCCGTGCGGCCGGCCTACTACCCGGCGCACGGAGGGCGCGAGGACGCGCTGGTGCTGACGCTCGTGTTATGAGCAGGCGGGGCGAAATACTGAACGAGATGGGTCTTGCGCCGGTGTGGAAGTTGCGTTCAAGACAAGGACCGGAACAGCAGAGCGAAAACATCGCGCAAATGGACTGGCCGCAACTGAAAGAAAAGGTCGCCGGCTGCACCGACTGCAAGCTGCGCGCCGGCTGCACGCAGACCGTGTTTGGCGTGGGCGACGAGCAGGCCGATTGGCTGCTGGTGGGCGAGGCGCCAGGGTCGGAGGAGGACCGGCTCGGCGAGCCTTTCGTCGGCCAGGCCGGCAAGCTGCTCGACAACATGCTCGCCGCCATATCGCTCAGCCGCGGCAACAACGTCTACATCGCCAACGTGCTGAAGTGCCGGCCGCCCGGCAACCGCAATCCGGAGCCCGACGAGGTGGCAAAGTGCGCGCCGCATCTGCTGCGGCAGATCGAACTCATCCGGCCGAAATTGATCCTGGCGATGGGGCGCTTCGCCGCGCAGACGCTGCTCGGAACCGATGCCACGATCGCCAGCCTGCGCGGCAAGGTCCACCAGTACGCGGGCGTGCCGCTGATCGTCACCTACCACCCGGCCTACCTGCTGCGCAACCTGCCCGACAAGTCGAAGGCCTGGGCTGACCTGGTATTTGCGAAAAAAACAATTGAAGAAAAAGGGGGTCAGAACAACATTTTCTCTGCCATCTGAATGTCTCGACGGCGGTTACGGAAATGTTGTTCTGACCCCCTTTTTCTAGTGGTGACCGCTTTCGGTGCGGGCGAAGGCGAGCAGCTTGTCAATCTCTTGCGCGTGTATGCGGCGGTTGTAGTGGTACCAGTACAGCACCATCGTCATGGTGCCCGCGACGAACAGGCCGAACAGCGCGATCACCCAGTAGATCGACAGGCCGACGACCAGCAGCAGCGAGTAGAGCGCGATCATGAGCAGGATCGAGATGTTCTCGTTGAAATTCTGCACCGCGATGGAACGCCCGGCGCCCACCAGGTGGTGGCCGCGATGCTGCAGCAGCGCGTTCATCGGCACCACGAAGAAGCCGGCGAGCGCGCCGATCAGGATGATCAGCGGCACCGCCAGCCAGACGCTGTGCGCGACGTCCATCAGGATCACGATCAGACCCATGGCGATGCCGAGCGGGATCACCTCCACCGCGCGGTCCAGACGCACGGTCATGGAGGCCGCCACCGCGCCGGCCGCGATGCCCAACGCGCAGACGCCCTGCAGCATGGAAGCCTCCGAAAGGTTGTAGCCGAGTGCGGCCGCCGACCAGTCGATGACGATGAACTGCAGGGTCGCCCCCGCGCCCCAGAACAGCGTCGTCACGGCGAGCGATATCTGGCCAAGCTTGTCCTTCCAGAGGCTCACGACGCAGCGCGCGAAGTCGCGCAGCGTGTCGATGGGGTGCGCCGGCAGCGGTTTCATCGTCACGCCGGTGCGCGGGATGTAGAGGTTGAACACCGCCGCGATCACGTAAACCGCGATGATGATGGCCACCGCGGCGTCGGGCGGCGTGTCGATGCCGGTGTCGATGAACGGCAGGTCGAAGCCGAGCAGCACGTCGGCGACGCCGGTGCGGATCAGGAAGCCGCCGAGCACCACCCCGAGGATGATCGAACCGACCGTCAGCCCCTCGATCCAGCCGTTGGCCATGACCAGCTTCGAGTGCGGCAGGTACTCGGTCACGATGCCGTACTTGGCGGGCGAGTAGGTCGCCGCGCCCAGGCCCACGAGCGCGTAGGCGGCGAGCGGATTGACGTCGAACAGCATCAGCGCGCAGCCGGCGATCTTGATGGTGTTGGCGAGGAACATCACGTTGCCCTTGGGCAGCCGGTCGGCGAAGGCGCCGACGTAGGGCGCCAGCAGCACGTACGAGATGACGAAGAAGAACTTCAGGTACGGCGTGAGCCAAGGGGGCGAATCGGCCTGCATCAGCAGCGCGATCGCCGCCACCAGCAGTGCGTTGTCGGCGAGCGACGAGAAAAACTGCGCCGCCATGATGATGTAGAAACCGGAACCCATGTGGGCGGGTCTTATAGCACGGCAGGATGACCTTTGCCCGTGCGCCGGGTATCCTGCCGCTCATGCCCAGACCGATTCGCGCAACCATCAGCGCTGCGGCGTTCGCACACAATCTGACAATAGCGCGCAGCCATGCCGGCGCCGCGAAGATTTGGGCGGTGGTGAAGGCAAACGCCTACGGTCACGGGCTGCTGCGCGCCGCCCAAGCCTTGCGCGAGGCTGACGGATTCGCGATGTTGGACTTCGTGGACGCGCTGCAGTTGCGCGGCGTGGGCATCGAGAAGCCGATCCTGATGCTGGAGGGTATTTTCAAGCCCGAGGACATCGCGCTGCTGCTGCAGCACCGGCTGACGCCTGTAATTCACAACATCGAGCAGATCGAGATGCTGGAGAAAGCAGGTATCGACGGGACGCTGGACGTATACCTCAAGGTGAATAGCGGCATGAACCGGCTGGGATTCGCGGTGGACAACGTGCGCCTCGCCTGGAACGCTCTGCAAGGCAATCCCGGCATCGCGTCCATCACGCTCATGACGCATTTCGCGGATGCCGACGGCGACGGCGGCATCGCCGCGCAACTGCAGTGGTTCAACGAACTGACGCAACCCTTCGATGCGCCGCGCTCACTCGCCAACTCCGCCGCGTTGCTGCGCTTTGCGGAGCAGACACGTGCCGACTGGGTGCGCCCCGGCATCATGCTCTACGGCTGCTCTCCATTCACCTTCAAGTCCGCCGAGGACATCGGCCTCCAGCCCGCGATGACGCTCACTTCCGAGATCGTCGGCGTGCAGCACCTGCAGGCCGGTGAGCGGGTCGGCTACGGCATGACCTACGAAGCGGCACAGGAGATGACCATCGGCGTGGTCGCCTGCGGTTACGCCGATGGCTATCCGCGCCACGCGCCCTCGGGCACGCCGGTGCTGGTTGCCGGGCAGCGCACCGGGACCGTCGGCCGGGTCTCGATGGACATGATTTGCGTCGATATCAGCGACATCCCCGAGGCATACGTTGGGACGCCGGTGACGCTATGGGGCGAGGGTCTGCCCTGCGACGAGGTCGCCGCTTCGGCCGGCACCGTGAGCTACGAGCTTCTCTGTGCGCTCGCGCCGCGGGTACCCGTTGTTGAGGAACCATAGTCCAAGCGAGATCGTCGGGCGGCAGCAGCGAAGCAGGCCGGGGCGGATGAAATGAAGCGCCGCGTTGAGCCCGCACTTGACTCTCGTATTTTTGGTAGCTACGCTAATCCGTGCGCATCGGCTTCGACCCAGCCAAAGACAAGCTGAACCGCGCTCGGCACGGCTTGTCCCTCGCTTTTGCCAAGAAGCTGGTGTGGGACGAGGCGCTTGTCTGGCTTGATAGCAGATATGAGTACGACGAACTTCGCATGGTCGGGCTTGTCCCCGAAGGCAACACGCTCTACTACGTGGCCTTCGTTGATCGAGGCGAAGTCCGACACGTCATCAGTCTTCGGTATGCAGAGCGTAAAGAGATCAAACACTATGTCGAAAACTATTCCTAAGCGCGTGATCAGGTTGCCCTCGATCAAGGAGAACGCGAAAATCGTCGCAGCAGCAAAGGCCGATCCCGACGCGCAACCGCTAACTGCGAGTCAGCTCAAGGCCATGGTGCCGTTGAAGTCGATACGGGGGCGACCA
This sequence comes from Burkholderiales bacterium, assembly GCA_038904015.1. Classification (GTDB taxonomy): domain Bacteria; phylum Pseudomonadota; class Gammaproteobacteria; order Burkholderiales; family SG8-39; genus RBG-16-66-20. The sequence goes on along the minus strand of JBCKKZ010000051.1, from coordinate 3,188 downwards.
AAGTCGGAGAACAAGAAAATGTTGGTCTCGGTTCGCTACAGCCCCGAGGTCGTCGAGTACTTCCGCAGTACCGGCGAAGGTTGGCAGTCGCGAATGGACGGCATTCTCCGAGAGTACGTCAACAAGCAATTACCCCGCCGTGCGCGGAAAGCGACCTAACCGCTTATCGAGGCGACGGCCAATCTGAAGGAGGCTGTGGAACTGTTTCTGGAATGCGCCGGCCCGAGCGAAATCGCCGGGCGGCAGCAGCGGGGGCAGGCCGAGGCGGATGAAATGAAGCGCCGCTTTCCACGGGTTTTTAATACTGTTAATATATACAGCATATGACACCAGGTGGCCAGAATGCAAGCAATTTCCAGATCATCCATGTCCGCCGGATCAAGGCGCACCCGGCCATGCTATGCAGCAGATTCGCGCCCGAGGTTGCGTTGGGCAGGCAGGGACGACAGGACGCGAGGCAGGACGCAGCCTGAAGACGATGCCCTCGGATAGGATGCGACCATGAAAGTGCGGATCTACACGGACACCTCGGTCCTGGGTGGTTGCGAGGACGAAGAGTTCGCCGAGCACTCCGTCCGGCTCATGGAGGGCTTCATCAGAGGTGATCTCGTCCTCGTCCTGTCCGGCCTCACGGTACAGGAGCTGGCCGCGGCGCCAGCCGAGGTCCGCAGGCGACTTGCCTCCGTGCCCGAGGCGCACATCGAGACGCTTCAGCTTGATGCCGAGGCGAAGGAGCTTGCAGAGGCATACGTTGCCGCAGGCGTGCTCACAGCCAAGATGCGGGCCGACGCCCAGCACATCGCCATTGCGACCGTTGGCCGCGTTGACGTGCTGGTGAGCTGGAACTTCAAGCACATCGTCAACCTGCAGCGGATCCACGGCTACAACTCCGTGAACCTGCGCATGGGTTACCCAATGATCGAGATCCGGACGCCACGAGAGGTATTGTCAAATGAGTAAGACCGAGAAGAAGTTCGACGCGGTTGCGATGATGCGATCGGCCCGAGACAAGCTCTCGGCAAAGATCGAAGGCATGACATTGGAGGAGGAGTTGAAGTGGCTCTCCTCGCAGGAAATCCCTGATCCATTCTTGAAGCGCCTCCGAGATCGTGCTGCCCAACAAGCCGATGCAGCGGACCGGCCTTCGGTCGGTCACTGATCGGCAAGGCGATCGTCGGCTACGGGCTGGGCTACCAGGCGGGGCAGGAGATGACCATCGGCATCGTCGCCTGCGGCTACGCCGACGGCTACCCGCGCCAGGCGCCCAGCGGCACACCGGTGCTGGTCGCCGGGCAGCGCGCGCACCGTGGGACGCGTTTCGATGGACATGATCTGCGTGAACATCAGCGACATCCCCGAGGCCTACGTCGGCACGCCGGCCACGCTGTGGGGCGAAGGGCTGCCCTGCGACGAAGTCGCCGCATCGACCGGCACCGTGAGCTACGAGATCCTCTGCGCGCTGGCGCCACGGGTACCCATTGTTGAGGAACCATAGTCAGAGCGAGATCGCCGGGCGGTAGCAGCGAGGCAGGCCGGGGCGGATGAAATGAAATGCCGCTTTTCACGGGTTTTTAATACTGTTAATATATACAGCATATGACGCCAAGTGCCAGAATGCATGCGGAATTCGGTCCATCCATGGCTGCGAGGTTATTGCGCCCCGGTCGTGCCATGCAGCAGATTCGCGCCCGGCATTGCATTAGTTCACTCAGAACGCTGTGATGGCACCGCAATAGCGAGGGACGCCGATGGAACGTTTAGGTTTGCTGCTAGCTTTAGCCCTTTTGACTTACGTGCCGGGTATCCGTGCCGCTGATATAAAGACCAGCATAAGCCCGTTCTGCGCTGTCGATATCTCGGGTGAAATTGATTCGAGTACCCCGCGTGGATTTGAGCGCGCGATACGTTCACTGCGCACCAACGGTTGCTCGGGGCCAGTCATGGTGTACCTCAACAGTGGAGGAGGCGACATTCAGGCTGCGCTGAGAACAGGACAGCTTGCGCGCGATAATGACGTAGTAAATTCAGTCCTTGAAGGTTCGCAGTGCGCGAGCGCATGCGTATTGCTCTTGGTCGGCGGAGCTACTCGAATAGTTCTCGGCCGAATCGGATTGCATCGACCGTTTTCAGTTGACCGCTCTGTTTCGATTGCGGAATCGCAGCGTCGATACGATCAGCTTAACAGTCAGATTCAAGCCTATCTGCGTGCTATGAATGTTCCAGCGGCACTTCTTACCGCAATGAACACAGTATCCCCTGGCTCTATTCGGTGGATATCCTACGATGAGGTCGAACGCCTGTACATCTCGGGGATAGATCCTGCAGTCGAAGACCATCTTGACTCCGAACGCGCAAAGAGTCTCGGAATATCTAAGCAAGAGCTTTATGGTCGTAGACAACGGGCTGATGTCGCATGTCCTTTCCCTTCGTCTATTCTGCCCAAAGAGCCAGTGCTAAACGCAATGCGCTGCCGCGAGGAAATCATAAAAGGTGAGCGTTGAGAATTGTCCGATGAGCAGTTGAATCCCAATGAACAGTCTCGTTAGAACTCATTGGACAGATTGTGAGTAGGAGCAACGCACACTCCAAATTCGGGAAGACCGTCCATCGCGCGTGGCTTATGGCTAATCTTCGGAATGGGCTAATAGAAAATCAGATAATCGTCGGTGCCGGTGATCTATCAGACTACGACGATCTCGGTCGCGCCAGCGTCGTACTCGCAGTCGCTGCGATGGATAGTTATTTTACCGAGGCTTTCATTGAGAAACTGATCCCCTTCCTACGGTCAAAGAAATCCACGAAGGATCTCATCAAGAAACTTGAGGGCGCAGGATTTGGACTGGCTGAAGCCTTGGAATTACTGAACAAAAAGGATCCATACGGCCGCATCAAAAGTACTTTAGAAAATCAATTGGAAAGATACGTAACGCAGAGCGTCGAGAAGATCGATTGTCTTTTTCTGGCTTACGGCTTCAAGCACATTTCAACGTTTGCCGAAGCAAAGACTAAAAGGAAAACCTTGGTCAAGACTGTTGAGCGGCTCGTGAGAAGGAGGCATCAAATCGTTCATGATGGCGATTTCATGAAGAGCGGTAAGTTACGGATCTTCGATCAGAGAAAAGTTACGAGAGAAGTCCAATCAATGGAGAAGTTTGTTACCGCTTGTGATGAAATATTGTTTCCATAAG
>JBCKKZ010000050.1:0-11434 GCA_038904015.1 Burkholderiales bacterium | reverse complement strand
GACCAGCGTGCCTGGTCCGCGGCCAGCCACCGCGTCGCTTCGGCGGCAGACATTCGCGCCGGCTCGATGGCGAGGGCGCGCAGGCGCTCGTGCACGCGCTCGTCGCCGACGACCTTCTGCAGCCTTTCCTCCAGGGCCCTCGTTGCCTCGGGCGGCGTCTTCGACGGCACCATGACGAACAGGCCCGATTGAACTTCGAATTCCGGATACCCCGACTCCTTCACCGTGGGCACGTTGGGCAACTCCGCCACGGGCCGCGCGCTGGAAACGGCGAGGGCCAGGAGCTTGCCCGAGCGCACGTGGGCGAGCGGGCCGGAGATGAGATTGAACGCGGATTGCACCTGGCCGCCGATCAGGTCGATCATCGCCGGTGCCGCGCCCTTGTACGGCACGTGAATCAGCTTCAGGCCCGCGACGGTTCCAAAGTACGCCATGGTGAGGTGCCCGGTGGACCCGACGCCAGCCGACGCGTAGGTGACTTCCTGCTTCTTCGCGAGCTCGACGAACTCCTTCAGCGTCTTCGGTCCGGCGGGATTCACCACCAGGAGGGAGGGCTGCAGCCCGACGATCGCCACCACTTTGAGGTCGCGCTCGGCATCGAAATCCGGGTCCTTGGGATAGAGGGACGGGTTGACCGTCACCAGCGCTCCGTCGGCGAAGAGCCATGTCCTGCCGTCGGGAGCGGCTTGCGCAACGGCGCGGGCGCCGATCAGCCCGTTCGCTCCGGGCCGGTTCTCGACGACGACGGTTTCCGCCGGGAACAGCTCGTTATAGCGCTGCGCGACGATGCGGCCGGCCGAGTCCGACGGCCCGCCCGACGCGAACGGCACGATAGCCCTGGTCGCGGTCTGCGCATGGGCCGCCAACGACAGCGCGCCGGCGAGCGCGATGCCGATCGAGGTAATCACGACTCTTCGCATGCAGTGGTTCCTTTCAGTTGCGTTCGCGATTGCAGATATCGAGCGCGAGCAGCGCGTAGATCTGCGCGGCCGCCAGCATGTCACGCCTGTCGAGGTACAGGCCGTACGGCCCCTTGGCATCGTGGCCGCCGCTGCGCGGAGGCCCGAAGGAGATCGCCGGAATGCCCACCTCGGTGAAGATGTTGCGGTCGCGCCACATGCTCACGTAGCCCGTCGGCGCGGGCGGCGGATCCTTCTTCGTGACGCTGCGGCACGCCGCCCTGGCCGAACTCACCAGCACTTCGGCTCCCATGGATTCATAGCCGCGCCGATAGAGGTACATCTCGACGTCTGCCTCCACGCCGAGCTTCGCCGCGAGACCGCAAAGCTCTTCCTGGATCCCGAGCGCGTCGGCGCCGGGCGCCAGGCGCACGTCGACGTAGAGCGCCGCATTGGCGGCCGTGCGGTTCGGGCTGTACGGCGCGCCGGAGCGCATCGCGCCTATCGAGGCCTTGGGAATCACCATGCTGTCCCGGAACCTGAAGCTGCGCGTGCGCTCGTAGTCTCTCGCCCATTTGTCGACTTCCAGCGCGAGCGCGGAAGCCTTGATCGTGGCATTCGGATGCTCGGCCAGCGTCTCGCCCCGCTCGTGCCAGGGCGTGTACACCGACGTGCCCTTGACGAGGATCCGGAAATACGCGCACCCGCATTCTATCTCGGAGATGGCCCAGTCGGTGGATTCCGCCACGACCGCGTAGTCGGCGATGACGCCCGCATCCACCACCATGCGCGTGCCGACGCCTTTGCCGAGAAAGCCTGCGCCCTGGAACTCGTCCACCGGAGCCATGCCGATCTCCCCGCACACCGCGGTGAGCACGAGGTCGCCTCTCAGCCGTACGCCGCTTCGCTTCAGCGCCGCCGCCGCGATCAGCCAGCACGCCATCGGCCCGCGGTCGTTGACGATCGCCTTGCCGATGACTTTCTCGTCCACCAGTCGCGCCACCTCCGGCTCCATGCCGGAATCGCCCGCGGTCCACCAAGCGAGCGGCCCGCGGCGGTCGGTATCGAGGTGGCTGTTGAAGAGCAGGTGGAGGCCCTTGCCGCTGCCCTTCAGCCGGCCGACGACATTGCGGCGCTCAGGGCTCAGCTCGAGGGTGCGCGCGGCAATGCCCTGCGCCTTGAGCCATTCGTGCACGAAATCCGCCGCGCCGCCCTCGGACCCCGGCGGGCTGTTGATGCTTCCGAGGCGCACGGCGAGATCGCAGAGCTCGTCCGAGTCGATCGCCTTGAGCACCGCCTCCATATCAGTGCGTGGACACGTTCATGACGTCTTCGAACTTGTAGATCGGCGGCCGCGGGTTCTTCTGCCAGGCGTCCATGTCGCGGTAGCGCATGCCCAGGACTTCCGGGATGTCCGTGAGCCCTGGCGTGAACAGCCACAGGCGCAGGAGGTGCCGCTTGCGGTCGGGCTCGGGATGGTCCTCGTAGCCGGTGCGCGAGTGCAGCGTGATGTAGTTGTTCAGGAACTGCATGTCGCCCGGGCGGAAGTCCATGTCGTAGCGCAGGCGCAGGCACAGCTCGTCGAACAGGTCGAGCGCCTCCTTCTGCTGCGCGGTGAGGCGCGGCACCTCGGGAAAGCGCTGCGCCGACTCGATGTACATCCGGTTGAAGCGGTTGAAGAGCCGGCCGTTGTGATAGTTGAACACCGAGGTGATGTAGTAGGGCGTGTCGCCCTCGGCCTGCTCGCCGCGCCGATCCACGTACCAGCGCTTGTAGAAGAGGCGCGAGAGATCGGGGCGCGCGGCGATCATCTCATTGTGGATGGATACCGAGCTCACGATGCTCGAGAGCCCGCCGTGCTTCGCCGGGCGCAGGCACAGCAGGCCGACGACGTCGCAGGAATCGTTGTGGAACGGCTGGTGCATCGTGGTCTGGTAGCCGCGTGCGCTCATGTCCTTGGTCCAGTCCTTCCCGAGATCGCGCACGTGCCCCAGCACGTCGCCGTAGGCGTTCTGCGCGACGGCGCGCCCCAGATGCGCGCCCATGCCCCAGAAGATCGTGCCAGCGTCCTGCTTACTGTAGCGGTCCATGGGCAGGCCGCGCACCAGCACGATGCCGCGGCCTTCTTCGAGCTCCTGCTTGAACCGGAGCAGGGTCTTGCCGAAATGCGGAATGGGAAAGTGCTCCTTGCGGATTGCGGGGACGCCGACGTTCTGCTGCCTGGTCTCAGCGAGGGCGGCGTCGAGCTCCGCGATGTCGGCCGCGGTGAGCTCGTAGACCCACTGCGCGCTCGACTGCAGGTCTTTTGCATGCCATGCCGCCTGGCAGCGCAGGGGTTCGGACAGCATGTTCATCTCCGGCCTCCGGCCAGTTTCAAGCTGCGGGCTTCATGATGCTCCAGATACTTGATGGCCGCGTCGCGAGCCGTCAGCGACAGCGTGCCGGCGACTTTTTCCGCGAGATCGCCGTCCCCCGAGGCCATCGCCTCGTGGAGCAGGCGCCACAGGTACGCCGACTCCTGGCGCCGCTCCTGGCTGGCGAGCAGCGCGAGCCGGCTGTAGCGGCTCGTCTGCAGCGTCAACCCCTCGATCATCGAGCGCAGCCACCGGTTCGGCAGCGATTCGGTGAGGAGATTGTTCACCTGCAGGCTTTCCGCGACGAAAGCTTCCGCCTGCGCCGGATCGTCGGCGAGCGCGGACAGGCGCGCGATCCGCGCCTGAACCTGCTCGAGGATGCGCGCGCGCTGCGGGTCTTCCGCGATCCATCTCGCCCGGATGCTGACGAGCGCCGCCCGCACCTGGTAGAGCTCGCGGACTTCGGGAACCGAGTATTGCGTGATGTGTGCACCACGGTGGGGATGGATGGTCACCAGCCCGTAGCCTTGCAGGATCCGCAGCGCATCGCGGATCGGGCCGTGGCTGACGCCGAATTCGGCGCTCAACGCGGCCTCGATCAGCCGCTCTCCCGGCGGATAGGCGCCCTGCACCACGCGCTCGCTCAGCGTCGTGGCGATCTGTTCAGGGAGCAGCTTCATGCTGACTGAAGATTATCAATAGTCCGACGATCCGTCAATACCCGCGACATACCCGCGACATGCCCAGATACAGAGCATCTGGATCTCTAAAAAGCTTGCCAACCGATCCGATTATTAATAATATTGCGAGGTGCCAATCGACGTACACGCCCATTACGTACCCCCGAGCATCCTAGAGGCGGTGCGTAACCGCGAGGTCGAGCTCGGCGTTTCGGTGCTCGGCAATCCTCCGGCATGCGAGCAATGCCTGCGCTTCGCCTACGGACTCCAGGTCCGGCCATTTTTCCCGCGGCTGGTGGAAGAGCCGGCGCGCCGGCTGGAGAACATGCGCCGGCAAGGCATCACCCGTCAGGTGCTTTCGATCTGGACGGACATCTTCGGCTATGCGCTGGCGTCGCCTAAGGGCGCGGCGTGGCATCGCCTGCTCAACGCTTCGCTCGCCCAGTGGTGCGCACAGGAGCGCGCACATTTCTCCTGGCTCGCCTCCGGCGCGCTGCCGGATGCCGGCGCGGCTGCGCGCGAGCTCGAGACCAGCGTGCGCCAGGAAGGCGCGGTCGGCGGCGTGGTGGCGGCGAACGTGGAAGGCGACAACCTCGGCGAGCTGGATCTCGACGAGTACTGGGCCGCCGCGGTGGAGCTCGACGTGCCGGTGTTCATCCACCCGGCGCAGCCCGACCCGATGCCGCGTACCCGGAAATTCGCCTTGAACCCGATCGCGCAATACACGTTCGACACGACGCTCGCCGCAGGCTCGCTGATCTCCAGCGGAGTGCTCGACCGCTTTCCGGCGCTGAGGCTCATCCTGTCGCACGGCGGCGGGACGTTTCCCTACCTCGCCGGCCGCTTCGACTGCCTGCATTCCCGCATGGACGGAAAAGCCACCGGGAGCGTCGCGCGCGAGCGCCCGTCGTCGTACCTGAAACGGATGCACTACGACACCATCCTGCACAACCCGAGAGCGCTGCAATTTCTCGCCGACACCGTCGGCGTGGAGCGGATGGTGATCGGCACCGACGACTCCTTCCCGCCGGCGGATCACGACCCGCTCGCGAGCCTGCGCTCCGCGGGGTTCAGCGCGGAAGAGATGGACCTCATCGGCGAGCGGAACCCCAGGCGACTTTTTCGTTTTTGAGTGAAACCGGAGAGCTAGAAATGGACATGGGAATCAAGGGCAGGGTGGCGCTGGTTACAGGCGGCAGCATGGGTATTGGAGGCGCCACCGCCACGCTGCTCGCGCAGGAGGGCGCGCACATAGTGATCAGCGCGCGACGCGAGAAGGAGCTGGCCGAATCGGCCGCCCGGATCCGCGCCGAGACCGGCGTGGACGTTCTCGCCGTGCCGGCCGATTGCACGAAGGAAGCCGACGTGCAGAACCTGGTCAAGCGCGTGATCGACCGCCACGGCAAGGTCGACATCCTGGTCAACTCCGTCGGCGCGGCGAAGGCCGGGCATTTCCTGAAGCTGACCGACGCCGACTGGGAGCAGAGCCTCGCGCTCAAGCTCATGGGGCAGATCCGCACCGCGCGCGCGGTCTATCCCTACATGGAGAAGCAGAAGTGGGGTAGGATCGTCAACGTGATCGGCACCCACGCGCTGCTCCCGGAAGCGCACGCCATGCCGGCTGGCGTGGCGAACGCCGGCCTGCTCAACTTCACGCGCGCGATGGCCGAGCTCGGCGGGCCGAACGGCGTGCTGGTGAACGCGGTCAACCCCGGCACGGTCAACACCGCGCGCCTCAAGTACCTGATGGGCAACGGCGTCGAGTACGACCTGAAGACCATCACCCTCGGACGTTTTGCCGAGGCGGTGGAGCTCGCGAACGCCATCGTCTTTCTCGCCTCCGAGCGCGCCTCCTATTGCTGCGGCTCGGTCCTGACCGTCGACGGCGGCCAGATCAAGACGATCTAGGGGGAGCAGGGAGTGAGATGAAGCCGCCCGCCTTCGAGTACTTCGATCCGCGCACGCCGGAAGAGGCGATAGGGCTCCTCGGCGAGCACGGCGACGCGGCGAAGATACTCGCCGGCGGGCAGAGCCTCGTTCCGATGCTGAACCTGCGGCTGCTGCGCCCGGGCTGCCTCATCGACATCAACGCGGCCGCAGGGCTTTCCTTCATCGAGATGAAGGGCGAGGAGCTCGCGATCGGCGCGCGCACGCGGCAGCGCGCGATCGAGCGCTCCGCGCTGGTACGCGAGAAGTGCCCGCTGCTGCACGAGGCAATGCCGTTCATCGCGCATTTCCAGATCCGCAACCGCGGAACCATCGGCGGCTCGCTGTCCCACGCCGACCCGGCCGCCGAGCTTCCGGCGGTGGTTACCGCGCTCGGCGGGACGCTGATCCTGCGCAGCGTCCGCGGCGAGCGTGCCGTGAAGGCCGATGATTTCCATGTCGCATATCTCACCACCGCCCTGGAGCCGGACGAGCTCCTGACCGAGATCCGCCTGCCGGTCCAGGCGCCGCAGACCGGTTCGGCGTTCCTCGAAGTGAGCCGGCGCCACGGCGACTTCGCCCTCGCCGCGGTGGCGGCCTGGGTGCGGCTCGACAAGAACGGGCGCTGCGAGGCGGCGAAGCTGGTCCTGGCGGGCGTGCACGGCGTGCCTTTCCAGAGCGCCGCGGCGCAGGCCTCCCTGATCGGCACCACGCTGTCCCCGGGCGACGCGGCGCAAGCGAGCCGGTTGATTGCCACCGAGCTGGATCCGCAGTCGGATCTCCACGCGTCCTCGGACTATCGCAGGCAAGCCGCCCGCGTCCTCGCGGCGCGCGCTCTGGAGCAGGCGGCGTCGCGCGCAAGGATGCAGGCCCAGGAATGAGTCAACGCGTGATCAGGCTGCAGGTCAACGGCCAGCCCCGCGAGGGCGAGGCGCCTGCGCGCAAGCTGCTCGTCGATTTCCTGCGCGAGGACCTCGGGCTCACCGGCACGCACGTAGGCTGCGAGCATGGTGTCTGCGGCGCGTGCACCATCGTCATGGACGGCGAGGCCGTGCGCTCCTGCCTTCTCTTCGCGGTACAGGCCGAAGGCGCGAGCATTGCGACCGTCGAAAGCTTGGCCGACGGCGAGCGGCTCCATGCGCTGCAGCAGAGCTTCCACGAATGCCATGCCCTGCAGTGCGGGTTCTGCACGCCGGGAATCCTGATGAGCATGTTGGCCTTCCTGTCCGAGACCCCGGCGCCCACCGAGGAGCAGATCCGGGTCGCGCTCTCGGGCAACCTGTGCCGCTGCACCGGCTACCAGAACATCGTGCGCGCGGTCCAGATGGCCGCGGCACGGATGGCGGGCAAGTGAGAAAGGCTCGATACATCGGGATCAACCAGCTGCGGCTGGAGGACCGGCGCCTGCTCACAGGCACGGGCAAGTATGTCGCAGACGTGCGTTTTCCCGGCATGGCGAGCGCCGCGGTCCTGCGCAGCCAGGAGGCGCACGCGCGCATCCTGGAGATCGACACGAGCCGGGCGCGCGCGCTGCCGGGAGTGCTTGCCGTTTTCACCGCGCGCGACCTCGGCGGGGTCGGCGGGATCCCGATGCGCCTAGCGCCGCGCGAAGCGCTGCAGAAATGCTTCCAGAAGCCGCTCGCTTCCGACCGGGTGCGCTATGTCGGCGAGCCGGTCGCGCTGGTCGTGGCCGCCGACCGGTACATCGCCGAGGATGCGCTGGAGCTGATCGACGTCTCGCTCGACGCGCTGCCCCCGGTCGCCGACCTGGAGCTCGGCCGCAGCGCCGGCGCGGCGGTCCTCCATGCCTCGCTCGGCGGCAACGTTGCCGAGCACATCGTCATGCGCGTCGGAGATCCCGAGGGCGCGCTCGCGCGCGCGCCGGTCCGGCTCAAGGAGCGCTTCCGGATCCAGCGCCACACCGGGATCCCGATGGAGACCCGCGGGCTGCTCGCTGCGTACGACCGCGGCACGGACACGCTCAGCGTGTGGGGCGCGGCGAAGGTGCCGCATTTCAACCGCCAGATCCTCGCCGACCTCCTCGGTCGCCCGGAAACCAGCGTGCGGATGATCGAGACCGACGTCGGCGGCGGCTTCGGCGTGCGCGGCGAGTTCTATCCCGAGGACTTCCTCGTTCCCTGGGCGGCCATCGCGCTCGGCAGGCCGGTGCAGTGGATCGAGGACCGGCTCGAGCACATGATGGCCACGAATCATTCGCGCGAGCAGGTGCACTACGTCGAGGTCGGCGTGCGCCGCGACGGGACCATCGAGGCGATGCTGACGCGCGCGGTCCACGACATGGGCGCCTACGTGCGCACCAACGGCTTCGTGGCCCCCGAGCGCGCGGCGGCCTTCGTTCCGGGCCCGTACCGCATCCGCAACTTCCTCGCCGAGGTCGATTGCGTGATGACGACGAAGACGCCCACCGGCTCCTATCGCGGTCCGGGGCGCTATGAGGCGGCCTTCGTGCGGGAGCGCACGATCGATCTCGTCGCGCGGGAGTTGAAGCTCGATCCGGCGGAAGTGCGCCGCAGGAATTTCGTGCAGCCGCAGGAGATGCCCTACAACGTGGGCACGAAGGCCTTCGGCCACGACGTGATCTACGACAGCGGCGATTACCCGCGCCTGTTCGGCCAGGCGCTCGAGCGCGCGGGCTACGAGGCGTTGCGGGCCGAGCAGGCCGAAGCGCGCGCGAAGGGCCGATTCATGGGCATCGGCCTCGCGCCCTTCGTTGAGAAGACCGGCGTCGGCCCGTGGGAAACCGCGCGCGTGAGGATCGACGGCTCCGGTGCGGTGGCGATCTACTCCGGCGTGACCTCGGTCGGGCAGGGCATGGAAACGGTGCTCGCGCAGATCTGCGCGGAGCAGCTCGGGGTCCCTCCGGAGAAGATCATCGTCCGGCATGGGGACACGGCCGAGATTCCGCAGGGTGCCGGGGCCTACGGCAGCCGCGGCACGGTAACCGGCGGCAGCGCGCTCTGGGATGCGGCGGGGAAGGTGCGGGACAAGCTGGTGCGCCTGGCCGCCCACCGGATGGAGGTGAGCGCCGAAGAGCTGGAGCTTCGCGACGGCGCGGTGGTCCTGCCGGGCACCGATTTGTCGATGAGCTTCCGCGAGCTGGCGCGGGCGGCGCTGCCCGGGCAGCCGATGCCGGCGGGAATGGAGCCCGGGCTCGATATATCTGCGTACTACGTGGTGAAGGAAACGGCGCATCCGTACGGCGTGCACGTCGCCGTCGTGGACGTCGATGCCGAGCTCGGCGTGGTCAAGGTGCGCAAATACCTGATCGCTTACGACATCGGTGTCGCGGTCAATCCGATGCTCGTGGAGGGGCAGCTCGTGGGAGGGTTTGCGCAGGGGCTCGGCGGCGCGCTGCTCGAGGAGCTCGTCTATTCCGACAAAGCGCAGCTCCTGACCGGCTCGTTCATGGACTACCTGCTGCCCACTTCGGTCGAGATGCCCTCCAGCGTGGAGGTCCTGCTCATGCAGGAGGCGCCGTCGCCACACAACGCGCTGGGGTTGAAAGGGGCGGGCGAGGGCGGCACGGTAGCCGTCGGCGCCGCGATCGCCAACGCGGTGGAGGACGCGCTCGCGCCGCTCGGCATCCGGGTGACGACGCTGCCGCTCTCGCCCAACGCGATCTTCGAGCTGATCCGCGCCGCCCGGAAGGCGGGCTGACATGCTCACGGTCCGCGCAAACGGCATCGAAATGCGCTACGCCATCGATGGACAGGGGCCGGACGTCGTGCTGTCGCACTCGCTTGCCTGCGACGGGTCGATGTGGGAGGAGCAGGTTACCCCGCTCGCCAGGTCATGCCGGGTGATCCGCTACGACACGCGGGGACACGGCGGGTCGGCGGCGACCAAGGCGCCCTATACGCTCGACCTGCTCGCCGACGACCTGAAAGCCTTCCTCGACGTGATGGGAATCCGGCGGCCGCATTTCGCCGGGCTGTCGATGGGCGGGATGATCGGCCAGACCTGCGCGCTCAGGTATCCGGGCATCTTCCGCACGCTGGTCCTTTGCGACACGACGAGCTCCTACCCGCCGGAGGCCGTACCGGTCTGGGACGAGCGCATCCGCATCGCCCGTGCGCAGGGCATGGGGGCGCTGGTCGAGTCGACTCTTTCGCGCTGGTTTACCGAACCGTTCAGGCACGCGCGGCCCGACGCGGTGAAGCGCTTTGCCGCGCTGATCTCCGGCACCCCGGTGGAGGGCTACGCAGGCTGCTCGCAGGCGCTGGTCCGCATCGACGTGACGGCTCGATTGAAGACGCTGGAGCTGCCCGCGCTGGTCATCGTGGGCGAGCAGGACCCCGGCACCCCGGTCGCCATGGCGCGGGCGATCCACGAGAATCTGCCGAATTCCGAGCTCGCGGTCATTGCGAGCGCGGCGCACATTTCGAACGTCGAGCAGCCCGACGCATTCACGAAGGTTCTTCTACGGTTCTTGGAAAGGAACAAGCCATGAGAGTCCTGATCTTCCTGTGCCTCGCGCTGGGGGCGATTCAATCCGCGGTTGCCCAGCCGCAGCCGTATCCTTCGCAGAACATCCAGTTCATCGTGCCGTTCGGCGCCGGAACCACCGCCGACATCATCGCGCGGCTGCTCAGCGACACGATCGGAAAGGACCTCGGCAGAGCGGTGGTGGTGGACAACCGTCCGGGCGCCGGCGGCACGATCGGAGCCGCCGCTGCGGCACGCGCGAAGAACGACGGGCACACCCTGGTGCTCGGCACGATCGCAAGCCACGGCATCGCCTCGATCATGTTTCCGAGCGCCGCGTACGATCCGGTCAAGGACTTCGAGCCGATCGCGCTCATCGCCAACGTGCCCAACATGCTGGTGGTCAACAAGTCCGTTCCGGTATCGAACGTTGCGGAGCTCGTTCAATACGCGAAGAAGATGGGGAACCTCAACTTCACCTCGCCCGGTGCCGGCACCACCGCCCACCTTGCCGGCGAGCTGATGCGCCTCCAGCTCGGCGTGCCCTTCACCCACGTGCCGTACAAGTCCGGCTCGCAGGCGCTCACCGACGTGATCGCCGGCGTGGTCCCGGTGATGATCTGGCAGGTGTCGCCGCTCAAGGGGCACATCGCCTCGGGGGCGGTGAAGCCGATCGCGGCCCTGTCGGCCGCCCGGATCGCGGCGTTTCCCGACGTTCCGACCATCGCCGAGACGCTGCTGCCCGGATTCGACTCCAATGCCTGGTTCGGCGTGCTCGCGCCGGCCGGGACGCCGAAGGCCGTCATCGAGCGCCTGCATAAATCGGTCAGGCTCGCGATGGGGCAGCCCGAGGTAATGAAGCAGTTCGTCAACCTGGGCCTCGAGCCCGCCGACGTCGGTCCCGAGGACTTCCGCCAGATCATCGCGCGCGACCTGAAGAAATGGCGCCCGGTGGTCGAGACCGTCAAGCCGGGCGCTTGAGGACGCTCCGATGAGCGGGATCGAGCACTGGCTGCAGGAGAACCAGGCGGTCTCCCTGGAGCCGCAGCTCCTGAAAGACCCGGCCCGGTCTGCGGCGCGCATCGGAGCGCTCGCGCTTCCATTCGATACCGATCCCGCGGGATTCTGG
>JBCKKZ010000049.1:0-12193 GCA_038904015.1 Burkholderiales bacterium | reverse complement strand
CTGCGCTACTCGCTCGCTCAGGCCGTGGCGGCGGACCGGCTCGAGGCTGCGGTGAAGAAGACGTTGCGTGACGGCTACCGGACCGCGGACATATATACTGCGGGCACGAGGAAGGTCAGCACCGCGGAGATGGCGTCCGCGGTCGCGGAACGGCTGTGAATCTGAAAATGCGCGGAAAATGCGCGGGAATGCGGTCATGTTGAGAGTCGGCATCGTCGGTTGGCGCGGCATGGTGGGATCGGTCCTCGTACAGAGGATGCGTGAGGAGAAGGACTTCGGCCACGTCGAGCCGGTTTTCTTTTCCACTTCCCAAGCGGGCGGCAAGGGGCCTGACATCGGCAGGGATACCGGGCCGGTCTCCAGCGCCACCGACATCGGCGTGCTGAAGAAGCTGCCGGTGATCATCTCCTGCCAGGGCGGCGATTACACCAGCGAGATTCACCCGCAACTGCGCGCCGCGGGGTGGACCGGCTACTGGATCGACGCCGCGAGCGCGCTGCGCATGAAGGACGACGCGGTGATCGTCCTCGATCCGGTCAACATGGCGCAGATCAAGGACGGCCTTTCGCGTGGCGCCAAGGATTTCATCGGCGGCAACTGCACGGTGAGCCTGATGCTGATGGGTCTGGCCGGCCTGCTGCAACGCGACCTGGTTGAATGGATGACCTGCATGACCTACCAGGCCGCGTCCGGCGCGGGCGCCGCGAGCATGCGGGAACTGGCGCAGCAGATGGGACATCTCGGCGAGGTGGCCAAGCCGGCGCTGGACGATCCGGCCTCGAGCGCGCTGGATATTGACAGGCGCGTCACCGCGGCGATGCGCAATGGCGCGCTGCCGAAGAACGTGATCGGCTACCCGCTGGCGGCGAGCCTGCTGCCGTGGGTCGACAGTGACCTTGGCAATGGCCAGAGCCGCGAGGAGTGGAAAGCGCAGGCCGAGGGCAACAAGATCCTCGGTCGCAGCGAGCGGCCGATTCCGATCGATGGCATCTGTGTGCGCGTTGGCGCGATGCGCTGCCACAGCCAGGCGATGACGGTAAAGCTGAAGCGCGATGTGCCGTTAGGGGAGATCGAAGGCATGCTTGCTGAGGCGCATGACTGGGTGAAGGTGGTGCCCAACCGGCGCGAGGAGTCGCTGGCGGAACTGACGCCGGCCGCCGTGAGCGGCAAGCTTTCTGTGCCGATCGGGCGTTTGCGCAAGCTGCCGATGGGCGGTGAATATCTCGCCGCTTTTACGGTCGGCGACCAGTTGCTTTGGGGCGCCGCCGAGCCGCTGCGGCGGATGGTGCGGATTTTGCTGGATGCGGGGGTGCGTTAGGCGCCGGGGCGACGAGGGGAATTTCCTTGCCTTCCAAGGCGCTAGCGCAGCAAAATCGAGAAGGTCTCTCAGGTTGCGGGGCTAACGCCATGATGTTATGGTACTCATTCCCGGAAGAACGACTCAGGGTGCGCTCAGTGGGTAAAACAGTCACCGGTATTCGTATTGTCATGGCGGCGTTGCTTTGCGCGCCGCTACTGGTCTATTCGGCCGGACTTGGCAGATTTACTGTCAATTCCGCCTTGGGCCAACCGCTCAATGCCGAAATCGAGATCGTCTCGCTGCAGTCCGGCGAGGAAGACTCGCTGACAGCGCGCCTCGCCTCGCCGGAGGCTTTCCGCCAGGCCGGCATCGAGTTGAGTTCGGCGCTGGTCGGCCTGCAGTTTTCAATCGAAAAGCGCGGCAACCGGCCGGTCATCCGCCTGATTACCGTGCAACCAGTCAATGAGCCGTTCCTGGATCTCCTGGTTGAATTGCAATGGGCCACCGGGCGCCTGGTGCGCGAGTACACGTTCCTGCTCGACCCGCCCGAGTATCGGGGACCGAAGCCGGTCGCCGCTGCTCCTGTCGCGGCACCGGAGCCGAAGCCCGCGCCGGTTGCAGTCCCGGCGCCGACCAAGCCCGTGCCGCGCGCCGAAGCGCGCTCCATTTCCGCTGCGCCCGTGGCCGCCGGCGCCAGGCAGGAAGAAGTGAAGAAAGGCGACACCCTGGGCGCCATCGCGCGCAGGAATAAGCCAGATGGCGTGACGCTCAACCAGATGCTGATCGCGCTGTACCGCACCAATCAGGACGCATTCATCCGCGGCAACATCAACCTGGTCAGGGCGGGGCGAATTCTCAATGTGCCGGACCGCGAGGCGTTGGCCGCCATCGATGCGGCGGAAGCCAACCAGCTGGTGCAGTCGCACATGTCGGATTTCTCAGACTACAAGCGCAAGCTTGGCGCGGCGGTTGCAGCCGCCCCCGCCGCACCTGTACGCGAGCGTGAAGTCACCGGACGCGTTACGGCGAAACCCGAGGTGCCCGCGCCGGCCGAGCAGAAAGACCAGCTGAAACTCTCCAAGGCGGATCCGGTAAAGCCCGGTGCGGCGCCCGCGCGCGCGGCGCGCGACGACGACCGGGTCGCGCGCGAGCGCGCCCTTAAGGAATCGCAGTCGCGCGTCAGCGACCTCGAAAAAAACGTCGCCGACCTACAGAAGCTGGTCGAGATGAAGAACCAGCAGATGGCGGAGTTGGAGAGGAAGGCGGCAGCGAAACCTGCGACCCCGCCCCCTGCACCGGTTTCAGCGCCGGCAACGGTAGCGAAGGCGCCGGAGCCGGCCAAAGCACCGGAGAAGGCTGCCGAGAAAGCTGCGGAAAAGGCGCCCGAGAAGGCACCGGAGAAAGCTGCCGAGAAAGCGACGGACAAAGCGCCCGAAAAGGCGATGAAGAAGGCGCCCCCTGCTTCAACGCCGGGCAAGCCCGCTGCGCCTGAGAAGAGCTTCGTCGAGGAGTTCATCGAAGACCCGATCGCCCTGGGCGGGCTGGGTGCGGTGGTGCTGCTGCTGGGCGGCTATGGCGCCTGGGCCTGGCGCAAGAAGAAGGCGTCGCAGACGCAGTTCCAGGATAGCGTGCTCGGCGCGGCGACGGGTGCCGGCGCGTCTTCCGTATTCGCGCCGGCGACGCCGCAGGGCGTTGATACGCCGCCGTCGCCCGCGGTGGCAGAGGCGTCGATGGCCTCGGTCAGCGGGGGAAGTGTAGCGCCGGCAGAGAGCGACGAGGTCGACCCGATCGCCGAGGCGGACGTCTATATGGCGTACGGCCGCGATGCGCAGGCCGAAGAAATCCTGAAAGAATCGCTCGGCAAGGATCCGAACCGCGTCGCGGTGCACGCGAAGCTACTGGAGATTTACGCCAACCGCAAGGATGCCAAGAGCTTCGAGCAGTCCGCGCTCAAGCTCAAGGGCCTGACCAATGGCGCCGGCCCGGAATGGGGAAAAGCAATGGCGCTGGGCAGTGCCATCGACCCGGGTAACGGTCTCTACGGTGGCGGGGCGGCGTCCGCCACCGTAGCGGCGCCCGCCGCAGCGGCGCCGGCGCTCGATTTCGACATCGGCGCTGGAGCCGAGCCGGCCACGGACGCCAAGACGGATTCCGGCGGTTTAGACTTCGACATTGGCTCGGTGGCGCCGGCTGCCGCACCGGCGAGCGATTTCGCCACCGGCGGCACTCTGAAACTGGATACAAACGAGACGCAGGCGGGGGGCGGAGGGCTTGATTTCGACCTCGGCGGTGGTGCTGAAGACGATGGCGAGAAGACCATGCTGCTCGCGCCGAGGAAAGCTGCGCCCGCGGCGGATCCCGACGCGACAGTGGCGATGGATTTCGATCTCAACCTGGACTTGGGCAGTAGCAAGGCGGAGCCGGCAAAGGCGGCCGATGCACCGATCGATCTCGGCGGCCTGAGTCTGGATCTGGGCATACCCGGCGGCGGGGGGGGCGGCAACGGCAATGATGCGAAGTGGCAGGAGGTGGCCACCAAGCTCGACCTGGCCAAGGCCTACCAGGAGATGGGCGACAAGGACGGGGCGCGGGAGTTGCTGAACGAGGTGGTGAAAGAAGGCGACGCCGCGCAGCAGGGCCAGGCGCAGCAGATGCTGTCCAACCTGGGTTAACCGCGGCGCAATCCCGCTCGACAAGCCGCGGCGCGCAAGCGACCGCGGCTTTTTCTTTATGGCGACCAGAATCGCACTTGGCATCGAATATGACGGCAGCCGCTTCCTCGGTTGGCAGACCCAGCCCGGGGGCGGCACTGTGCAGGACGTGCTCGAAGCCGCGCTGTCGGGCATTGCGGACGCACCCATCGGGGTTACCTGCGCGGGGCGCACCGACCGCGGCGTGCACGCGCGCATGCAGGTGGTGCACTTCGATACCGAGGCGCAGCGGCCGGACTCCGCCTGGGTGCGCGGCGTGAATGCACTGCTGCCCGATTCGGTCGCGGTGCTTTGGGCGCAACGCGTGGAGCAGGATTTCCATGCGCGCTATGCGGCCCGCTCGCGCACCTACTGCTATGTGCTCGTCAACAGGCCGGTGCGTCCGGCTCTCGCAGCGCGCTACGCGGGCTGGCACCATGCGCCGCTCGAGGTGGCGCCGATGCGCGAAGCGGCCAAGCTGCTTCTCGGCGAGCACGATTTCACCGCCTTCCGGTCTGCGGATTGCCAGGCGAAGAGCCCGGTGCGCACGCTGCACGAGATCGCCATCGAGCGCCAGGGAGAGAGCATCGAATTCCGGCTGCGCGCCAACGCCTGGCTGCAGCACATGGTGCGCAACATCGTCGGCACGCTGGTTTACGTCGGCAAGGGCAAGCACCCGCCGCAGTGGGCGAAGAATCTGCTGGAATCGCGCGACCGTTCTCTCGCCGCGCCCACGTTCGGGCCGGAAGGACTCTATCTGGAGGCGGTGGAATACGAGCCACGCTGGAACGTTCCTTCCGCCGTGGTTGACCGGGCGGCCCTGCCGGTGGAATCGTGAGAACGCGTGTCAAGATCTGCGGCATCACCCGCGCCGAGGATGCGCAGGCTGCCGCAGCGGCGGGCGCCGATGCCATCGGCCTGGTGTTTTATCCGCCGAGTCCGCGCTTTCTGAGTCTGGAATGGGCGCGGCAGCTGGCGAGCGAGGTGTCCCCGTTTGTCAGCACGGTCGCTTTGTTCGTCAATCCCGCCGCGGCGGAGGTGTACACGGTTCTCGAACGCGTGCGACCGGCGATGCTGCAGTTCCATGGGGAAGAGGACCCGGTGTTCTGCGCGCAGTTCGGCGTGCCGTACATCAAGGCTTGTAGAGTAAAAAGCGGGGTTTCAGCCGGGGGCCATTTGCTAGAATACCTGCGTCCATTTTCCGGTGCGGCGGGGTGGTTGCTCGACAGCCATGTCGAGGAGTACGGCGGCGTCGGCGAGAGCTTCGACTGGTCTCTGGTTCCCGGCGAGCGCAGCAGGCCGCTGGTCCTGTCCGGCGGGCTTAAGCGGGACAATGTAGGGGTGGCGATCCGGCGCGTGCGTCCTTGGGCGGTGGATGTGTCCAGCGGCGTCGAATCCTCCAAGGGCATCAAGGACGCGGCGATGATTGCCGCATTCATCACCGAGGTCAGGAATGCAGATGTATGACTTGCCCGACGCGCGCGGGCATTTTGGTCCCTACGGCGGGATTTTCGTCGCCGAGACGCTCAGCCATGCGCT
Source organism: Burkholderiales bacterium (assembly GCA_038904015.1). Taxonomy (GTDB): domain Bacteria; phylum Pseudomonadota; class Gammaproteobacteria; order Burkholderiales; family SG8-39; genus RBG-16-66-20. The sequence goes on along the minus strand of JBCKKZ010000049.1, from coordinate 6,664 downwards.
GGAAGAACTGCGCGCCGCGTACCAGCGCTGCCGCAAGGACTCCGCGTTCATGGGCGAATTTCATCACGAGCTGAAGCACTATGTCGGCCGCCCAAGCCCGATCTACCACGCCAGCCGCTGGTCGAAGCTGCTGGGCGGCGCGCAGATCTACCTCAAGCGCGAGGACCTGAACCACACCGGCGCGCACAAGATCAACAACACCATGGGCCAGGCGCTGCTCGCGCGCCACATGGGCAAGAAGCGCGTGATCGCGGAGACCGGCGCGGGCATGCACGGCGTCGCGGCCGCGACCGTGGCAGCGCGCTTCGGCATGCAGTGCGTCGTGTACATGGGCTCGCAGGACATCACGCGCCAGGCACAGAACGTTTACCGCATGAAGCTGCTCGGCGCCGAGGTGGTGCCGGTCGAGTCGGGCTCCAAGACCCTCAAGGACGCGCTCAATGAAGCGATGCGCGACTGGGTGACGAACGTCGAGGACACGTACTACATCATCGGCACGGTCGCCGGGCCGCACCCGTACCCGATGATGGTGCGCGATTTCCAGTCGGTGATCGGCGAAGAGTGCAAGCTGCAGATGCCCGAGCTCAGCGGGCGGCAGCCCGATGCGGTCATCGCCTGCGTCGGCGGCGGCTCGAATGCAATGGGCATTTTCTATCCCTACATCGACGATCCGAAGGTCAGGCTGATTGGTGTCGAGGCGGCGGGCGAGGGCCTGGCGACGGGCAAGCACGCGGCCTCGCTCAGCGCGGGCACGCCCGGGGTGCTGCACGGCAACCGGACCTATCTCCTGCAGGACGCCAACGGGCAGATCACGGAAACCCATTCGGTATCCGCCGGCCTGGACTATCCCGGCGTGGGTCCCGAGCATGCCTGGCTGAAGGATATCGGCCGCGCCGAGTACGTGTCGGTGACCGATGACGAAGCGCTGGCGGCGTTCAACGACCTGTGCCGCCTGGAAGGCATCATCCCCGCTCTGGAGTCTGCGCACGCGGTGGCGCACGCGGCCAGGATCGCGCCTTCCATGCCCAGGGACCGGACGTTGCTGGTCAATCTTTCGGGCCGCGGCGACAAGGACATGCAGACGGTCGCCGACAGGATGGGAATCAAGCTCTGATGTCGCGCATCGCCGGGCGCTTCGCAACATTGAAAGCCGCCGGGCGCAAGGCGCTGATTCCGTATATCACCGCGGGCGATCCCTTGCCCGCGAGCACCGTGCCGCTGCTGCACGCGCTGGTCGAGGCCGGCGCCGACATCCTCGAGATCGGGGTGCCGTTCTCCGATCCGATGGCCGACGGGCCGGTGATCCAGCGCTCCTCGGAGCGCGCGCTGAAGAATGGAATTAGTCTTGCGGACGTATTGAATCTTGTAATTGATTTTAGGAAAAAAGACCTGACAACTCCCGTCGTTTTGATGGGCTACGCGAATCCGATCGAGGCCATGGGGACGGAGAAATTCGTCGCCGCAGCGCGGGCCGCGGGCATCGACGGGGTGATCGTGGTCGACTACCCGCCGGAGGAATGCGCGCCATTCGTCGCGCTTTGCAGGAAAAACGAAATCGATGTCATCTTCCTGCTGGCGCCGACCTCCACGGATGAGCGCATCCGGTCGGTGGCGCTTGCCGGCAGCGGATACCTGTATTACGTCTCGCTCAAGGGAGTGACCGGAGTGAAAAGCGTGGACAGCGGCGAGGTGGCGGCGCATCTGCCAAGGATCCGTGCCGCCTCGAAGCTGCCCATCGGGGTGGGTTTCGGCATCAAGGACGCGGACTCGGCGCGCGCCGTCTCGAAATCCGCGGACGCCGTGATCATTGGCAGCCGCATCGTCCAGGAAATAGAGAGCGCCGGCGCCGAGCACGCCGTCGCGCGCGTCAAGGCGCTGATCGGCCCGATACGCAAGGCACTCGACGCATGAATGCGTGCCAGGACAAACGCATGAATGCGTTCCAGGACCAGGAATGAGCTGGCTGCAAAAACTTCTGCCGCCGAAGATCCAGCGCGTCAGTGGCCCACGCAAGCAGGTCCCGGAGGGCCTGTGGACCAAGTGCCCGGCGTGCAACGCCGTGCTCTACAGCACCGATCTGGAAAAGAACCTGAACGTCTGCCCAAAGTGCGGCGACCATCAGCGCATAGGCGCGCGCACGCGCCTGGACGGACTGCTCGATCCCGAGGGCCGGTTCGAGATCGGCGCCGAAGTCCTGCCGGTGGACAGCCTGAAATTCAGGGATTCGAGGAAATACCCCGAGCGTCTGGAAGAAGCGCAATCCTCGACCGGCGAAACGGACGCACTGATCGTGCTGCAGGGATCGATCAAGTCCTTGGGCGTTGTCTGCGCGGCATTCGAATTCGAATTCATGGGCGGCTCGATGGGCTCGGTGGTCGGCGAGCGTTTCGTGCGCGGCGTGCGCGTCGCGATCGAGCAAAATCTGCCCTACGTCTGCTTCACCTCGAGTGGCGGCGCGCGCATGCAGGAAGGCCTGCTGTCACTCGCCCAGATGGCCAAGACGACCGCCTCGCTTACCGAACTGGCGCGCCGCAAGCTGCCGTTCATCACCGTCCTGACCGATCCCACCATGGGCGGGGTCTCGGCGAGTTTCGCGATGATCGGCGACATTGTCATTGCCGAACCGAAGGCGCTGATCGGGTTTGCCGGTCCGCGCGTCATTGAGCAGACTGTGCGGCAGAAGCTGCCGGAGGGTTTCCAGCGCGCCGAGTTCCTGCTCGAGAGGGGGGCGATCGACATGATCGTGGACCGCAGGCAGATACGCGACAGACTGCATACGCTGCTTGCGCTGCTGCTGGGAAAGCCCTCCGACAATTCGTCGTGAACGGAAGGTCGCTGGCCGGTTGGCTCGAATTCATCGAGCGACAGCATCCGCAGGCGATCGCGCTCGGGTTGGAACGTGTCGCCGAGGTTGTTTCAAGGCTGGATGTACGCATTTCGTGTCCCATCGTTGCCGTGGGAGGGACCAACGGCAAGGGCTCGACCTGCGCCATCCTGGAAGCGATCCTGGGTTCCGCAGGCTATCGCACCGGCCTCTACACCTCGCCGCACCTGCGGCGCTACAACGAGCGCGTGCGCATCGCCGGTCGCGAAGCGGACGATAGCGCGCTTTGCGAGGCTTTCGCAGCGGTCGAGCGGGCGCGCGGCATCGTGCCGCTCACCTATTTCGAGTTTGGAACGCTTGCGGCCTTATTTCTTTTTTCCAAGGAAAATCTTGATTGCCTGATACTCGAAGTCGGCCTGGGGGGCCGGCTCGATGCGGTCAATGTACTCGATGCCGATTGCGCGGTGCTCACGAGCGTCGGCATCGACCATGTGGAGTTCCTGGGAGACACGCGGGAGGCGATCGGCAAGGAAAAGGCCGGCATCTTCCGATCCGGCCGGCCTGCGGTTGTGGCCGACCCGCGGCCGCCCGAAAGCGTTTTAGCGGAAATCCAACGCATTGGGGCGGTGCCCGTCCTGCTCGGGCGCGACTTCGGTTACGCGAAACAGGGAACGCAATGGTCATACTGGGGTCACGCTGGCAAGCGCTCCGGACTCGCGCATCCGGCATTGCGCGGGATAGTGCAGTTGCGCAATGCCAGCGCGGCGATAGCGGCACTGGAAACGCTGAGGGAGCGTTTGCCCATAGCGATGAAGGACATACGCCGTGCCCTTGCCGAAGTCGTCTTGCCGGGTCGGTTCCAGATCCTGCCGGGGCGTCCGCAGGTGGTGCTGGACGTCGCGCACAATCCTGAAGCGGCCGCGGTGCTGGCGGCCAATCTCGGGGAAAGCGGCTTCTCGCCGGAGACGATCGCCGTTTTCGGCATGCTCCGCGACAAAGACATCGCCGGCGTGGTGCGCGCCGTGGCGCCGCGGATCACGCGCTGGCATCTGGCGACATTGCCGGGACCGAGAGGCGCGGATGCCGGCCTGCTTTCGAGTATTTTTCTTGAATTGAAGATCCAAACGCCCACGACCGAACACGCAAGCGTTGCCGAAGCGCTTGCTGCGGCGCGAAACGAGGCGCGCGAGAGTGATAAAATCGTCGTGTTTGGCTCCTTTCTCACGGTTGCCGGCGCCTATGGCTGAAAATCACGACGTAAATACGCTCAAGCGCCGTGGCCACCGCCGGCTGGTCGGTGCCATTGCGCTCGTGCTGGCGGCCGTCATTGTTCTGCCGATGGTGTTCGATTCCGAACCGAAGGGCAGCGCGCCGCCGGTCAGCGTGCGCATTCCCGGCGAAGATGAGACCGGATTCACGCCGAAGGTCACGCCCAAGTCGCCGCCCGTCCAGGAGCAGAAAGCAGCCGCGAAGGCGGTGGAGCAGACTGCTGAAAAGGCGACGGAAATAGAGCCCGAAAAGCAAGCACCAAAGATCGAAATTACCGTCACCAAAAGCTCGGAAAAACCGGCTGCCAAAGCCGAGACCGAGCAAAAGCGCGCCGAAGCGGCCTTGACCGGCGAGCAGTTCATAGTACCCGCCGGCGCCTATGTCGATCCCGCCGCCGTCATCGAGAAGCTGAAAGAGGCAAGAATCCCGTACTACACGGAACCGATCGCCACCAAGCAGGGAATTGTGACGCGCGTGCGCGCCGGTCCCTTCGCCAACCGTGATGCCGCAGACAAGGCATTGGAGCAATTGAAGGGCCTGGGCCTGAAACCGGGCAACATCGCTACCAAATCCTGACATGACCTGGCTTGACTACGCCGTTGTCGGCGTATTCGCAGCGTCTCTCGTTGTCGGTGCGTGGCGGGGGCTGGTGCGCGAAGTCATTTCGATACTTGGCTGGGTAATCGCATTCCTTGCGGCGAATCTCCTCGCGGGTCCCCTGGGACCCGTCATGCCGCAGGCCATTCCGAGCCCGGAACTCAGGATCGCCGCCGCGTACGTGGCGGTTTTTGTGGGCTCTCTGATGGCCGCCGCGCTGGTGGGATTGCTGCTCTCGAAGATCGTGAAAGCGGCGGGCCTGGGTGGCGTGGACCGCATGCTTGGTGCGCTCTTCGGCACCGCGCGAGGGCTGCTGATCGTGCTGGCGGCTGCCCTGGTCGCCGGGCTGACCAGCGCGCCGCGTCAATCGTTCTGGCGTGACTCGGCCAGCGGCCCGTTGTTGGTGCAGGCGGCTCAGACATTGAAACCGTTCCTTCCGCAAACGTTCGCCGAGCGCCTGCGTTATGATTAGGCCTGCCTTCGGAATGGGAGCCTCGGCTCCCGTTCTCTAGGAACCGGGAGCATTCTCCGATGTGCGGAATTCTGGGCATTGTTGCTCGCTCACCCGTCAACCAGCTCCTCTACGACGGGCTGCTGCTCCTGCAGCACCGCGGCCAGGACGCTGCGGGAATCGTCACCAGCGAGCACAACTCTTTCCACATGCAAAAAGGCACCGGCATGGTGCGGGATGTGTTTCGCACCCGCAGCATGCGCTCTCTGCCGGGTAACATCGGCATTGCGCATTGCCGTTACCCGACTGCCGGATCGGCGTCCAACTTGGCTGAAGCGCAGCCGTTCTATGTCAATTCCCCGTTCGGCATTGTGCTCGGCCATAACGGCAATCTGACCAACTCCGACAAGTTGAAGGAGGAGATGTTCAGGCAGGACCTGAGGCACATCAACACAAACTCAGATTCCGAGGTACTGCTCAACGTGCTCGCGCACGAATTGGAGAAGGCTTCGGTCAAGCTGCGGCTCGATCCGCAGACGATTTTCACCGCGGTGTCGAACGTGCACCGCCGTGTGCGCGGCGCATACGCGGTCATCGCGATGATCGCCGGGCATGGCGTACTCGCTTTCCGGGACCCCTACGGCATCCGTCCAGGGGTCATCGGTTATAACGAGTCGCCCGATGGCATCGAGTACATGGTGTCCTCGGAATCGGTCGCCGTGGAGGCGCTTGGCTTCCGGATTCTGCGCGACATCGCGCCCGGGGAAGCGGTGTTCATTGACGAAGATGGGAAATTCTTTAGCCAGCAGTGCGCCGACCGGACCGCGCTGAATCCCTGCATTTTCGAGTATGTCTACCTGGCGCGGCCCGATTCGCTGATCGACGGCGCGTCGGTCTACGAGGCGCGCCTGCACATGGGCGAGGCACTGGCGGAGAAGATCAGGCGGCAGTACCGGCATCTGGAGATCGACGTCGTGATTCCGATTCCGGATTCGAGCCGGCCCTCGGCGCTGCAGCTTGCGGCAGGCCTTGGCGTGCCCTATCGCGAGGGTTTCGTGAAAAACCGGTACATCGGCCGCACCTTCATCATGCCGGGGCAGGAAGTGCGCAAGCGCTCGGTGCGCCAGAAGCTGAACGTCATCGGGATGGAGTTCAAAGGCAAGAACGTGCTGCTGGTGGACGATTCCATCGTGCGCGGCACCACCAGCCGGGAAATCGTGACGATGGCGCGCGAATCCGGCGCGCGCAAGGTGTTCTTCGCCTCCGCCGCTCCACCGGTGCGCTTTCCGAACGTGTACGGGATCGATATGCCGACCCGCGCCGAGCTGATCGCCGCGCACCGCAGCGAGGACGAAGTGGGCGTGGAGATCGGCGCCGATGCGCTCATCTATCAGGACCTGGAAGCGCTCAAGGACGCGGTGCGCAAGGCGAATCCGAAGCTCGCTACCTTCGAGACTTCCTGCTTCGACGGGGTCTACGTCACCGGCGACGTTACCAGCGACTACCTGCACATCATCGAGACC
>JBCKKZ010000048.1:0-12377 GCA_038904015.1 Burkholderiales bacterium | reverse complement strand
TACGAAAAAGCCGGTGCGAGGAACGGCCGGCCCTGGGAATGCGAGCTCATCGTCAAGGTCAAGGAGCTGCAGGAAGCGGAGTTCCGCCTGCCGCGCAGGGGGCAAACCGTCTTCAGCTTCCAGCATTTCGGGCCGGACCCCGCGCTGCTGGAGGCGGCACTCGCTTCCGGCGCCACCTTCATCGCTTTCGAGACCGTCAGCCAGGAAGGTGGCGGCCTGCCGATCCTCGCGCCGATGTCGGCGATCGCCGGACGGCTCGCGGTGCAGGCCGGCGCATGGTGCCTGCAGAAGCACAACGGCGGCAGCGGAGTGCTGTTGTCCGGTGCCGCCGGCGTGCCGCCTGGAAGGGTCGTGATTCTCGGTGCGGGGAACGTCGGTTCGAACGCCCTCGCCGTCGCGCATGGGATAGGTGCCGACGTGGTCGTGATTGCGAAGAGCGATAAAAGGTTTTCCGAATTGAAAATACTTTATGCAAAAGCAAGATTCGAAACGCAAAATCCCCAAGACCACATCCTCTGCGCCGATCTTGTGATCGGCGGCGTGCTGACGCCCGGCCGGATGTCGCCCAAGCTCGTCACGCGCGCCATGCTGCGCGCGATGCGCCCCGGTTCCGCGCTGGTGGACGTCGGCATCGATCAAGGCGGCATCGCCGAGACTTCGCGCCCCACCAGCCACAGCGATCCGATCTACGTCGAAGAGGGCGTGGTCCACTACTGCGTGCCGAACATGCCCGCGGCAGCGGCGCGAACCGCCAGCCTCGCGCTGGAAAAAGCCGTTTTGCCCTTCGTATTGGAGATTTCAAGGAATTTCATTTCCGCTTCGGTGAGAACAGGAATTCAAGTCAAGGAAGGCAAGGTCACCCACGAATTCCTCGCGCGCGATACTGGTCACCGGTTCCACTCTCTATGAAGCGCATCGCGGTGGCCCTCATCGATGAGGCGCGCTGCATCGGCTGCACGCGCTGCATCGACGCCTGCCCGGTCGATGCGATCGCCGGCGCACAGGGAATGATGCACACTGTGATCGCGGCGTACTGCACGGGGTGCGAGTTGTGCCTGCCGCCCTGCCCCGTGGATTGCATCGAGCTGGCGGCGCCGCCGGGCCCCTGGGCCCGGAAAGACGCCGATGCCGCGAAAAAGCGCGCCGGGCAGCGCCGGACAAGGCTTGCCGGCCCTTCTTCTTCAGGGATTCCAGAATCAAAAAACCGCAAAGCGCTGGTTGCCTGCGCCATCAAGCGCGCGGGCGAGAAAAAAACACGATGAATCCGGCAAAGCGGCGGGCGATCTTCGAGTGCCTGCGCGCAGCGAATTCCCATCCGACCACCGAACTCGTCTACCGCACGCCTTTCGAGCTGCTGGTCGCGGTGGTGCTGTCGGCACAGGCGACGGACAAGGCCGTGAACCTCGCCACGGCAAGGCTTTTCCCTGTCGCTGACTCACCCGCGAGGATGCTGGCACTTGGAGAACAGAAAGTCTCCGACTGCATCAAGACCATCGGCCTGTTCCGCATGAAGTCGAAGAATGTCGTCGCCCTGTCGAAGATCCTGCTCGAAAAACATGCCGGTCAAGTACCCCGGACACGCGAAGAGCTGGAGAGCCTGCCGGGTGTCGGCCGAAAGACCGCGAACGTGGTCCTCAACACCGCCTTCGGTCAGCCCACCATGGCGGTGGATACCCACATCTTCCGCGTCGCAAACCGCACCGGCCTGGGTCCCGGCAAGGACCCGCTCGAAGTCGAGCAAAAGCTGCTCAAGTTCACGCCGCCCGAATTCCTCATGAACGCGCACCACTGGCTGATCCTGCACGGGCGCTACACCTGCGTCGCGCGCAAGCCGAAGTGCCCCGAGTGCCGGATCAGGGATCTGTGCGACTACAAGGCAAAGACGAAGTAGAAAAAGGAAAAAAGGGGGTCAGACCCCCTTTTTCATCGCTGGAAATGCAGGTTGGACTTCTGGCTGGAGAACCAGGCAGCCAGGTCTTCGATGTCCTTCTTCTTCAATTGATCGGCAAATACCTTCATGACCGGGTTCGCGCGCCTGCCGGATTTGTAGTCCGACAACGCCTTCACGAGGTAGTCGTCGTATTGCCCGGCGAGGATCGGATTTTCCGGAGCGATGGGTGCTTGCGCTACCCCGACTTGTAGGCGTTGAGCGCGCTGGCCAGGTAAGTAGCCGACTGCCCGCCGAGCATGGGCACCTTGTAGACCTCAGGGTAGGCCGTCCTGTAGCCTGGAATCCCGTGGCAGCCCTCGCACATCGCGATCTTCTTGCGGGCTTCTTTCGGGTCGCCGGCGGGAGCGGCCTGCTGGGCCAGCGCAGGCGCCGCGGCGAGCATCAAGGCAGCGAGAATCGTCCTTTTTGAGAGGCGCATGCGTGTTTCGCTGGAGGTCGGAGGGTTGGAATTAGCGGACGATTATAATGCGATTTTTGCCAAGGACGCCCGATGCGCTTCACCGGTTCCGCGGAGTACGTCTCCACCGACGACCTGACCCTCGCGGTCAATGCGGCGATCACGCTGCAGCGGCCCCTGCTGGTCAAGGGCGAGCCGGGCACCGGCAAGACCATGCTGGCGATCCAGGTCGCCAAGTCGCTCGGCGTGCCGCTGCTTGAGTGGCATATCAAGTCCACCACCAAGGCGCAGCAGGGCCTCTACGAATACGACGCGGTCAGCCGGCTGCGCGATTCGCAGCTCGGCGATGCGCGCGTGCACGACATCCACAACTACATCGTCAAGGGCATGCTGTGGCAGGCGTTCACCGCCGATCGGCCCACGGTGCTGCTGATCGACGAGGTGGACAAGGCCGACATCGAGTTCCCCAACGACCTGCTGCGCGAGCTCGACCGCATGGAGTTCTACGTCTACGAGACACGGGAGCTCGTCAAGGCGAAGCAGCGGCCGATCGTGTTCATCACCTCCAACAACGAGAAGGAACTGCCCGACGCCTTCCTGCGGCGCTGCTTTTTCCACTACATCCGCTTCCCCGACAAGGAAACGATGGAGAAAATCGTCGCGGTGCACTTCCCCGGCCTGAAGAAATCGCTGCTCAAGGAGGCGATGGAAGTGTTTTTCCAGGTGCGCGAGGTGCCGGGCCTGAAGAAAAAGCCCTCGACCTCGGAACTGCTCGATTGGCTGAAGCTGCTGCTAGCCGAAGACATTTCCCCCGAAGCGCTGCACTCCAAGGACCGCAAGACGATCATCCCGCCGCTGCACGGCGCATTGCTCAAGAACGAGCAGGATGTACACCTGTTCGAGCGCCTCGTCTTCATGACCCGCGCCAAGGGCGGCTAATCGCCTACTTGCCAATGGAACAAAACCGGCTATCCGGTGTTTACCAGTATCGTCCAGTCGAATAAAGGGGAGGAAGCAATGTCACACCATACTCTGTTCACCAGGCTGTCCCTGTCATTCGCCGCATTGGCGTTCGTTCCTGGAGCGGCACTCGCCCAGGAATCGGCCGCGGGCGTGCTGAAGCGCGCATCCGCCGCAATGGGCGATCCAAAGTCGATCCGCTACGCCGGCGAGGGCACCGGCTGGACGTTCGGCCAGGCATGGAAGCCCGGCACGGCATGGCCGAAGATCGACATCCAGAGCCAGGCCCGGACCATCAATTACGAGAGCGGCTCGATGCGCGAGGAGATCGCGTTCAGCCGCGGCGAGCCACGCGGCGGCGGCGGCTACCCACTGTCCGGCCAGCAGCGCAATACCCAGTTCGTGAGCGGGGATTTCGCGTGGAACGCGATCGTGGGCGGCGCGGCTCCGGGCGCGCGGTTCGTGGTCGACCGGACGCACCAGTTGTGGGTCTCGCCGCACGGCATCCTCAAAGCGGCGATGCGGAACAACGCCACCGTCAGCTGGCCGGCGAAGGCCGGCAAATCGCTTGCCGCGGTGTCGTTCACCGAGCCGGGCAAATTTTCCGCGACGGCATACATCAACGACGACTTCATCGTCGAACGGGTCGAGTCGCGCCTGCCCGATGCGGTCCTCGGCGAAGTTTCGGCCGTGACCGTCTACTCGGACTACCGCGATTACGGCGGCGTGAAGTTCCCGGGCCGGATCCAGCAGTCGCAGGGCGGCTTCCCGGTGCTCGATCTCGCGGTCAAGGAGGTCCAGCCCAATGCGCCTGCCGAGATCGCGGTGCCCGACAACGTGCGCGGCGCCTCCGAGCGCGTCGCCATGGAGAAAGTCGCCGACGGGGTGTGGCACGTGGCGGGCGGATCGCACAACAGCGTGGCGATCGAGATGAAGGATCATCTGATCCTCGTCGAGGCGCCGCTGAACGACGCGCGCAGCGGCCTGGTGGTCGAAGAAGTGAAAAAGCTCGCGCCCGGCAAGCCGATCCGCTTCGTGGTCAACTCGCACAGCCACTTCGACCACTCCGGCGGGCTGCGCGCGGCCGTGGCCGCGGGCGCAACCGTCATCGCGCATCCGGAAAGCAAAGCGTACTTCGAGCGCGCGTTTGCCACGCGAACCAACATCCGCCCCGACCTGCTCGCAAAATCCGGCAAGAAGGCGTCGGTGCGGGCGGCGAAGGACCGGATGACCTTGAGCGACGGCACGCGCACGGTTGAAGTCCTGCACATCGGCGACAGCATCCACGCCACCACGTTCCTGATGGTGTACCTGCCGAAGGAGCGCCTGCTGGTCGAGGCCGACGCTTACACGCCGATCGCGCCAGGGGCGAAGCCGCCCGCGACGCCAAATGCGAACAACGTGAACCTGATCGAGAACATCGAGCGGCTGAAACTCTCGATCGACCGGATCCTGCCACTGCATGGACGCGTGGTGCCGCTGGCGGATCTCTACACCACGGCGGGCAGGTCGCCGCCGAAGTAGCAGCACAAATAAGCCGCATGTCCCGCATACCGATTTCCCTCGCCATCGGCGGCTACGATCACGTGCGCGAGCTGCTCGATGGCCGTGTCGCGCCGGCGGGGATCGATCTCCTGCCGCTCGAGCTGCCGATCGAGGAGATCACCTTCCGCTTCACGCGCTTCGGCGAGTGGGACGCCTCCGAGCTCTCGTTCGGCAAGACCGTCGGCCTGCTGTCGCAGGACGATCCGCCGATCGTGCCGATCCCGGTGTTCCCGTCGCGCGCGTTCCGCCACTCGGCGATCTACGTGCGGGACGGATCCGGCATTGCGGCACCGAAGGACCTGGAGGGGCGGCGGGTCGGCGTGCCTGAATGGGCACAGACCGCCGGCATCTACGTGCGCGGGCTCCTGCAGCACGAATATGGCGTCGACCTGCGCACCATCGACTGGGTACAGGCAGGCGTGAAGGAACCGGGCCGCAAGGAGAAGATCGCCTTGAGCCTGCCGCCGGGGATTCGCCTCACGCCCGCCCCCGACAAATCGCTCTCGGGGATGCTCGGCAGCGGAGAGATCGACGCCGTGATCTCGGCGCGCGCGCCCGGCAACGCGAAGCGGCTGTTCGACGACTACCAGGCGCTCGAGCTCGCCTACTGGCAGAAGACGCGCATTTTTCCGATCATGCACGTCGTCGTGCTGCGCCGGGAAACCTACGAGCGCAACCGCTGGATCGCGATGAACCTGATGCAGGCGTTCGAGGCGGCGAAGCGGCCCAGCCTTGCGCGCGCGCTCGAACTCGGCGTCTCGCACATGCCGCTGCCCTGGGTTGCCGACAATGCGACGCGCTGGCGAAATCTCGCGGGAGAGGACTTCTGGCCCTATGGCGTGGAGCCGAATCGCGCGACCCTCGAGGCCTACCTGCAATACGCCTTTGAGCAGGGCGTGAGCCGCCGCCGGCTCGCCGTCGAGGAATTGTTTGCGCCCGAAACCCTGTCGAGCTACAAGATCTAGCGAGATTGATCGCGATCAGGCTGTCAGCCGCGAGAATCAGCGTGTAGCCGTCAGGCGCCGACCTGGCCACCGCCTCGACGGCGGTGTTGCCGTTGGCGCCCGGCCGGTTCTCGACCACCACCGGCTGGCCGACGTTCTCCGACAGCTTCTGACCGATGACGCGTGCCGCGAGGTCGGGCGCGCCGACTCTCTGGGTAAAATGACGCCATCCCCACCCCCGGGCGCCCCCGTGCTGATCGACTTCTTCCTCAAGCTGAAAAGCCACAAGCTGCCGGTCTCCATCAAGGAGTACCTGATGCTGCTCGAGGCAATGAGCAAGGACGTCATCGGCCCGAACATCAACGACTTCTACTATCTGTCGCGCATCGCGCTGGTGAAGGACGAGGCCAATTTCGACAAGTTCGACCGCGCCTTCGCCGAGTTCTGGGACGGCGTGGATACGATTCCCGGCATCGAGGCGCAGATTCCGCTCGAATGGCTGCTGAAGCAGGTGGAACTGACGCTGACCGAAGAAGAGAAAAAGCAGATCGCAGCGCTGGGCGGCTGGGAGAAGCTGATGGAGACGCTCAAAGCGAGGCTGGAAGAGCAGAAGGCCCGCCACCAGGGAGGCTCCAAATGGATCGGCACCGGCGGCACCTCGCCCTTCGGCGCCTACGGCTACAACCCCGAAGGCATCCGCATCGGCCAGGACAAGAGCCGCAACAGGAGCGCGGTGAAGGTCTGGGACCAGCGCGAGTACCGCAACCTCGACGATTCGGTGGAGCTGGGCACCAGAAACATAAAGGTTGCCTTGCGAAGGCTGAGGAAGTTCGCCCGTGAAGGCGCGCCGGACGAGTTCGATCTCGACAACACGATCCAGAGCACGGCGAAAAAAGCCTACCTCGACATCCAGATGCGGCCGGAGCGCCGCAACGCCATCAAGGTGCTGATGCTGATGGACATCGGCGGCACCATGGACGACCACATCAAGCTGGCCGAGGAACTGTTCTCGGCCTCGAAGACAGAATTCAAGCACCTCGAGTTCTTTTACTTCCACAATTGCATGTACGACTTCGTCTGGAAGGACAACAGGCGGCGCCACTCCGAGCGCACCCGCACCTGGGACCTGCTGCACAAGTACGGCCACGACTACAAGGTGATCTTCGTCGGCGACGCCACCATGAGCCCCTACGAAATCCTGCAGCCGGGCGGTTCGGTCGAATACTTCAACGAGGAAGCCGGCGCGGTGTGGGTCAAGCGCTTCACCGACGTCTACTCGAAGTGCATCTGGCTCAACCCCGAACCAGAGGAAGTCTGGCCCTACCGCCAGTCGATCCAGATCGTGAAAGAGCTGATGAACAACCGCATGTACCCGACCACCATCGGCGGCCTGGAGAAGGCCATGAAAGCGCTCGCTAAGTAGCCTGCGTTCGTTTCGTCGAATCAAGCTTGTTCTTGATGGATTGTTCGAGCGTTTCAATATCGCGCGTGGTGGAAATTATTTCCGATTGCGCCTGCGTCAACGCCGGGTGAGTGGATTTCGCATCGGCATATTGCGACCTCCCCGGCTTGAGCGCGCCGTATCGATTTCGGAGCTGCTGGAACTGGTTGCTCAGACGGGCCTTGTTTGCGGCCGCAGTCGTTGACCGATTTGCCGGAGGTCGTGATCGTGGGACCGGTCGACAGGTAGGCCCCGACCTGGAAGAACCCGGTGCGCTACAAGGTCTACTCCACCGGCTGCGGGCGCTACACCCGCCTGGACGAGTTGTGGGGCAAGCTGCGCAAGTAGCGGCCGCGCGCGCCCTCACTCGAACCGCAGGACGCGGAAGCCGCTCGCTCCCGTCACCTCGCTGCCGCGGCCGAGCGACAGCACGCGCCAGCGGATGGATTTTTCAGGCCGGCCGCGCAGGAAAGGCGGCGCGTCGTACTGCGTCGTTCCCGCCTCCACGACCGCGCTGAACAGGATTTCCTTCTCGTCCGCGAATTCGACGCGGTAGACGGCGGCGCCCGGCGCCTCGCGCCAGGACAGGCGCAGGGGCCGGGACGGGCCCAGCGCCGCGGCATCCTCGGGCAGCAGCTGCGTCACGCCGCCCGCCGGCACCGAAGCGATCGGACGCCGCAGTCCCGCGAGCGATTCCGCCGCGCCGACGTGATACTGCAGGACCGGCATCGGGAATCCCGCGACGCCCTCGCTGCCTTCGATCCGCAGCAGCAGGCGATGCGTGCCATCGGTATGCACCGGCACGCGGCTGCGATCGGGGCCCGGAAGATAAGTGCGGCCGCCTGGCGAGAGCGGCGCCTCGAATCGCTCGACCAGGGTGTAGCGGCGCTGCAGCGAGCGCTGCTCGGGCGGCAGGCTCGCCTCGCTCAGGAGGTCCTGGTGCGTCGGGATCGTGTCGCCCGGCAGCACGGCCTCCCAGCGCCCCCTCAGAGTCCCGGAACCGTTGTAGGAAAGCGTGGCGCCGAAGCGCGGCACGGATTCGCCGCGCGCCACGTTGACGATCGTCGCCTCGCCCGTCGCCGTCTGGAAAGCGACGCGCACGCCGGTCAGCGCGAGCGGGCCCGCCGCCCCGCTCCCCGCCAGGCGGCAGGCGACCACCACCCAACGGTCGCCGCCCGCCCCGCCGGTGAACTGGCGCACGTAATAGAACCCGGAGGACTTCCCGGCCTGCGCATCCTGGTACGCGCGCCGCGCCACTGCGCCGGGAATCGTCATGACGTCGGCGAAATTGCGCTGCGCGCCGCTGCCCGAGATTCGCGAAAGGTCGTTGCGCTGCGGCAGCACGCCATACGTCGTTCCCGGCACGCAGGGATTGACCGCCGTCACCGAACCGCCCGTCACCCCGGCCGTCACCGCGCCGCACCAGAACGCCTGCGTCGAGTTCTCTTTTGGGTCCAGCGCCTGGAAAGTGAGGAACGCCGTCGACGGACCGCTCGCGCTCACAGTGACGCCGTTCGGGCTCACCGTCGTGACGGCATGTGCGGCGCCGCTCGACCAGAGAGCCAGCAGGACGGTCAGACAGCGCAGCAAGAGGACCATGGAGTCACCTACTCCATTAACGCAAAAACGGGGCTACGGTTTACGCACGAAGTGCTACCGAATTAGTGCCGGCGCAACCGCCCGTTGTAGCTCCGAATTTCTCAGCGCGTCGCCGGTGCCCAGCGTGCCACCTACGGTGACGGGGACACCGGACGACGGTAGCGACCAGGCAGGCGGTGTGGCCCGGAAGTTTCCTGTCGTCATGCTGCTGACGCCCCCGAAGCCCGCGGACGTGGTGGAGATGATCTGCACTTCCGGGTGCCGGGTGCTGCTCCCGGTCGCGAGCTGCAAATAGCAGAAGTAGCTCGGCGACCCGTCCGTGCGGATACCCCCCGCCATCGATCGATGCCTGCCCTGGACCGTTCACGGATACCCGGACGGTGACCGTGCCGGAATACGCACCGTTCGCCACAGAGAATTCGCTGCTGGTGCCCGCTCCACCGGCGGGGGTTTTAAGGTCTTCGTCGCTTCTCCCCCCCGTGGCAGTGAGCCACGACATTCCGCGGACCTGGCACTGCACCCGGCCCTTCGTCACTCCCTGCGCCAGCTTGCCGAGCTGCACCGGCACGTTGAGCGTGACGTCGTCCGCCAGCGCCACGGATGGAGGCAGGAGAGCACGCGCCAGCGCAGGGATTTTTCCGCACGTTCGCGCAGGAACGCGAAAAAGAAACCAGGCTCGGATTCTTTGGGCATGTTCGTAAACAATGTGAGCCTGATCCCTTTGATTTCGATACAACCGGTGCGGGGACTTTGAGTATCGGCAACCAGAATATCAATGCGCCAGGCTAATTCAATAATGGGAAGCGTCCCCTTTATTGCGCGCCCTTTATTGCGCGGGCATCAGTGTGCCTTCCATGTCCAAGGGTTGATGACAGCCAAGCCAGCAGCGTCAAAAGGCGACGTGTCGCGCGTGGCTACCGCGAAACCATGCGTCACAGCGATAGCCGCGATATAGCCGTCTGCGGGCGCAACGGCCTGTCCAGCGGTGCGAGCACCAGCGCGCAGCGTTGCATAAGCTCGCGACGCAGGGTCATCGAATGACAGGATGCGACCCACGAACAACGGCAAGACGCGCTGCTCAAGACTGGAATGGAGCATATCCCGGCGTTTGCCCTCAGGTAGCACAGCGATACCGAATCGTAGTTCCGCAAGGCTGATTGTCGAGAGGTACAGCGTTTCGATGATCTGCGCGTCAATCCAAGCAAGCACGTTCCTATCTCCAGACGCTTTTAACGGCTCAGACACAACGTTGGTATCGAGCAAGATCATTCAAAGCTCACCGGCTCGGCGGGTGTCCTATCACGTTCGATCTCAAGATCGACGCCGCCCACTTCGCGGCCAATTTCGGCCAGCAGGGAACCGAGCTTGATCCGGCCCTCGGGCCGAACGGCATTTTCGAGAATCGCCCGAATTTCAGCCTCAGTGCTGCGGCCATGCATTGCGGCACGCACGCGCAAGGCGCGGTGCGTTTCATCGGGTAAGTTGCGGACAGTGACGGATGCCATTGCTATCACCAGTTAAATTAACTATCAATGATTGCATTATAGCACAGGTGATAGCATTTTATGCAATGTCTAAGAGAACCACCACGTCGGCACAGCGGGATCAATCGAGTCTGACCCCATTGATTCATTCCGAAATGTGTTGACTGTATCTCTATTGAGATACAAACTGTGCAGCGTTATAGGAGATAAAAATGGCAACACATAGCTCAATGCTACATATCCGCGTGGACGACGACACCAAGGCTCAGGCGACTGAAGCACTGGCCTCTATGGGGCTATCTGTCTCGGATGCGGTACGCCTCTTTCTGCATCGTGTCGTTGTCGATAAAGCTTTCCCGTTAGAGCTTAAAGTGCCAAACGCCGAAACACTGGCTGCGATGACCGAAGCAGACGCAATCGCCAAGTCCCGCCGCGCACATTTTGCAACTGCTGACGAACTTTTTGCCGACCTTGAAAAAAACAGCAGCAAGTAAACGAGCCTCATTTCCACGGGCAGCGAATTACACCAAGTCTTTCTTTAAGGATTGGGAGCGATTGTCGCGTTCTGGCCGATACGATATGAATCGCCTCAAGGAAGCCATGTTGCTGTTGATCGCCAACGACAGTCCACTCGGGCCTGAGTGGCTAGACCATCCACTCAAAGGCGAATGGAATGGGCATCGTGAATGTCACATCGGCGGTGATTTTCTGCTGGCCTACAAGATTGACGACAGCGGAAAAACTGAACTAATCGTATTTGTTCGTAGCGGTACGCACACCGAACTATTCAACGAGTAAAGAGTTGATCTCCCCGAGATACAACACGTGTCGCTGAATCACGCGACCGCGCGCGACGCGGCGACTCTCCACCACGCTCCAGTAGCGATGCTCCTTGCCGTCCTTCTTGCGAACCGTGGCGCGCAGAAACATGGTGCCGCCGATTATGCGCAGAAATCAGCACAGCGCCAGATGCAAGGTCTTCACTACACGCACTTTCCCCGCAATCGGCAGTACCGGCCTCAACTACAACAATGACTTATGCCGCGCACAATCCAGCCCAAGCCTAAAATTCAAAGCGAATCCGCCAAGTGCGGCTAACCGCGGTCGCGCAAAGCAAACCGAGGGCTGCGGCAATCGGCAACAATCCAAGTCGTCTGAAGTTCATGATGTCTCTCCTTGGTTGTGGGGTGTAACCCTCACTGCGGGTTCGGCAGCGACCCAAAAGGATTCGCGTTCCTCGGCTATTCGAACTGCAGCGTCCGAAAAATGCTCGCGCTGCGGAGAAAAAGGGGGGCAGATCAACATTTCTCTGGACGGCCGGGGCAGGTCGGGGATCTTCCCGGAAATGTTGATCTGCCCCCTATCTCTCACGCCATGCATCCCTACCTGGCACTCGCCACATAGGGGCTCGTGCCTTCCGGACCTTCGATGTGGACCCACACGGGGACGATACGACGCCCACCCAGATCAGCCCAGACATGCATTTGCATGCCAGGATTGTCGCTGCCCTCGCTCGGCTTTACTATCCATCTCCAGCCGGACGTCATTCCAATCACCGCCCCCTCGGTGACAGTAACCTGCTTGACCTTCCAGCCGTTCTTCAGCGTGAAGTCCCTGAACGCCTCCGGGTTTGCCTTTCCGCCTGATGACAAGCATATGGCTACAAAGTTTACGGCTCCGCTGGTGCTCACCTCGGGCGCCTGCCCGAGGTACCACTTCTCATCGGGGTGGAACTGACCGATCCTGCCGCAGGCGGTCACGCCTTCGAGGGCAAGTCTCAGCGTTAGTTGGACACTTTTTTGACATCGACGTGGCATCGTCTCACCGTTATGCGAACGAATCCCTTGCTCCCCTCACGGAACATCAAACACTGCTTTGTAGAGGGGAATCGTGCCAATCCGCGTCTGGAGAAGTGGTCGAATATCGTCGTTGAATTTGCCAAGGTGTCCAACTAACGCTGAGACTCGAGTGTCCAACTAACGCTGAGACTTGCCCCCTTCGATGTTATGCGCGAACCGAGCGCCGGCGTTCTTGGCTTGGGCGTAGTCGAGCAGCT
>JBCKKZ010000047.1:0-12636 GCA_038904015.1 Burkholderiales bacterium | reverse complement strand
TGCTTCCGCCAGAATTCACGCAGCATCTTCAGCGAGATGATGTGCATGGCCGAACTATATCAAAGTGATATATGGCGTGCAACTTATTTGCCGGCTAAGCGCCCGCTCAGCCCAGGCTCAGTTGCAGCGCTGCCGACGGTCGTCAGTCCCCATAGCGCACTGCTGGCGGACTGCGATACGCTGTCCTCGGAGGGCCTGCGGCACTGGCAGCGGATCAAGGGGCTGGTGATACGGAATCCATTCAAGTGATCCTGCTCGGTATCAACGCCTACCACGGTGACGCCTCGGCCTGCCTGTTGCGCGACGGCGTGCTGGTGGCGGCGGCGGAGGAGGAACGTTTCCGGCGCGTCAAGCACTGGGCGGGGTTTCCTTCGGAGGCGATCCGCTATTGTCTTCGCGAAGCGGGGCTGAAGCTCGGCGACGTGACACACGTGGCGGTGAACCAGGACGGGCTCGCCAATCTCTTCAAAAAGATCGGTTATCTCGTCGCCCGCCAGCCCGATCTCGGCCTGGTGCTCGACCGCATTCGCAACAAAGGCAAGCGCGCGGGGGTCGATGCGGAACTGGCAGCCTGCTTTCCGGGCGAGCGATTCGCGGGAAGCGTGCATGAGGTCGAGCACCACCTGGCGCACCTTGCCTCTGCCTTTCTCGTGTCGCCGTTTGAGGAGGCGGTGGCGGTGTCGGTGGACGGGTTCGGGGACTTTGCGAGCGCGGGCTGGGGGGTGGGACGCGGCGATTCGGTGGAAGTGGAGGACCGCGTCTATTTCCCGCACTCGCTCGGCATCTTCTACCAGGCGTTGACCCAGTTCCTCGGTTTCCCGAATTACGGCGACGAATACAAGGTGATGGGCCTCGCGCCCTACGGCGAGCCCGCGTTCCTGCCGCAGATGCGAAAGCTGGTCCGACTGCGCGAGGGTGGGGGGTTCGAGCTGGACCTGACGTATTTCCGCCACGCGACGGAGAAGGTGGACTACGAGTGGGAGGGCGGCGCGCCCGTGGTCGGGACGCTGTATTCGCCCGCGCTCGCTGGACTGCTCGGCCCCGCGCGCGGGCCGGATGCGCCGCTCACGCAGGCGCACCGGGACCTCGCCCGCTCGGTGCAGGCGATGTACGAGGAGGCCCTCTTCCACCTGCTTGCGCACCTGCACGCGCGCTACAAGCTGGATGCGCTGTGCCTGGCGGGCGGCTGCGCGATGAACTCGGTGGCGAACGGCAAGGTTTATTCGCGCTCTCCGTTCAAGCGGCTCTATGTACAGGCCGCGGCGGGCGATGCGGGTGGCGCGATCGGCGCGGCGCTGGTCGCCTGGCAGCGCGTGCGGGGCGGCGCCGGCGCGGCGCGCTCGCCGATGACGCACGCGTATTACGGTCCGGAGTTCACGCAGGCGGAGATCGGCGCGGCGATCGCGGCGCGCGCCGATGAACTGGAGCGGCAGGCATGCGTTTCCACTGTTTTTGAAGATGAAAAAGCTCTTTGTGAAAAAACCGCGCTTGCCATTGCCGGTGGCAGCGTCGTGGGGTGGTTCCAGGGGCGGATGGAATGGGGGCCGCGCGCGCTCGGCAACCGCTCGATCGTCTGCGATCCGCGGCGCGCCGACATGAAAGGGATCCTCAACGCCAAGATCAAGCGGCGGGAATCCTTCCGGCCGTTCGCGCCCTCGATCCTGCGCGAGGCGGTGGCGGAGTGGTTCGAGACGGACGACGACGTGCCGTTCATGATGCAGGTCTACCCGATCCGGCAGGAGAAGCGCGCGCTGATTCCCGCGGTGACGCACGTGGACGGCAGCGGCCGGCTGCAGACGGTGACGCGCGAGTCGAACCCGCGCTACTACGCGTTGATCGAGCGCTTCGCCGCGCTGACCGGGGTGCCGATGGTGCTCAACACTTCGTTCAACGAGAACGAGCCGGTGGTCTGCCGGCCGGAGGAGGCGCTCGACTGCTTCCTGCGCACGAAGATGGACGTGCTCGTGATGGGGAACTGGTTCGTGTCGCGGTGAAGGCTCGCACGATCAACCCTCGCCCAATTCGGCCAGGATGGCTTGAAGCAGATCGTCGCCAAGGTGGAATCCCTCGCCTCGAACCGCCTTCGTGATCGAGATTGTCCTGAAAAGCTTGCGCAGCCAGGCAAGGCCGCCGACGCGTGCAAGCCCGATGAGCGGGCTCGCGTCCGCCAGGACTATCTTGCGCGCCACGCCTTCAGGTTCTTGAGATCTTCGCGCAGCGTCTTGTCGTTGCCCCGGATCACGGGGATGCCCGCCCCCGATGGCCACCTCAAATTCCCCCACCCGTGGCCACCCCTTCCAGGCGCCAGAGGCTAAACTTGCGTTCGAAGGAACGATGACGTCGAACCGACCGCAGATTATTGCCGCCCTGGCCGATCACCACGACCGGGTCGCCGCCCGCTTCGGTGTCAGGCGTCTTGCGCTGTTGGAAGCGCGTGCTCCCTGAGAGCGGGGAGCCCGGCAAGCGGCACAGTCGCGTGGCAAAGGTCGTTTTCGTTAACCGCTTTTTCTATCCGGATTTCGCACCCACGGGCCTGCATGCCGCGGACGCGGCGTTCGATCTCGCGGCGGCGGGACGCGAGGCGCATGCGGTGACGAGCCGGCTCGCCTACGACGGTGGGGGGCCGGGCTATGCCGCGAAAGAGACGCTGCGCGGCGTTCAGGTGCATCGGGTCTGGACGACGCGCTTCGGGCGCGCTTCGCTCGCCGGCCGTGCGCTCGACTACCTGAGTTTCTATGCCTCGGCCACGTTCGCGCTGCTGCGCCTGTTGCGCCAGGGCGATGTGGTGGTGGCGATGACCGATCCGCCGCTCCTTTCGGTGTGCGCGGCGCTCGCGGCGTGGCTGCGTGGGGCGCGCCTGGTGAACTGGCTGCAGGACATTTTTCCCGAGGCGGCGACGCGCTCGGGGATCGGCGTGCTCGGCGGGCCGGTGGGCGCGCTCGCTCGAAGCCTGCGCGACTGGAGCGTGCGGCGCGCCGAGTTCAACGTGGTGCTAGGTGTGCGCATGGCGACGGAGCTGGAGCGCCTGGTGCCGGGCGCCCGGGTGCGCGTGGCGCAGAACTGGGCAGACGGTGCGGCGATCCGGCCGATGGCGCCCGGGGCGAGCGCGCTACGCCGTGAGTGGGGCCTGGAGGGCAAATTCATCGTCGGGTACTCGGGGAACCTGGGCCGGGTGCATGACTGCGAAACGCTGCTGGCGGCGGCGCGCCTTCTCGCGCAGGAGCGGGACGTGGTGTTCTCGTTCGTCGGCGGCGGGTTCCATTTTGCGCGGCTGCGCGCGGCGGGACTTGCGAACGTCGCGCTGCATGACTACGTACCCGAGGAACGGCTTGGCGAAGGTCTCGCGGCCTGCGATGTCCATCTCGTGACGCTGCTGCCGGCTTTCGAGGGCTTGGTGGTGCCGAGCAAGTTCTACAGCATCGCGGCGGCCGGGCGCGCGGTGATCTTCGTGGGCGACAAGGAGGGCGAGATCGCGCGCTTGATTGCCGCCCATGGCTGCGGCGTGACGGTGGCGCCGGGCGATGGCGCGGGCCTCGCCGCGGCGATCAGGGAACTGCGTGCCTCGCCCGACAAGCTGCGCCTCATGGGTGAGCGCGCGCGCGCGGCGTTCGAGCGCGAATGGGACCAGCCGGTCGCGCTCGCGCGCTGGCGGGCAGTGATCGGCGAGGTGGAGAGCACAGGCCACCCTCTTTGACGAGAGGTACAGAAATCTGTATCTTTAGGCCATGAAGACAACCCTCGACATCAACGATTCCCTGCTTGCCAATGCCAAAGCGCTGGCCGCGCGGCAACGGACCAGCCTGACGCGATTGATCGAGGAAGGGCTGCAACTGCGCCTTCGATCCTCGCCTATTGCAACCAGGGTAAACAAACGGAAGATTCCGGTCTTCAAGGGGCGCGGGGGCTTGGTTGCCGGGGTAAACCCGATCAGCAATAAGGCAATGCTGGATGCCGCTGGCGATGACGCCTGATGTCAATGTGCTGATCGCAGCGTCGCGTAGCGATCATCCTCACCACAAAGCGGCCTATGCGTGGCTGGATGATGCCATTGCGGCTTGTGCAACTGGCGCAAGCCTGAAGCTGATGCCGATGGTTGCTGCGAGTTTCCTGCGGCTGGTCACAAATGCGAAGATATTCGTTCATCCGGCGCCCGTGGAAGATGCCGTGGAATTCCTGGATGCGCTCCTGACAGTGCCGGGTGTTGAGATGCCGCCTCTTGGCGCCGAGTGGCCGATGTTGCGCCGGCTCTGCATCGAGAGGAAGCTGACCGCCAACCAGATTCCCGATGCGTGGCTCGCGGCGGCGGTGATTCAATTGGGCGAGCACCTTGTCACCTTCGACGCCGATTTCAAGAAACTGCTGAGACGGACGCAATTGACCGTGCTGATTGCCGGCTAGGAAATATCTGAAGAAAATTCGTTGGCTGGCCGCAGGCGTACTGCTGGGGGTCGTCGCGCTATTTGTCTGCATCCTTGGTGCAGGGCATTTCCTCGTCGCGCCCAAGGTTCTGCTCACGGGGCTCGAAGGCGGACATTCGAAGACCCGCAATGCTTACCTCAACTGGCGGGCGCGCTATCTGATCGACGAGGGCGTTCCGGAAAGCGCCGTACTGTTCGACCGCCGTTCCGCTTCCTCATGGGAAGAGGCGGTGAACACGCTCCGGCTGATGCAGTCGATGAAGCTGGAGCGCGTGCTGGTGGTGAGCGATCCGCCCCACATGCGCAGGCTCTTATGGGTGTGGGCGAGGGTATTCGCGGGCAGCGGCAAGGCGTACACCCTGGTGGCTTCCGACATGGAAGGCTGGGATGCAACGGATTGGTGGCGAACCTCGCGGAACGCGCAATCCGTGTTCGGCGAGTTGATCAAGCTCGGGTATTACCTCGTTCAGTATTAGGAAATCGGGCTCTGACCCCGATTTCCTGGCCCGAACGCGAAGATCCCGGGAACGAGCGCTTCACCACGCGCACCATCCCGAAGATCTGCGGCGGCTCGACGCCGGCATGCCTTGACGTGGGTTTGGCACTTTACGGTGCCGCCATCGACACAGTTGTTCCGGTTAGTTCGACCCGCGTCGCGGAGATGGCAAAGCTTCTCGAGAACATTCATCGCGCGGTGAACATCGGCCTGGTGAACGAGATGAAGATCGTCGCCGACCGCATGGGAATCGACATTCATGAAGTGATCCGCGCGGCCGCGACCAAACCGTTTGGCTTTGTTCCGTACTACCCCGGTCCGGGGCTGGGCGGGCACTGCATCCCGATCGACCCGTTCTACCTGACGTGGAAGGCGCGCCAGTACGGCGTCAACACGCGCTTTATCGAACTCGCGGGCGAAGTGAACAGCGCCATGCCCGGCTGGGTGGTGGCCAAGGTGGCCGACGCGCTGAACGACCGCTCCAAGGCGGTGCGAGGCAGCCGCATCCTCGTGCTCGGCATCGCCTACAAGAAGAACATCGATGACATGCGCGAGTCCCCGGCGGTCGAGATCATGGCGCTGCTTCGCGGCCGGGGTGCGAGCGTTGCCTACAGCGATCCGTACCTGCCACGGTTTCCGAAAATGCGGGCGCATGCGTTTGATCTTGCGAGCATCGAATTATCGGCAGAGCAACTTGAGGTACAGGACTGTGTCATTGTCGCTACCGACCACGATGCGTTCGACTACCCGTTCATCGCGGCGCACGCTGCGTTGATTGTTGACACGCGAGGCCGCTACCTTAAGGCTGCGCGCAACGTTGTCAGTGCGTAAGGGCGCCCTTGGTCGTTGGTTGGGCATGTTAATTGAGTTATGGACTAATGTCATTTATAATTAGGACAAATGGCCAAAGGGGCGGAGAACCAATATGGCACACGAACTAAGCATTCTTAATTACCTGGGCGGTAAGAAGCTATTGGGTATCAAAGACCTGACGCGGCCGCTCGCCTTTCATGACATTGTGTCGACAGGGTTGCCTGCGGCGTCGCTCATGCAATTCAAGGAGCGGCTTGGGCTTACCAACACGGAGGTTTCCGTAGTTATAGGGGTCAGCGAGAAAACACTGGTTCGATGGGGCCACACTCCCAAGAAGCTGATGGATCCGGTTGCCTCCGATCGTCTCTATCGGGCGGCGAAGGTGATGGCGTTGGCGCGAGAGGTTTTCGAGGATGACGAGGAGGCTCGCGGATGGATGAGCGAGCCGCAAATTGCTCTGGGCAATAAGGTTCCCCTGGAGCTCCTCACTTCGGATGCGGGCGCACACCAAGTCGAAGAACTTCTGCTTCGGATGGAGCATGGCCATCTCGCTTGATCACTGCCTGCAAAATCGCAAAGAAAAGGCATGCGGCAAACCCGCTTGGTGGGCGTGGCGGGTTTCTCGTCGGGGGGCGCTGGCATCATAAGGGCGTGAGGGTCGTTTACTGCGCGGGTAGCCTGTCTCTGGCGGCGCTGGAGCAGTTTGTCCATTTTGGGAAACGGCAGCGGAAGATATCCCTCGTGCAGATAGAGATTGACATCCCCGAGGACATCATCGAGTTGCTGCCGAATAATAAACTTCCGTCAGACTGGCGGGAGTTTCCCGCGCCGACCTCGACAGCGGACCTTGGAACTAGCTGGCTGACGAGTGGCAAAGCCGCGGTACTGTGTGTTCCGTCGGTTCTATCTCCCAAGGAACACAATTACATCGTCAACTCTTTACACGCTGACGCGGCCCGTATCAAAGTCAGGTCAAAGAGCGCCTACTCCTTTGATCCTCGCATGTGGAAGTGAGCCGGACAGGGTGGGGCGATGCTTTCGACTACGCGTTCATCGCGGCGCACGCTGCTTTGATTGTTGACACGCGAGGCCGGTACCTCAAGGCTGCGAGCAACGTTGAATGGGGCTCGGTCCGATCAGGTGCTTGGGCTTTACCGCATGGGATTCGCGGGCAAGGTCCTGGTCACCGGCAGGGACGATATGCATTCAAAAACCCGCGCCACGTACCTGAATTGGCGAGCGCGCTTCCTGATCGACGAGGGGATTCCGGAGCAGGCCATCCTCTACGACCGGCGTTCCAACAACTCGTGGGAAGAGGCGGTGAATACGCTTCAGCTCATGAAGACGATGAAGCTCGAGCGCGTGCTGGTGGTGAGCGATCCGCCGCACATGCGCAGGCTGTCGTGGACGTGGGGAAAGGTGTTCGCGGGCAGCGGCAAGTCGTTCACGCTGGTCGCCTCCGATTTGGAGTACTGGGATGCCGGGCATTGGTGGCGCAATTCGTCGAGCGCGCAGTTCGTGTTTGGCGAGTACATCAAGCTGGGGTATTACCTGATCCAGTACTGAGCGGCTCTTTCCTCAGCCCAAGGCGCCGGCAGAGCGCAAGGCCTACGCGCGCCAACGATTCAAGAGGCTCTACGTGCAGTCCGCGGCGAGGGATGCGGGCGTCGCGATTGGGGCGGCGCGCTCGCCGATGACACATGCGTACTACGGGCCGGAGTTTTCCGAGGCGCAGATCGGTGGCGCGATTGATGGGCGCAAAGCCAAGATCGAGTCGCAGCATTGTTCGGTGACGCGCGCGTCGAATCCGTGCTACGACGCGCTGATGGATGCGTTCTACACGCTCAGCGGCGTGCCGATGGTGCTCAACACTTCGTTCAACGAGAACGAGCCGGTGGTCTGCCGGCCCGAGGAGGCGCTTGACTGTTTCCTGCGCACGAAGATGGACGTGCTGCTGATTGGGAGGCTGGTTCATCGCGCGGCGAAGGCTCGCACGATCAACCCTCGCCCAATTCGGCCAGGATGGCTTGAAGCAGATCGTCGCCAAGGTGGAATCCCTCTTCCTTGAGCCGCGCGAAGACCGGCCGCGCGGCCGGGATCAATCCGGTCCGACGAGCCTCCACCACGATGCCCGCAGTGCCGGTAATCGCGATTCCCAGCCGCTGCGCCTCGCGCCGGGCCTGAAGGTCGTCGAGCAGCACCAGGGCCCCGGTTCCGAGGGCGATGGCCGCGCGCAGGGTACTCGCTTCGCCGGCATCGAGGCGCGGCAACGGCGGCTCGCTCCGCTCCTGCCGCAGCACGCTGATCCAGCCTTGCTTCAGTGCGGCGGAGATCGCGACGGCGCCGGGCAGCTCGCGCGCTCCCGTCGCCTCGCTTCGAACCGCCTTCGTGATCGAGATTGTCCTGAAAAGCTTGCGCAGCCAGGCAAGGCCGCCGACGCGTGCAAGCCCGATGAGCGGGCTCGCGTCCGCCAAGACTATCTTGCGCGCCACGCCTTCAGGTTCTTGAGATCTTCGCGCAGCGTCTTGTCGTTGCCCCGGATCACGGGGATGCCCGCCTGGCCCATCTCGACCATGAATGCCTCGAGCGGCATGCCGGCCACCTTCGCGGCCCGTCCGATCGAGATGCTTTCGCTCTTGTAGAGCGCGGTCGCGAGCGCGACCCGCACCCCCGGCTCGCCGAGCAGCCCCTCGTCGTCGAGGTGAAACAGCACGGCCTCGGGCTGGTCGCGGTTCATCACCACCACCGGCTGCTTGCGCGCCATGCGCAGCGCCTCCGAGGGGTTGTTCTTGAGCTGGCGGACATTGACGGCCTTCATGGGGTTCCCTCTGAACGTAGGAACATATTGTAGACACATTGTTTCACGCTCTGGCCAGCCCGCTCAAGACTGGAGTTGGGTCGCGGTGAAGCATGGGGTCTCTCCCCATGTTGCCGAATCTGCCGGGCTTATAATCCCAATGCTGCTGGCTGCGCGCGGCACGCCGATGTCGGGGAGGCGCTGGTGGACAGGGTCGTTCGCGGGGGCTATCCGGAGGCCGTGGCGCGGGACAACCCGCGCCGGCGCGCGGCCTGGGCGAAACAATACGCCGATGCGCTCGTGCAGAGGGACGTGCGCGAGATTTCCGGCATCGAAAAACTCGACCAGTTGGCGAGGCTGCTGAAGGCGGCCGCCCAGAGCGCGGCGCGGGTCGCGAATGTTTCCGCGCTTGGTGGGCAGGTGGGCCTGGACCACAAGACGGCCGCCAAGTATCTGGCGGTCTTCGAGCACCTGTACCTGCTGCGGCGGGTCGCGCCGTGGTCGGCCAACCGGCTGACGCGCCTCATCAAGGCGCCGAAGATCCATTTCATCGATTCCGGGCTGTTGAGCGCGCTGGCCGACCTGACGCCCGCCTCCGCCGGGCGCGACCGGGAGCTCTTCGGCCGGGTGCTGGAGAGCTTCGTGTACTCCGAGCTTCTGAAGCAATCGAGCTGGGCCGAGGGGGAGTACGGCCTTTTCCACTACCGGGACCGCGACCAGACGGAGGTCGACCTGGTGATCGAGGATGGCGGGCGCCGGGTCGTGGGCATAGAGGTGAAGGCGGCGGCGACGGTCGGCAGCTCGGATCTGAGAGGCCTCAGGAAGCTCGCTGCCCTGGCGCCGGAGCGCTTCGTGGCGGGAATCGTGCTCTACGACGGCGAGCAGACGCTGCCGGTGGGGCAGCGCCTCTGGGCGGTGCCGTTGTCCACGCTCTGGGCGGCGCAGGCCGCCGGCGCGACTGCGAAACGGCCGTGGAGATGAGGATCATCTTTCCGCAACGCTGCGGCAGGCGCTAATCCGGCGCGAAGGCCTGCTCGTAGGAGACCGCGAGCGCCGGGTCCTGTGACTCCTTTTCCAGATAGCAGCGGCCGATCGCGAGGCGCTCGATGCCGCATCCCATGAAGCAGCGGAAGGCGTCCTCGGGGGTGCAGACGATCGGCTCGCCGCGCACGTTGAAGCTGGTGTTGACCAATACCGGGCAGCCGGTGCGCGCCTTGAAGGATTTCAGGAGGGCGTGGATCGGGGTAATCGGTACGTCGAAAGTTCGATTGCTTCTCTCGCGCCAATTACCGGCGGATCCGAACGTCTGAAGTACTACCTAGGATTCCGTCAGCGAATGCGTTGCCTAAGGAGAGGGGTTGCGGCGTCCGCTATCGCCATGGCGCCAAGCTCGTTCGGATGCCCATCATCTGGAATGATGTAGCGATCCTTTTCCCTATGGACAAGCGACAAATACGGAGTGAGATCATCGTAATCGATGTTCAGAGACGGGAATATCCTCCTCGCCTTGCTGACAAAATGCGCCGTTGGTTCAGAATTTACCAACTTATCATTGATCGGAATCCATCCCAAGTTGATGACTATCAGTTCACTTCCGCAAGAGTCGGCGTATTCCTTCAACCGAGCAAAAAGCTGGGTTGCTAGCTTGGCGGCATATTCCAGCTCCGCGGTATCCATAGATCTCGATATTGGCCCGTCGGGAGTTCTCTTCTCGGCGCCACTTGCCATCGACGAAGTACGGGTGCCGTGTGCCTTGAAAACGTATACATTTCGCACAAGCTGCAGGAGGTGGGAGTTTTCCAGCAGCCACTGATAACCGGAAAATGTGTTCACGAGCCTTTTGAGCCGCACAGGGGGCTTTACGAGTGGAATTATCTTACCCTGAGAGTCGAGCTTATAGAGCGAAGAACGCATTGCTCTACCTACGTCATCGGAATTCTGGAAGACAATAATTTTTTGGGGATTGATGTCATTGCAATAGTTTTCCACGTAACGAGCGTAATCCGCTGTTCCCCACCCGCCCGCTGCAGCGTTGATGAAATGCCATCCCGGGAAGACATCCTGCAGCTTTGCCACGTAGCTGTCTTCGTCGCGAATCATCCAGCCAAATGTGAACGAGTCTCCCAGGACAAGAATTATTGGCTTTCCTACCATTTGATCTTCGCGGCCTGTAAGCCGGTTATGGAAACGCCCGAACTTATATAAAATTTCGCGGCCTTGAAACCTATGCTTTGCCTCTCCTGATTCCCGGTTCAGACTTAAGCCCGTGTCGTCTTCAAATCTCCAAGAACCGGATAGATTCTGGGGCACTAACCACCGGACGATCAACTCACTGAGAAGCACGGCGACGAAAAAGCTGGCAAAAACTACGAGACCATTGCTTGCAAGTCTTCTGATCCGACTCATACTCGGCGTCATCATGAGTGGTACATCGGTTGTGTGGAGACTCAGTCTAATCCGGCGCGAACGCCTGCTCGTAGGAGACCGCGAGCGCCGGGTCCTGCGCCTCCTTTTCCAGGTAGCAGCGGCCGATCGCGAGGCGCTCGACGCCGCAGCCCATGAAGCAGCGGAAGGCGTCCTCGGGGGTGCAGACGATCGGCTCGCCGCGCACGTTGAAGCTGGTGTTCACCAGCACCGGGCAGCCGGTGCGCGCCTTGAAGGATTTCAGGAGCGCGTGAAACAGTGCGTTTGTTTCGGCATGCACGGTCTGGATGCGCGCCGAGTAGTCGACGTGCGTCACCGCGGGTATTTCGGAGCGGGTGACGTTCAGCTTGTCGATGCCGAAGAGCGCCAGTTCCGCGGCGTTCATCGTGCGGCGCTTTTCCGCTACCACCGGCGCGACGAATAGCATGTAGGGGCTGTCGGCATCCATTTCGAACCAATCTGAAAGGTCCTCGCGCGGGATCGCCGGCGCGAAGGGCCGGAACGATTCGCGGAATTTCACGCGCAGGTTTAGCGTGCGCTGCATGTCGGGGCTGCGGGGATCGCCCAGGATCGAGCGGGCGCCGAGGGCGCGCGGGCCGAATTCCATGCGCCCCTGGAACCAGCCCAGCGCGCGGCCGGCGGCGAGATCGGCCGCGCAGGCCTCGACCAGCGCGGCTTCTTCCATGACCTTGAAGCGCGCGCCGGCGCTCGTCAGGCGCGCCTCGATGTCCGCCTGGGTGAATTCGGGCCCCAGGTAACTACCTTGCATCGCATCGCTTTTGGCTGGGGTGCGCGGGGCGCCGCCGGAGATGTGATGCGCGACCAGCGCGGCGCCAAGCGCGCCGCCGGCGTCTCCGGCCGCTGGTTGGACCCAGATCTGTTCGAACTTCGCCTCTCGCAGCAACCTGCCGTTGGCGACGCAGTTCAGCGCCACGCCGCCGGCCAGGCACAGGTGCTTCATGCCGGTTTCGCGCTTCGCATACGCCGCGAGGCCGGACACGACCTCCTCGGTGACGAGCTGGATCGAGGCCGCGAGGTCCATGTGGCGCTGTGTGAGCAGCTCGTCGGGCTTGCGGGCCGGGCCGCCGAACACGGCGTCGAAATCCCGGTTCGTCATCGTCAGGCCGGTGCAGTAGTCGAAATAGCGCAGGTCGAGGCGGAACGAGCCGTCCTCGCGGATCTCGATCAGCCGGTCGCGGATCCGATCCGCGTAGCGCGGCTCGCCGTAGGGCGCGAGGCCCATCAGCTTGTACTCGCCCGAATTCACCTTGAAGCCGCAGTAGTAGGTGAAGGCGGAATAGAGCAGGCCGAGCGAATGCGGAAACAGGATCTCGCGCAGGATTTCCAGACGGTTGCCTCGCCCAAGCGCAAGTGAGCACGTCGCCCATTCGCCGACGCCGTCCATGGTGAGAGAAGTGGTCCCGCAAATCTGAACAGCGGTATAAGTGGAAACTCTGGGTTTAGAGCCGGACCGGAAGCGGTCTGGCAATAAGGAGTTTCTGATGAAGAAGACGAAGGCATCTGGGCGGCGCACGCGCCGCAGCCACAATGCGGTGTTCAAGGCGCGAGTGGCTCTGGCCGCTTTGCGGGAGGACCGCACCATGGCCGACCTATGTGCAGATTTTGAGTTGCATCCCAACCAGATCGCCGAATGGAAGCGGCTGCTGCTCGATCGCGCGGCGGAGCTG
>JBCKKZ010000046.1:0-13237 GCA_038904015.1 Burkholderiales bacterium | reverse complement strand
TCTACGAGATGTCTGTGTTCTCGAAAGTCATCGCCGCGGGCAGCCTGTCGGCCGCCGCGCGCGACCTCGGCGTCTCCATCGCGGTGGTCAGCCGCAGGCTTGCAGCCCTCGAAGCGCGGCTCGGCGTACGCCTCGTCAACCGCACAACACGGAGGTTAGCGCTCACTGATGAAGGTGCGAGCTACCACGACGCCTGCATCCGGATCCTGGGCGAAATCGAGGATGCGGATGCGGCCGCCTCGGCCCAGCGCGTCGAGCCGCAAGGCATCCTGAAGGTCGCGCTGCCCGCCTCCTTCGGCCACAAACACATCGCGCCGCTGATTCCACCGTTCGCCGCACGCTTCCCCAAAATCGAGCTCGCGCTCAGCCTCTCGGACCGGACCGTGAACGTGATCGAGGAAGGCTACGACCTCGCGATCCGCATCGGCGAACTTGAAGACTCCTCGCTCGCCGCGCGCAAGCTCGCGCCAAACCGGCGCGTGGTGTGCGCGAGCCCGGAGTACCTCAGGACGCACGATGCGCCGCGCACGCCCGACGACCTGCTGCGCCACAACTGCCTGACCACCACCAAGCTGCGCATGAACTGGGAATACAAGGGCCCCGACGGCAAGCGCGGCGTGGTGCGCGTCTCGGGCCACTATGCCTGCGACAACTGGGAAGTGCTGCGCGAATGGGCCATGGCCGGGCTGGGGGTGGCGCTCAAATCCACCTGGGACGTGCGCCTCCACCTGGAGGACGGCTCCCTGGTTCCGCTCCTGCCCGGCTACGATTTCAGCACCGACGTCGCGATCTACGCGATCTATCCGCACCGCCGCCACCTGCCGGCGAAAACGCGCGTGTTCATCGACTACCTGGCCGAATCCTTCGGCCCCGAGCCTTACTGGGACCGCCCATAGGGCTGATGGTGGGACCGCCCATACCCATAGGGCTGATGGTGGGACCGCCTGCGAGAATGTGCTAGAAAGTTGTTCCAAGGAGCACGCCGATGAACGCACCCGTTGATGCCGCAACGCTCGCCAGGGTTTCCCTCGACGACAAATACACGTTGGACGCCGGCCGCGTGTTCCTCACCGGCACGCAGGCGCTGGTCCGGCTGCCGATGCTGCAGCGCGAGCGCGATCTCGCCGCAGGGCTGAACACCGCCGGCTACATCTCCGGTTACCGCGGCTCGCCGCTCGGCGGACTCGACCAGGCGCTGTGGCGTGCGAAAAAGCACCTTGAGGCGCACCACATCAAATTCCAGCCCGGCGTGAACGAAGACCTTGCGGCGACCGCCATCTGGGGCACGCAGCAGCTGAATCTGTTTCCCGGCGCGAAATACGACGGCGTGTTCTCCATGTGGTACGGCAAGGGCCCGGGCGTGGATCGCTGCGGCGATGTCTTCAAGCATGCGAACTCGGCCGGCACCTCGAAGCACGGCGGCGTGCTGGTGCTCGCGGGAGACGACCATGCGGCGAAGTCCTCGACCCTCGCCCACCAGAGCGAACACATTCTCAAGGCCTGCTGCATCCCGGTGCTCAACCCGGCGAACGTGCAGGAGTACATCGACTTCGGCCTGCACGGCTTCGCCATGAGCCGCTACTCGGGCTGCTGGATCGCCTTCAAGTGCGTCACCGACGTGGTCGAATCGGGCGCCTCGGTGTACGTCGATGCGGGCCGCGTGAACATCGTCCTGCCGCAGGATTTCGCCCTGCCGGACGGCGGCATGAACATCCGCTGGCCCGACGGCTTCCTCGAACAGGAGATGCGCCTGCTCCACTACAAGGTCTATGCGGCGCTCGCCTACGTGCGCGCCAACAAGCTCGACCGCATCGTCTGGGATTCGCCCGCAGGTTACTCGCCGCCACAGCTGGGCATCGTCACCACCGGCAAGAGCTTCGGCGACACCATGCAGGCCCTCGCCGATCTCGGCATCGACGAGCAGGCCGCGCGCGACATCGGCCTGCGCGTCTACAAGGTGGCAATGAGCTGGCCGCTGGAGCCGCAGGGCGCGCGCCGCTTCGCGCAGGGGCTGGAAGAAATCCTGGTGGTGGAGGAAAAGCGCCAGCTGATCGAGTACCAGATCAAGGAAGAGCTCTACACCTGGGAGGAAGGCAAGCGCGCCCCCCGCGTGGTCGGCAAGTTCGACGGCAACGGCGAGTGGAGCCAGGCTCAAGGGCAACCCGCGGGAACCTGGCTGCTGCCCGCGCACTACGAGCAATCGCCGGCGATCGTCGCCAAGGCGATCGCCCAGCGCCTGACCAAGCTGAACATGACGGCTGCGCTGGGCAGCCAATTCAAGGAGCGGCTTGCGTTTCTCGATTTCAAGGAAAAAGCGCTCGCCAAGCCGCGCGTGACTTCGATCCGCCAGCCCTACTTTTGCTCCGGCTGCCCGCACAACACCTCGACGCGGGTGCCCGAAGGCAGCCGCGCCACTGCCGGCATCGGCTGCCACTTCATGGCGGTGTGGATGGACCGCAATACCTCCACCTTCACCCACATGGGCGCCGAAGGCGCGCCTTGGATCGGCCAGGCGCCGTTCACCAATGAAAAGCACATTTTCGCCAACCTCGGCGACGGCACCTACTTCCACTCGGGCCTGATGGCGATCCGCGCCGCGGTCGCAGCCAAGGTCAACATGACCTACAAAATCCTCTACAACGACGCGGTGGCGATGACCGGCGGCCAGCCCCATGACGGGCCGCTCGACCCGGCGATCATCTCGCGCCAGATCGCGGCCGAAGGCGTGACTCCGATCGTGATCGTGACCGACGAGCCGGAGAAGTATCCCGCCGGCACCAACTGGGCGCCCGGCATCACCATCCGCCACCGCGACGAACTGGACACGGTGCAGCGCGAATTGCGCGAACTGCCGGGCGTATCGGCGATCATCTACGATCAGACCTGCGCCTCCGAGAAGCGCCGCCGCAGGAAGAGGAACGAATATCCCGATCCCGCCAAGCGCGCGGTGATCAACGAGATGGTGTGCGAAGGTTGCGGCGATTGCAGCACTAAATCCAATTGCCTGTCGGTCGAGCCCCTCGAGACCGAATTCGGCCGCAAGCGCACCATCAACCAGTCCAGCTGCAACAAGGACTACTCCTGCGTGAAAGGCTTCTGCCCGAGCTTCGTCACCGTCGAGGGCGGGCAGCTGAAGAAGGGCAGGAAGGCGGCGAAGAACGGCGCCGATTTCCCCGCCCTGCCCGACGCCGCGCCGATGAACCTCGCCGCGCCCTACGGCGTGGTGATCACCGGCATCGGCGGCACCGGCGTGATCACCATCGGCCAGATCCTCGCCATGGCCGCGCACCTCGAAGGCAAGGGCGTATCGGTGCTCGACATGTCGGGCCTGGCGCAGAAATACGGCGCGGTGATGTCGCACGTGAAAATCGCCGCCCGGCTCGAGGACCTGCACGCCGCGCGCATCGGCGTGGGCGACGCGGGCCTGGTGATCGGCTGCGACCTGGTGGTCTCCGCAAGCGCGGATGCGCTCTCGCGCATGGGCCCGGGCCGCAACGGGCAGACGGGCACCCGTGCGGTGGTGAACGCCACCACCTCGCCGACCGCGGAGTTCGTCAAGAACCCGAACTGGCAGCTGCCGGGCAGCGACCTGACGCACGACATCATTGAGGCCTGCGGCGGCGAGAACACCGTTTTCGTTCCCGCCGCCGAACTCGCCACCGCGCTGATGGGCGATTCGATCGCGACCAACATGTTCATGCTCGGCTACGCCTACCAGAAGGGCTGGGTGCCGCTGTCCTCCGCGGCGCTGGAGCGATCGATCGACCTGAACGGCATTGCGGTGGAGTTCAACCGCGCGAGCTTCGTCTGGGGACGGCGCGCGGCGGTGGACCTCGAGCGCGTGCGGCGCATCGCCCTGCCGGCCGACGTGATCCCGATCGAGCAGCATTTCTCGCGCAACCTGGAGGAACTGGTCGAGCGGCGCGTGACATTCCTGACCGGTTACCAGGATGCGGCCTATGCAGCGCGCTATCGTGCATTGATTGAAATGGTAAAAAAAGAAGAATCTGAAAAAACCAATTCAACCAAGCTTGCCGAGGCCGTCGCGCGCTATTACGCCAAGCTGCTCGCCTACAAGGACGAATATGAAGTCGCCCGGCTCTATACCGACGGCGCATTCCGCAAGAAGATCGACGCCATGTTCGAAGGCGACTACAAGCTCGTATTCCATCTCGCGCCGCCGCTGCTCGCGAAACCTGACCCTCGCACCGGGGAGCCCGGCAAGATGCGATTCGGCGGCTGGATGCTGGGCCTTTTCGGGATGCTTGCCAAACTCAAGTGGCTCCGTGGAACCGCCTTCGATATCTTCGGCCGCACCGCGGAGCGGCGCATGGAGCGCGCACTGATCACCGAGTACGAGCAAACCGTGGCGACGCTGCTCGCCGGCCTGACGCGCGACAACCTGGCGCTCGCGCTCGAGATCGCGTCATTGCCGGAAACGATCCGCGGCTATGGCCACATCAAAGCGAAAAACGCCGCTGCGGCGCGCGCCAAGCGCGACGAACTCCTCGCGCGTTACCGCAGCATCCCGATCCGCGCCGCCGCGTAAGAAAAAGGGGGTCAGAGCCACATTTCCATGGTTACCCTCTCGAATTTCGCTTGCAGGGCCGGAAATGTGGCTCTGACCCCCTTTTTCCTGGCGCTCGCGGCGTTCGCCGCAGGAATTTCCTTTGCCGCCGCGCTTCACGCCCAGACAGGCGAAATGCGCGAGGAAACACGCACCCTCGAACTGAGCGGTGGCGGTACCGTCACCTATACGCTTCGCACGCATCCGGCCGACGCGCACGTGGCGTGGCCCAAGGGCGTGCTCGCGCCGACGAGCGCGCTCGATGCCGCCAAGCTGCTCAACCTGCACCTGTCGGCGGGAGATATCGAGGAAGCGGCACTGCTCTCGAACGCGCCGCGCCGCCGCTTCGAAGAGCTGCGCGACTTTCTCCAACGGGCGGGCGAGGAGGAATTCAAGCGCGTGTTCGTGCAGTATCTGGCGCCGGAAAACCGTTTGGTGGCCGAGATCGCGATCGGCAAGCACCGCCTGCTGATCTGGAATCGGCGCGAAGGCGCGGCGGGGTTTGCGGCCCAGTATTTCGTCGAAATCGACGGCCGCTACCTGATCGACGATGTGCCGAACGACGTGCGCACCAGCCTGCGCTGGGTGCTGGACGCTTACCGCGCGGGGAAGCCACCGCGCTAGGCGCGGTCCTCCACCGCGCTGCGTGCGGTCCTTTTCACAGCCCTAAATCTTTACCCTGAATGGCGTGAAGTTCGTGTGCCTGTCGTAGTAATCCTCGTGCTCGACACGCTTCAGGAACGCAACGATGCGGTAGGTGACCGGCGTCATCGCCACCTCCCAGCCGGTCTTGAGCAGGTACTGCGCCAGCGTGACCTTCAGGATGTCGGAGGTTTCCCAGATGCCGTAGAAAGCGATGAAATAGAACAGCGCCGAATCGACCAGTTCACCGACCACCGTCGAGCCGATGGTACGCGTCCAGAGCCATTTTCCCGCGGTCCATATCTTCATCTTCGCCAGCACGTAGCTGTTGACAAAGCTGCCGCACCAGAACGCGATCATGGAACCCAGAGCGATGCGCCAGGCGTTGCCGAACACGGCTTCGAGCGCGGGCTGGTAGCTCTTCATGTAATCGGACGGGCCCGGCGGCAGATTCACCACCACCCAGGACATGAACGAGGCGAACGCGAGCGCACCGAAGCCGGCCCAGACCACGCGGCGGTCCCGGCCATAACCATAGACCTCGGTCAGGATGTCGCCGAAGATGTAGGAGATCGGAAAGAAAAGCACCCCGGCGCCGAACGGCGTCGGCCCCAGCAGCGGCAGGTCGACCACCGCCTGCTTCGCGGCGCCGATGAAATTGGAGCAAATCAGCACGGTGACGAAAGCCACCATGATGAAGTCGTAGTAGCGATAGGCGCGCGGCGCGGCGGCGGTCATGGCGCGGCGGTCATGGCGTCACGTCAGTTTCGGGGAGTGGTCACGCACCTCAGGGTCCATCTCGACGCGCATGGCATCGAGCATGCGCGACACCATCGCGTAGAAGCTGGCGGTGAGCGACAGTTCGACGAATTCGGCGTCGCTGAAATGCCGCTTCACTTCGGCATGTACCTCGTCGGTGACTTTGCAGGCCATGACCGCTTCCGTCAGCGCGAGCGCCGCGCGCTCCTTCGCATTGAACGCCTTCGATGTCCGCCAGCCTGCCAGCGCCGCGATTTTCGCTTCGCTCACCTCCGCCTTGCGAGCCATGCGCAGATGATGGGCCCATTCGTACTCCGAATGCGCGACCTGCGCCGTGCGCAGGATCATGATCTCGCGCAGCGCGCGCGGCGTCCGGCTGTGGTGCCGGATCGCATTCGCGAATTCGGTCCACGCGGCGGTCAGCGCCGGATGGTTGCCAAGCGCGCGGTACAGGTTGACCGGCTGGCCCCAGAGTTCCTCGAGGCGCTGTTGCAGGACGGGTTCGAACTGGGCGGCGGGCACGCGTTGCATGGCGGTAGTATGCCCGAAGAGAATCGAGGCAATCGGGCTCTGGCCCAGATTTTCCAGCGCCTCATTATACTCAGCGGCACATGGCAACCCGCCCTGTGATTCGCGCCGCCATGGCGCTGCTCGCCGCCGCCGCGCTGAACACGGCCGCGCAGGACATTTCAATCGATGACCTGATCGCGCGCGCGCGCAAGCGCGACGCCGAGGCCGAGTATGCGCTCGGCATGCGGGCCTACGAGGGCCGCGGCGTGCCGCGCGACCCGCGCCAGGCGCTGCGCCTGGTCGAGCGCGCCGCGCAGCGAGGCCAGCTCGAAGCCCAGAACACGCTCGGCTTTTTCCTGCAGCACGGCGTCGGCGGCGCCACCGATGCAGCGCGCGCACGCGAATGGTATGAAATCGCCGCCGCGCGCGGCCATGCACGCGCGCAGGTCAATCTCGGCTGGCTGCACGAGCACGGCCTGGGCACCGGGCGCGCGCCTGCGCTTGCGCTGGAGTGGTACCGCAAAGCCGCGGCGCAGGGCCTCGCCGAAGGCGACTTCAACGCCGCGAGCCTGCTCGAGGCCGGCGCCGGCGCACCAGCGGACCTCGCGGGCGCCGCGGCCGCATACGCGCGCGCGGCGCGGAATAATTTCGTGCCGGCGAGCTACCACCTCGGCCGCCTGCTCGAGCACAATCAGGCGCCCGGCGCCGAATACGGCAGCGCGCTCGCGCGCTATCAGGCGGCGGCGCGCGCCGGCCTGCCCGAAGCGCAGTTCGCCGCGGCACGGCTGCTGCTCGCCGGCGGCGGCACCGCCAACGCACGCGAAGCGCTCGCTTGGCTGGAAAAGGCGGCGCAGCAAAAGCACGCACCGGCGCAAGCCATGCTGGAGAACGCCGATACCCAATTCCGGCTCGCGTCGCGCCTCGACCCAGCGGAGTCGATCGTCTGGCTGCGCAAGGCCGCCGCGCAAAACCATGTGCCGGCGCAACTCGCCTTCGCCATCGCGCTGGAGGAAGGCCGCGGCGCCGCGCCCGATCCCGAGCAGGCGGCCTCCTGGTATGCGAAAGCCGCAGGAGCGGGAAACGCCGAGGCACTTTACCGACTTGCCCTTCTGTACGACGAGGGCATCGGCGTGCCGCGCGACACCGTGAAGGCGCGCGACCTGCTCGGCCAGGCCATGGGCCTTGGCCATGACCAGGCGCGCGAGCGCCTCACCCGCTTGCTCGGGCCGAGCCTGCCCCAGCTGGACGGCGGGGACCTCTTCAAGGGGCTGCGCTAGTGCCGGGAATCGCGCGCGGCGCACGCGGCGCACTCGGCGCACTCTCCCTCGCCGCGCTGGCGGCGCTCTGCGCGCTGGCATTGCCGCGCGGTCTGGCCGATCTGCGGGCGTTCGAAGCACGTGTTCTGCTCAAATCCTGGGAAACCAGACGCCGCCAGCCATCGGCCGAGGAATGGGCCATCGCGCGTGAACGGCTGCGTGAAGCGCACGAACTGGATCCCGGCCAGCCGAACTACCTCGAAGACATCGCCCGGCTCCACGAGATCCGCGCGCTGCCGCGCAAGGCGGGCGATGCCCTCGCGCAAGGCGATCTGCGCCAGGCGCTCGACTACCAGAGGCAAGCCGTGCGCATGCGGCCCGGGTCGCCTTACACCTGGGCCAACATCGCGCTGCTCAAGGCGCGGCTGCCGGAGCCGGACCGCGAGTTCGAGACCGCGCTGCGCAACGCCGCGTTGCTCGGCCCCTGGGAGCCGGAGGTGCAGATCGCGCTCGCCGACGCCGGCTTCCGGCACTGGGACGCGCTCGCGCCGGAAACGCGCAGCGCGCTGCGGGCGAACGCGCTGCGCACGCTCCTCCGGCAGGACGCAAAGTTGTTCGATCTCGCGCGCCGCCGCGGCAGGCTGGATGTGCTGTGCGCCGTGCGCGGCGTAGAGCGCTCGCCGCTTGCCCGCGCATGCATTTGAAATTAGGGGAAAAAGAGCATAACCTGACCGTGGATACCAATGCAGGGAGCACCCTCATGATCCGGTTGTTTGCCGTTCTCGTCTCCGCCCTGCTCGCGCTTTGCGCCGGCAACGCGTTCGCCCAGGCGGCTTACGTGCACGACATGAGCGG
Source organism: Burkholderiales bacterium (assembly GCA_038904015.1). GTDB lineage: Bacteria > Pseudomonadota > Gammaproteobacteria > Burkholderiales > SG8-39 > RBG-16-66-20. Next base: position 4,648 of record JBCKKZ010000046.1, on the reverse strand, counting down.
CACCGCCACCGCCACCGCCGGCTCGACCCAGCGCGCGCTGAAAATCGGCGACCTCATCGACTCGGGCAGCGTCGTCAGCACCGGCGAAAAGAGCAGCGCGGTGATCAAGTTCGAGGATGGCCAGGTAATGGCGCTCGCCGAGCGCACGAGCTTTCGCATCGTCGATTACCGCTACAACAAGCAGCGCGTGAGCCAGAGCAGCGCGGTCTTCAGCCTGCTGCAGGGCGGACTGCGCTTCGTCAGCGGCGTGATCGGCTCGACCAACCGCAACAATTTCCGCTTGACCGCAGGCACCGCCACCATCGGCATCCGTGGGACGGATGGCACCGTGACCTACGACTCGGTGACGCAGGCGGTGATCGCCGCCGTCAACGCCGGCGCGCTCGAAATGGCGACGCCGCAGGGCACGCAAAACATCGGCGTCGGCAACTTCTCGAGCTTTACCGCGGGGCAGAGCCCCACCGTACCGCAGCCGACCGCGCAGGCCACCGCCGCCGTGCAGCAGGTGCTGAACAATCTCTCCGTGCGCAACGTACCGATCAATACGCCTGTTGTGGTTACGGCCTCGGCCCTGGCCGCTGCTGCGCAGGCCAACGCCGCGCAGCTTGCCGCACAGGCCGCCGCGAACCCGACCAACGCTGCTCTGCAAACAGCCGCGCAGGATGCCACGAAGCAGGCGCAGGATACTTTGTCGACCGCGGTCCAGGCCGCGCAAGAAGCCTATCAGGCCGCGATCCAGTCCGGCGGCGCCGTGGCGCCCGCGCCGCCCGCGCCGCCCCCACCGCTGCCCACGGGCACGACCGGAACGACGGATACGACGACCACGACGACCACGACGGATACGACGACCACGACGACCACGACGACGCCGACCGGCGGCGCCGGGGCCGGCGGTGGCGGCACCGCGAGCCCGAACTAGCGCTTGCGGCGGGTGGCGGGCGGCGGCTCGCGCGAGCGCTCCCGCATTCGTTCTTCACGGTAGCGCCCCAGGCTCTGGCGCAGGTACTCGGCCTGCTCCGCCGGCACCACCAGTTCGGTGCGCACCGCGCCCGCGGCGAGTGGACGGTTGTAGCCCGGGTTAAGCGCGAGCAGATCCTCGTAGGGCACGTCGGCGAGGCGCGAGGCGAGGCGCAGGTCGAGATCGAGTTCGAGCGCCACGCTGGTGAAGTAGGGCTCATCGGGCAGATCGCCCAGATCGAGGCCGAATTTTTCCGGTTGCAGCACGATATTGCGCAGCGCCATCAGGCGCGGCACGTAATTGCGCGTCTCTTCGGGCAGCGACAGGTTCTCGAACACGCCGTCGCGCCCGCGCGCGCGGCTCTGGCCCACGGCACGCAGCACCGCGTTCTCGCCCCAGTTGTAGGAAGCGAGCGCGAGATGCCAGTCGTGGTGCAGCCGGTGGAGCGCTTGCAGGTAATCGAGCGCCGCGCCGGTGGAGGCGAGCACGTCGCGCCGCGCGTCGAAATGCGCCGTCTGCGCGAGCTTGTAGCGCGTGCCGGTGCCCGGAATGAACTGCCACAGTCCCGAGGCCTGCGCCGATGACAGCGCCATCGGATTGAAGCCGCTTTCCACCGCCGGCAGCAGCGCGAGCTCCAGCGGCAGGCCGCGGCGCTCGACCTCCTCCACGATGTAATGCAGGTAGCGCCGCGCGCGCGCGAGGATGCCGCGCAGCAGCTCCGGCCGCGCCGCGTACCAGGCCTCGTGCACCGCGACCAGGCGGCTGTCGAGATCGGGCATCGCGAAGCCCTGCCGCAGGCGTTCCCACAGATCGGCCGGGCGCGTGAGAAGCTTCTCGATCCGCGCATCGCCGGCACCCGCGGGCACCGAGGCAAGCACCAGTGGCGGCTGACCAGCGACATTGACAAACGCCGTCTCGTCAGCACGCGCCGTGCCAGCGAGCAGCGCGGCAGCGGTGAATGCCGTCGTACAGAAAGATAAGGACGTGCGCGGGGAACCTGGCACCAGGCGGGCCTCCAAGAGGGTGCGAATCGTATCGCACAACGCCGCCGTCGCGGAAATGCTAGGGTTCCTGCCGCGATGAGCGACGTTCTCGGATTTTTGTTTGCGCTGGCCATCACGGTGGCCGCCATCCCGGTGCTGGCACGCGCTGCGCGCGGCTGGGGACTGCTCGCGCAACCCGGGCCGCGCATGACCCACGAAGGCGCGGTGCCGGTGGTCGGGGGCCTCGCGATGGGCGCGGCGTTTCTTGCGGCATATGCGTTCACCGGCCTCGCCGCCAACCTCTCGCCGCTGCTCGCGGCCGCGGTCGCGATCACCCTCGCGGGCGGCGTGCTGGATGACCGCCACGAACTTCGCTCGCTGCCCAAATTCGGCTTCCAGATCGCTGCCGCCGCGCTGCTCGCCGCGAGCGGCGATGTGCTGCTCACGCACCTTGGCCACCTCATGAGCCCGCAACTCTTCACGCTCGGGCGCTGGGCGATGCCGCTTACGGTATTCGCGCTGGTCGGCGTGATGAACGCCATCAACATGGCCGACGGTCTGGACGGGCTCGCGGGTGCGCTGGCGCTCACCGCCTGCGTCAACTTCGGCGCCGCGGCGAGCCTCGCCGGCCACGCCCCCGAGTTCGCCGCCCTCAGCATCACCGCGGGCGCCGCGCTGGGGTTCCTGTGCTTCAACGCGCGCTCGCCCTGGCGAGCGCAGGCCGCGGTCTTCATGGGCGACACCGGCAGCCTGCTGCTCGGGCTCCTGCTCGGCTGGTTCGCGGTGCGCCTTGCGATGGCCGAGCGCCCCGCGCTCGCGCCGATCAGCGCGGTGTGGATCCTCGCGCTGCCGATTGGCGACACCGTCACATTGCTCGTGCGCCGCGCGCTGCGCGGCCGCAACCCGTTCCACGCCGACCGCCAGCACCTGCACCACATCCTGCTCGCGCTCGGCCTCTCCAGCGGCCAGACGGTCGCCGCCCTCGTGGTCCTTTCCTTCGCGCTCGGCGCACTTGCACTCTTCGCCGAATTCGCCGGGATGCCGCAGTACGCGATGTTCTACGCGTACGTGACAGGCCTCGCCGCCTATGGCCTCGCAGCGGAATTCGCCTGCCGCAAACTCAATATTGATGGAGGTAGTACGCGAGCTTGATGTACTCGCCGAACACGAATTGCGCGTTTGGCGAGGTGCGCCACCAGTGCGCGGCATCCCAGTCGTCCATCTCGGCAGCCACGAGGGTGTATTGCTTGCCGCTGCCCGCGAACACCTTGCCCCATACCCACGAAAGTCTGCGCAAATGCGGCGGATCGCTCACCACCAGCACGCGATCCAGCTTCATCGCCTGCATCAGCTTGAGCGTGTTCGCCGCCTCTTCCCAGGAGTTGACAGAGCGCCGGTCGTAAAGGATGGCCTGCTCGGGCATGCCTTCATCGATCAGGTAGCGCGCGCGAAAGTTGAGATAAGCAGAACGCGTCTTTGAATGTGTTTCGGGTCCTGTGAGCAGAACCTTGGGCGCAATCCCCTTGCGGTAGAGCTCGAGCACCCCGTGGGCCCTGCCGCCATTGTCCCCGCCCAGCGCGACAACGCCCGGCAGCGCAACTGCCCCGAGCCAGAGTGCAATTTTCTTGCGGCTCATTTCGATCCCGATTTCTCCACCTCAGCAATGACTTCCCGCCAGCGCGCGAACGCGATCGGCTGGTCCCATTCGCGCTCGAATGCGGCGCGCCCGCGATCTCGCCATCCGGGTCGCCGATGAAAACAGAAATCGGGGTCAGAGCCCGATTTCCGCGTGCTTATCCCCTGAACGGATTGATCACGCTCACTCCAGCAGGCTCGAAGTGACCCGTATTGCGGGTTGCCACCGTGAGACCATGTGAGAGAGCGGTTGCGGCGATCAACAAGTCCGCGCCATCATGCCCCAGTTGTGCGCAAAGGCGGCCCCAGCGGCGTGCGATGCCCGGCGTGATTGGCAGGATCCTGTCAGCGTAGAGGCGCGTCAAGCTCTCAATCCATGCCGCCAGTTCATCGGCGAATCCGGGATCGGTCTTGCGCCGCTTTTCGACGCCGCGCTCAATCTCGCCGAGCGTCACGACGCTGAGATACATCCGGTCGTCCTGCTGCTTTGACACCCAGCGGAGCACACCGGCATCCGGTTTATTCTTTCTAAGCTCGGAGACGACTACGGTGTCGAGAAGAAACTTCAGAGCTCGATGTCACGCAATTTGATGCGGCTGCGTTCGCGTGGCAGCGCATCACCTTTCGGGATCGCAAGCAGATGCGCGACGAAGCCTGGCGCGCCGGAGCGCGCGCTTTCCCGCAACGCGCGATAGCTTGCCTCGGACAGCACCACCACCGCATCCCGGCCTCGCCGGGTAACGTGTTGCGGTTCTCCGTGCAAAGCCGCCTCGACGACCTGGCTGAACTGCGCTTTTGCGTCCTGCAAGCGCCACTGTGCTTTGTCCATGGCTGTGCCTCTTCTGCGCGGTTAGAACTAGTCAGATTATCTGGTCTGTTAGCGGCATCGTCAAGCCGGTGCAACGAAAAATGTTGCGAGTTCGTGATCTGTCCGGGTTTGTAGCACGTGATCTGTCTGCGGACCCGGCGCCCGCCATCCTCGATCACCAGGTCGACCTCCGTCTGGTCGCGATCCCGGTAGTGGAAGAGGCCGTAATCCCCCCCAACTCCAGTCTTGAGCGGGCTGGCCAGA
>JBCKKZ010000045.1:0-15150 GCA_038904015.1 Burkholderiales bacterium | reverse complement strand
GCTATTAGGTTCGGGACTCTCCGAATTGCGCTTCAAGTCGTGCAAACGGCAATTGCGGTTAGTCGGTTTCGTGTGGCCGCCGAAACAGAGCGGGCAAACGATCGCGAACTACACCATCTTGATCGGGTGCAGCCATAAAGACCAAGTATACGACCCACCGGATGCGCTAGTCCGTGCAGCGGACAGGATGTCAAATCTCAAGCAAGGTATCGGGAGCTACAGTGAATACAAGGGATGATCTGATCGAGCAACTGAAGGACAAAGAGTATCGCGCAGCATTCGTTGCGTCGCAAATTGACGTCGGCATTCCATATCAAATTCGAGCTCTGCGAGGCAAGACGGGCCAGAAAGAATTGGCCAAACTTGCTGGCATGAAGCAGCCGAGAATCTCGAACATTGAACGCCCTGGCTATGCCAAATTAAACCTCAACACACTTACCCGAATCGCCGCCGCATTTGATGTCGCCCTTCTCGTTCGTTTCGTTCCATTCAGTGAACTAGTTGAATGGGTGGACAAATTTTCTACAGATACATTTCACGTTCCGTGCTTTGACCAAGACAAGGCACTTTACAGGGGCGGCATGATTGCTGCGCAAATCCAAAAGCAAGACACGCCACTTCCGACAAAGACTGCAGCTATGGCTGCATCTTCGTATGCAAATAAGCCAACCGCTGTAAGCGCGCTTGATGCGCTGCCACGGCTGCCTAATGCAAGTCATCTGCCTTTCCACTATATAAATCCTTCCAGCCAATCATCGGGAATGCACTTATGAAACTGCTTGGTGTGAGGCAAGCCAGATCCATTTGGCTAGTTCCACAATATTTCCTCAATCCGAAGGGAATTTTTTTGCGAGCTGCCGCCATTGAGGCGAAAGAGCGCTATCAGTTTCTCAAAAGCCCATTCGAAAATGGGACTGCTGGAACAACCGAGGCTAAGTATGAAAACGGTGGATTCAAATCGAAACGTGGAAACACCATCCAAGTAAGTTCTATGATCCTTCACCCCGATGGCGTAGTCGCCGACACAATGTCTTCCACGGAGGATACGGACGCATTTTTGGAGGACATATTCGGATGGCTCCACAAGAGCTATGGCTTGGGATCTCCTGCGGAAGTGCCGATAACCCGTCTCTACGTTAGCGAACTAAATATAACGATGGAGAAGCAGCCCGCATTTCTAAACCCGAAACTTCAATCGTTCTGCGACGAAATATCTAGCGCTATGGGTGATGAGAAGAAGGGTCCCGCAGGCTTCTTGGGGTTTCAGCTTTCTACAGACCCAGAGAAATCTCCGAGGCCGTCGATCTTTCGGTTCGAGCGGGAGATAAGCACATCAATTACTGGCAATCGTTACTATTCATCCGCGCCAATCCAGACGACTGCGCATATCAAACTTCTAGAAAAGCTAGAAAAGTCCCTCTAACTTTTCTTTCAGCCGGCAGCCGCCGCTTTATGGGTGATTTGAGCCAGGGCTTAAGCGCATGTACCGCACCCTGAAACTCGATGTAACCAAGGCGATCGCCACGGTGACCCTGAACCGCCCGGAAGCGCGCAACGCGATGTCCGCGAAGCTGATGCGGGAAATGATCGCCTGCGCGGGCCGGGTAAGCGCCATGCGCGACGTCGATGCCGTGATCGTGCGCGGCAGCGGCGTGTGCTTTTCCGCCGGCGCCGACCTGAAGGACGCGAGCCGCTGGGGCAACGGCGAACTGCCGTTCGAGCAGCAGCGCGAGATCGCGTCTCTGGGCTACCGCATGGCGCGCGCCTGGGAGGAAGTGCCGCAGGTCACCATCGCCGCGATCGAGGGCTACGCCATCGGCGGCGGCCTGGCGCTGGTCGCAGCGCTCGACTGGCGCGTGATCGCCGAAGACGCGTTCGTCTCGCTGCCTGAAATCGCGCTCGGCATTCCGCTCACCTGGGGCACGCTGCCGCGCCTGGTCAATCTCGTCGGCCCGGCGCGCGCGAAGCGCTTGAGCATTCTCTGCGAACGGATCCCGGCCGCCGACGCGCTGGCGATGGGCCTCGTGGACTACGTCGCGCCGCGGCGCAAGGCGCTCGCGAGGGCGCGTGCGGTGGCGAAACAGGTCCTCGCGCTTCCGCGCAACTCCGTGCGCATGACCAAGGAATCGGTCAACGCCTATGCGGGCATCGGCGCGCATGCCGCGAGCCACATGGCGCACGACCAGGTGCAGCTGGCGGCCGGCAGCGCCGAGGCGCGGGCCGCACGGGACGCTTTTGCTAAGCGGAAGAAGGGTGCCAGGCCGGCACGATCCCGCTCGCGCGACCGGCGCTGAGGTATTTCGTGTCCACGCCCAAGCCCGGGGCCCACACCAGGTCCCTGCCGCAAAAGAGCAGCGGCATGCGCTCGCGCTCCCAGGGCGGCACGCCGGCTTCCTGAAAGAGATTCTTCAGCGTGCGGCTCGGCCGGCGCGCGTCCAGCCTCAAGCGCTCTCCTCCGGACCGCAGCCGGACCTGAAATGAATTCCTTTTCAGCAGGGCGCTGTCGATTCCCCGCCCCCGCACGCGCCGGAACCGCAATTCGCCGTCGAGCGCAAGCAACGCCAGCCGCGCCTCTCCTTTCCAGTGGCGCGGCCTGAACGAGCGCGGCTTCGCCTGCGCCTTCACGGGAAAAACCTTGTCCCGGTAGCGACGGAACACGACGCCATCGTGCGCAATCGATGCGCTCGCCGAGCCCAGCTGCCTGAGCATTTCGACCAGTTTTGCCTCGCTTGGCGCGCGCAATCCCTTTTCCTTCAGGTAAGCGCGCAGCATGGCGCGCGCGTCGAGACCGGCGTGCGCAAAATGCCGCGCCGAGCGCGCGAGGTTCTCCCTCCAGCGCGCAAACCTCGTCTCGAGCAGCGGCCCGACGCTGCGGCGGATGAAATTACGCGTCAGCGCCTCGTCGTCGTTGGACTCGTCCTCGACCCACGCCAGGCGGTGCTCGGCGGCATACGCACGGATCGCCGCGCGCGGCACCTCGAGCAGTGGCCGCAGCAGGATTTTGTCGCCGAGCTTGCCTACTGCCGGCATGCCGCTCGCGCCCTCGAGCCCGGCGCCGCGCAGCAGATTGAACAGCACGGTTTCCGCCTGGTCGTCGAGATGATGGCCGAACGCGATCGCCTCCGCGCGCAATTTCGAGAGGGCCGCGCGGCGCGCTTCACGCGCCGCCGCCTCAAGGCCTTTGCCCTGTTTTTTTACGCTGACTTTGATTGCCTTGAACGGAACGCCCAGCGAAAGGCAAAACGCCGAACAGAACTTCTGCCACTTCGCCGCGTTCGGGCTCAGCCCGTGATTGACGTGGAGTGCCGAAAGCCGGTAGCCAAGGCGAGGCGCCAGTCCGTGGAGGACATGCAGCAAGACCACCGAATCGAGCCCTCCGGACAACCCAACCGCAACGCGTTTACCCCGCAGCCGCAGCGACGCGAGCAGCACGGCGCTGGCGCCGTCCACACTCGCGCTAGCGCTCGGCCGTTTCCTTGTAGCGGCCATGGGCCATCAGCCGTTCGAGACGCTCCTCGACCAGCTCCTTCGGTTTCTTGTCCTTCAACTGCCGGTATGCCTCGGTGAGCGCCTTCTTCAGCGATGCGCCGGTTGCCTGCGGATCGCGGTGCGCACCGCCGATCGGTTCGGCGACGATCTTGTCGATCAGGCCCAGAGTTTTCAGGCGGCCGGCGGTGATGCCGAGCGTCTCGGCGGCCTCGGGCGCCTTGTCCGCGCTCTTCCAGAGAATTGACGCGCAGCCCTCGGGCGAAATCACCGAGTAGGTCGCGTACTGCAGCATCAGCACGGTGTCGCCGACCGCGATCGCGAGCGCGCCGCCCGAGCCGCCCTCGCCGATGATGGTGACGATGACGGGCGTTTTCAGGCTCGCCATCGCATACAGGTTGCGGCCGATCGCCTCGGACTGGTTGCGCTCCTCGGCGTCGATGCCGGGATAGGCGCCGGGCGTGTCCACGAAGGTAAATACCGGCAGCGCGAACTTTTCGGCGAGCTGCATCAGCCGCAGCGCCTTGCGGTAGCCCTCCGGGCGTGGCATGCCGAAATTGCGCAGGATCTTTTCCTTGGTGTCGCGGCCCTTCTGGTGGCCGATCACCATGCAGGGCGCGCCGTCGAAGCGCGCCATGCCGCCCACGATCGACAGGTCGTCGCCAAAAACGCGATCGCCGTGCAGTTCCTCGAAGCCGGTGAACAGCATGCCGATAAAATCCAGCGAGTACGGGCGCTGCGGATGGCGCGCCACCTGCGCGACCTGCCAGGGCGTGAGCTTGGCGTAGATGTCCTTGGAGAGGGCCTGGCTCTTCTTGGACAGGCGCAGGATCTCCTCGGAGATGTCCACCGCCGAATCGTCCTGGGCGTAGCGCAGCTCGTCGATGCGGCCCTCCAGCTCGGCGACCGGCTGCTCGAAATCGAGGAAAACGGTTTTCACGCGAACGGCGTCTTCATCGGGGTCAGTATTCTACCGGGACGGGGTCGAGGGACCGCCACAGGTACCACGTCGCCACCGAACGCCAGGGGCGCAGGCTCTCGCCACGTCTTTTCATTGTTTTAAATGAAACTTTTCTTCCGCCGTGATACGCAAGCCGCAGGCCTTTCTGCAGGCCCAGGTCGTCCAGGGGAAAGACGTCCGGACGCAGCAGGTTGAACATCAGGAACATTTCCGCGGTCCAGCGGCCAATGCCGCGCACCTGAACCAGGTCCGCAATCACGTCCTCGTCGCTCATCTCCGGCCAGCGGTGCTCGTGCACCGCGCCGTCGGCGAAATGCTGCGCGAGGTCGGCGATGTACTCGGTCTTGCGGTCCGACAGCCCGCAGGCACGAAGTTGGGGGCGTTTCTTTTTCAGGACGTTTTGTGGATTCACGTCCCCGACAACAAAAGCGAATTTATTCCAAACACTTTGTGCTGCCTTGATGGAGATCTGCTGCCCGACGATGGCGCGCGCCAGCGTGTGGAACGCGTCGCCGCGTGGTTCCAAGTGGACACGCGGGTGGCGGCGGATGATCTTCGCCATCACCGGATCACGGCGTGCCAGCGCGCGCTTTGCCTTGTCCCAGTACTCAGGCTTCATTGCGGGGAAGGTTGAGGATCAGGTTCTGTGGCTTCATTTTTACCGCGTCGTTCTCATCCGAGGCGAGCCCCAGGTACACCGAGCGGCCGGCGATGTCGCGGCGCATCTCGGTGCTCGATGAAGAGCGGCGGCATATCCACGTCCCCCTTGAACAGGTTCATGTAGCAGCCTTCTGAATCTCCGGCCTCAGGTAGTAGGCGCGAAGGTAGTCGTCGGTGACGCGCAGCCTTCCCGAGGCGTCCTTCTCGAGGAGGTGGATGCCGCTGTTGCGCCAGAAATCAGGCAGAGGCGAGAACCAGGCGGGAATGCGCCGCCACGTGCTGCTTCAGGAACTCCATCTGGTCCGACAGGATGCGCCGGTTGGTGAGGATCAGGTATTCCGCCTTGTTCGGCACATAGGGCAGGTACAGCAGTTCGATGCCGGCTTCCTCCGGCAGGCGATTGCGCTTGTGGCCATTGCACTGGCGGCAGGCGGTGACCACGTTCATCCAGGTGTCGCGCCCGCCGCGCGACAGCGGCCGGATGTGGTCGCGCGTCAGGCGGAAGAAGCTGAATTCACCGGCGCAGTAGGCGCACATGTGGCGGTCACGGCGGAACAACTCGCGGTTGTTCAGCGGCGGCACATGGTTAAAGCCCCTCGCGGCCAGCGCCTTGCCTTTGATCGCGATGATCGAATGCGCGGTAATGCTGGAGCGCTCGCCGGTCATGCGCGAGATGCCGCCGTAGAACGTGAAGGTTTCCTCGCCCATCGTCCAAGCGACCAGGTTCTTGGCGTAGTAAAAACACGCCTGTTGCCAGCTGATCCAGCGGTGCGGCACACCGTGGTTGTCGAGCGAAAGGATGAGGGGGCTGTCCATGTGCGGGTGATTCTGCCAATGGTACCCCGGGATTGGCAATCCCCGAAAATTCAAGGACCTTCAGCGGTCGCCTACAGCGTCCTTGAAGCCCTGCCCGGCGGCGAACGCCGGCACGGTCTTGGCGTTGATCCTGATTTCCTTGCCGTTGGCCGGGCTGCGGCCGGCACGGGCCTTGCGCTTGCGTGGCAGGAAGGTGCCGAACCCGACCACGGTAACCCGGTTTCCTTTCGCGACGCTGGTGACAATCGCATCAAACACCGCGTTTACCGCTTCCCCCGCCGCGGTCTTGCTCAGGTTGCCAGCGCGCGCAGCAGCATGAACAAGATCCGACTTCGTAACGACCGATGGCATTCGCCCTCCCCGATCAAGCGAGGGAGCATCATATCGGCATCGATTCACGAATACAATCGCCGCAACGGACTTTTTTGGCGCCGCTGCGAATTTTTTCCTGAGTCCGGCCGCGTGCGCGAGATGGCGGAGGCGCTGCTACACTAGGGGCTTCTATTGGGGGAGAAGAAATTCATGATCAAGCTGCAAAGACTTGCGCTGGCCGCCATCGTCGGCTCGGCGTTCGCACTACCCGCCCAGGCACAAACCACCCTCAATGTCAGTTCCTGGCTGCCGCCGACGCATCCGGTCCTCACAGAAATGGTGATGCCGTGGTGCAAGGACGTGGAAAGCGGCACGGGGGGCCGCATCAAGTGCAACCTGCTGCCCAAGCCGGTGATCGGCGCGCTGCTGACCATCGACGGCGTCAAGGACGGCCTGGCCGACCTTTCGTTCACGGTGCACGGCTACACCCCGGGGCGCTTCCCGCTCACCAAGGCAGTCGAGTTCCCGTTCATGGGCGATTCCGCGGAAGCGACCTCGGTCGCCTGGCACCGCATCTACGCCCGCATGCTGGCGCAGGCCGACGAGCACAAGGGCGTGGTCAACCTCGCCATGTTCACGCACGGTCCGGGCCAGATCCTCAACACGAAACGGGCGATCAACACCGTGGCGGATCTCGACGGCCTCAAGATCCGCATCGGCGGCGGCCTGGTCAACGACATCGCCAAGGCGCTCGGCACGGTGCCCATGCTGCGCCCGGCGCCCGAGGTGTTCGAGATCCTGAAGACCGGGGTCGCCGACGGGGTCTTCTTCCCCAAGGAGTCGGTGCGCTCGTTCAAGCTGGAGACGCTCATCAAGCATGCCACCATCGTGCCGGGCGGCCTGTACAACGTCAGCTTCGCGCTGATCATGAACCCGGCGAGCCACGCCAAGATCGCCAAGGCCGACCAGGACGTGATCCAGCGCTTCTCGGGCGAGGCCTTCGCGCGCCGCGCGGGCAAGGCCTGGGACGCCGCTGACGAGCGCGGCATGGAGACCATGCGCGCCGCCGCCATCAACCTGCAGACCGCGAGCGAGGCGCTGATGCGCGAAATCCGCGCCCGCACCGATCCGCTGATCGCGGAGTGGGCCGAGAAGGAGGTCAAGCCCAAGGGCGTGGACGGCAACGCCGTGCTCGCCGCGCTGCGCGCCGAGGTCCGCAACGTCGCCGCGGGCCGGTAGCAGAGCTCCCGCCGCCTTGAGCCGCGATCAGCCCGCGCGGCGCGGCTTCGACCGCACGCTCGAGGTCGCGCTCGGCCTGGTCACGGCCGGGGTGCTGTTCTGCCTCATGCTGCTCACCTGCGCCGACGTCGTCGGGCGCTATTTCTTCAACGAGCCGGTCACCGGGGCGTTCGAGCTGACCGAACTGCTGCTCGCGGCGACCATCTTCTGCGCGCTGCCGCTGGTGACCTTGCGCGAGCAGCACGTTACGGTGGACCTGCTCGATGACTTCACGCCCGACTGGCTGCTGCGCGTGCAGCACGTCGCGGCCTGCAGCGTCGGCGCGCTCGCGCTCTCGGTGCTCACCTGGCGGCTCTGGGTGCGCGGCGACACGTTCCTCGAGGCGGGCCAGACCACCGCCGTGCTCAAGCTCAAGCTCGCGCCGGTCGCCTACGGCATGAGCGTGCTGCTCGCGCTCACCGTGGTGGTGGTGCTGGTGCTGCTGTTCCGCGCGCCGCACCGCGCCGCGCACGGCGACTGAGCCGGGATGCTCGAAGCGCTCGCAGGCTTCGCCGCTTTCCTCGTGCTCGCGTTCCTGCGCCTGCCGCTGTGGCTCGCCATGGGCATCGTCGGCACGATCGGCTTCGCCTACCAGGTCAACCTGAAGGCGGCGCTGTCGATGCTCGGCCATATGACCTACGAGACCGGGATCTCGTACACGCTGTCGGTGATCCCGCTGTTCGTGCTGATGGGCAACCTGGTGACGCGCGCGCGGCTCTCCGAGGAGCTGTACAACGCCGCCTACGCCTTCCTCGGCCACCTGCGCGGCGGCCTGGCTATGGCGACCATCGTCGCCTGCGCCGGGTTCTCGGCGATCTGCGGTTCGAGCATCGCCACCGCCGCGACCATGGGCAAGGTCGCCTACCCGCCGATGAAGCGCTTCGGCTACAAGGACTCGCTCGCCGCCGGCTCGATCGCCGCCGGCGGCACGCTCGGCATCATGATCCCGCCCTCGGTGATCATGATCATCTACGGCATCCTCACCGAGCAGAACATCGGGCAACTGTTCGCCGCCGGCATCATCCCCGGCATCGTCGCCACGCTGTGCTACCTCGGCGCCGTCATCTACACCGTGAAGCGCGACCCGGACGCCGGCCCGCCCGGGGAGCACCAGTCCTGGGGGGCGCGCCTGCGCGCGCTCTCGCACGTCTGGGGCGTGGTGCTGCTGTTCGCCCTGGTCATGGGCGGGCTGTACGGCGGCGTGTTCACTCCCACCGAAGGCGCCGGCATCGGCGCCGGCGGCGCGTTCCTGTTCGCGCTGCTGCGCCACGGTCTTTCGTGGCGCATTCTCGCCGACGTCCTGGTCGAATCGGCGCGCACCACGGCGATGATGTTCGCGATCCTCATCGGCGCCATGATCTTCTCCAGTTTCCTCAACCTCACCGGCATGCCGAACGCGCTCAAGGACTGGGTCGCCGACTCGGGGCTCTCGCCGATGATGGTGATCGTCGCCATCCTCGGCGTCTACCTGGTGCTGGGCTGCGTGCTCGAGAGCCTGTCGATGATCCTGCTCACCGTGCCGCTGTTCTACCCGGTGGTGCAGAGCCTGGGGTTCGACCTCATCTGGTTCGGCATCCTGGTGGTGTGCGTGACCGAGATCAGCCTCATCACGCCGCCGATCGGCCTCAACGTGTTCGTGCTGCGCGGCGTGCTGCCGCAGGTGCCGCTCTATACCGTGTTCCGCGGCCTGCTGCCGTTCATCGCCGCCGACGTGGTGCGCCTCGCGATCATCGTCGCCTTTCCCGCAATCTCGCTCTACCTGCCGAGCCTGATGAAATAGCGCCTAGATCTCGACCTTGGTGCCCAGTTCGATCACCCGGTTGGTGGGCAGCTTGAAGTAGTCGGCGACATTGCCGGCGTTGCGCGCCATCATCGCGAACAGCTTCTCGCGCCAGAGCGCCATTTCGCTGGCCGTCGTCCCGACGGGCACCACGGTCTCGCGGCTGAGGAAGAACGAGGTGCTCATCATGTCGAACTCCAGCCCCAATGCGCCCGCGATCTCCAGCGTCTGCGCGATGTCCGGCTCGTTCATGAAACCGTAGCGCACGCTCATGCGCCAGCAGCCGTGGCCAAGCTTGACCACCGCTACGCGCTTGTCGAACGTCACCCAGGGTTCCTCGGTGACCTCGGCGGTGAGGAACACCACGCGCTCGTGCAGCACCTTGTTGTGGTTCAGGTTGTGCAGCAGCGCGTGCGGCGTGGCCTCCGGTGTCGCGGTCAGGAATACCGCGGTGCCGGGCACGCGCTGCGGCGGATCGACGAACAGCGAGTCGAGGAAAGGCTTGAGCGGCACCGACGAGGCGCGCAGGCGGTTGAACAGGATGCTGCGGCCTTGCCGCCAGGTGGTCATCACCGTGAACACGATGGCGCCGATCGCGAGCGGGAACCAGCCGCCGTCCACCACCTTGAGCAGTGTCGCGCCGAAAAACGCCAAGTCGACGACCAGGAAAAACCCGGTCGCGAACACGCACAGCCAGAGCGGGTAGCGCCACAGGTAGCGGATGACGAAGAACGTGAGCAGAGTGTCCACCAGCATGGTCCCGGTCACCGCCACGCCGTAGGCCGAAGCGAGGCGCGACGAGGAGCCGAAGCCGATCACCGCCGCCAGCACCGCCGCCAGCAGCAGCCAGTTGATGGCGGGAATGTAGATCTGGCCGCGCTCGCGCGCCGAGGTCTGCACCACGGTCATGCGCGGCAGGAAGCCGAGCTGGATCGCCTGCTTGGTCATCGAATAGGCGCCCGAGATGGTTGCCTGCGAGGCGATCACCGTCGCCGCTGTCGCGAGGCCCACCATCGGATAGAGCGCCCAGCCGGGCAGCAGCAGGAAGAACGGATTCTGCACCGCCTCGGGCCTGATGATCAGCAGCGCACCCTGGCCGAAGTAATTGAGCACCAGCGCCGGTGCCACCAGGCCGAACCAGGCAATGCGCACCGGGCCCTTGCCGAAATGACCCATATCGGCGTAGAGCGCTTCCGCCCCGGTGACCGCGAGGACCACCGCGCCCAGCACGACGAAGGATTCGAGGGCATGGCTGCTGAGGAAGCCGAGCGCGTGGAGCGGATTGAGAGCGGCGAGCACGTCGGGATGCTGCACGATGCCATGCAGACCGGCCGCGCCGATCGCCAGGAACCAGGCGAGCGTCACCGGTCCGAACAGCCGGCCGACAACCGCGGTGCCGCGCGCCTGGAAGACGAACAGCGCGACGATCACGATGACCGCGATCGGCACCACGTAGGGCTTAAACGCCTTGGTCCCGATCTCCAACCCCTCGACGGCGGAGAGCACCGAGATCGCCGGCGTCAGCACCGCATCGCCGTAGAACAGCGATGCGCCGAACACGCCAATCAGCATCAGCGGCGTGCGCCACTGCGGGTGGTCCTTGATCGCCGAGGAGGCGAGTGCCAGCAGCGCCATGATGCCGCCCTCGCCGCGGTTGTCGGCGCGCATGATCAGCGACACGTACTTCAGCGACACCACCACCATCAGCGACCAGAAAATGATCGACAGGCCGCCGAGAATGTTCTGCTCATCGAGCGGGATGCCATGCGCAGGGGCGAAAGTCTCCTTCACCGCGTACAGCGGGCTGGTGCCGATGTCGCCGAAGACGACGCCGAGCGCAAGTAGCGTCAATGCAGTCTTGGAGAACTGCGCGAGGTGAGTTCCGTTGGCCAAGGGTGGCGGGTTCGGGTTTGCTAGGGGCGCGAAGTCTGCTCCCGCACCGCACAAAGCGCAAATAAAGGGGGTCAGAGCAACATTTCCAATCAGCACCTCGTGTAACTGATCGCGTGGAAATGTTGGGCGATGTCCCGAGCGTAGTTGAAGGTTGAACTGGACAACCGTACAGGCCCCTATCCCGGTTGACCCGGTTGAGAAATCAGGCACTTGGGCGTAGGCTGGACGGACTCGGCCCCACTTTTGGTGTCTTATAACGCCCGAGATATCGGGCCGACATTACGTTCGGCGGCACGTTGAGAGGCGGTCAGTGTCAATTTCCCGAGTGTGCACAAATCTGGTAATTCACCGGAAACCAATGCCGATGGCTACTTGCAACCCATAGCCATCATTCAGTCGTAGACTCATCCGAAGGCTTGTCCAGGAGGAAGAAGCATGGGCCAGATCCGACGCAGGCAGTTCCTGTGCGCCGCAGGCGCAATACTTGCGATGCCGGGTGGGTCTTTCGCCCAGCAGTCGCCGGCGAAGGTTGCTCGCATCGGATTCCTGGGAATGCCGACCGCCGCCGGATGGACCAAGATGGTGGAGGCGTTCCGGGCGGGCCTGCGCGAATACGGCTACGTCGAGGGCAGGAATCTAGTAATCGAGTTCCGATGGGCGGAGGGACAGTACGACCGCCTCCCGGGGCTCGCGACGGAGCTGGTTCGCCTCAAGGTGGATGTAATCGTCACCCATGCCACTGCAGGGGTCCGCGCGGCCAAAGAAGCGACTACGACCATACCCATTGTCATTGCCGCGACCGGTGACGCCGTTGCCGCCGGCCTGGTCGCCAGTCTTGCGCGGCCGGGAGGCAACGTCACTGGCTCGAGCTTCTTCGGGCCCGAGATTGCGGCGAAGCGCGTGGAACTACTCAAGGAAGCCCTGCCACGCATCGGACGCGTTGCCCTTTTGCACAACGTCGGAATCGGGTCGCAGTACGCCGTCGAAGCGGTCGAGCGCGCCGCCAGCTCGCGCAACTTGGAACTGCACAAGGCCCCAGTGCGAGGACCCGATGAATTCGAAGCCGCTTTCGCTAAAATGGCCGGCTGGCATGTGGACGCCGTATTGATCAACGAGGATCCGATGCTCGTCGCCAACGCGAAAGCGATCGTGGAGCTGGCGGCGAAACGGCGGTACCCCACTGTGGGCTTTGCGCAGATTGCGGAAGCGGGCGGTCTGATGGCCTTTGGCGCGAGCATTGTACAAATGCACCATCGTGCGGCCTATTTCGTTGACAAGATCCTCAAGGGAGCGCGGCCGGGTGACCTTCCGGTCGAACAGCCGACGACGTTCGAGCTGCTGGTCAACCTAAAGACAGCGAAGGCGCTCGGCGTCACCATTTCACAATCCGTGCTGATGCGAGCCGACCGGGCGATCGAGTAACCGATCTTGATCATTTGTAGCATCTCGAGTTAGTGAAGTTCGAGTTTGCCTGCCACCGAACAACGGCTCGCAGAGCGACGCGCCGCAAGCGGCGCGCGCCTGAAGCCGGACGTTCGGCGGCACGTTGGCAACACCGCCAGCGCCAAGGTCCTGAGGGCGCATGATTCCGGTAACTCACCGGAAGCCAATGCCGATGGCTGCTTGCGACCCTTTGCGGTCCTTCCGGCAGCCCAATGAGATGGAACTCCAACAACAATTGGGTTGGTGGTTCTTGACTGGACAATTCCGCCCCGTTTGAACCCGTATTCAGTTCATAGTGCAAGCGTTCGTAATCAAGTCCGGCGCCTGTTATAGTGCCACGCTAACGGTGAGTGACACGCTAGGAGGCGGGGTTAGAAATGGGCGATATCTACAAGGGCAGTTGCTTTTGCGGCGAAGTGGGATTCGAAGTCACTGGCACACCGGCGGTAATGGGGTATTGCCATTGTGAGGACTGCAAGACTTGGTCGGCCGCGCCGATCAACGCCTTCAGTCTCTGGGCGCCCGACAATGTACGTATCACCAAGGGCGAAGCCAGTGTCGGCACCTTCAACAAGACCGAAAATTCCTACCGCAAGTTCTGCAAGGTCTGTGGCGGCCATCTCATGACCGAGCATCCCGGCATGAAGCTGGTGGATGTCTATGTGAGCGTATTGCAAGGCTTCACTCACGCGCCGACGCTGCACGTGCATTATGGGAGCAAGATGGTTTCCTTGAAGGACGGGTTGCCGAAGTTCAAGGACCTGCCGGCCGATTTCGGCGGCTCGGGAGAGATGCTGCCCGAGTAACCCGGCCGGCGCCGCCGCGACGAGGCGTCAATCCGGCGCGCCTGCGCGGCGCATCGACTCCGCAAACCGTGCCCAATCGCCGTCATCGCGATACGGCAGAGGGTGCATCCTGTGGAGCCGAAACTCGGGCTCTTCCTCCAAGAGGCGGACAACCGCGTCGTGGGCGCCGCCTTCGTCTCCGTCCAGCAAGCGGCTGACGGCGAGACCTGCCAGGTTCGGCGGCAAGCCCGGAGCGGACTGGTCGGCCCTCTGGAACCAGTTGACGGCCTCATCATATCGCCCGGCGCCCAAATGGCCGTAGGCGGCGGTCCGGCTGTACAGGTGGACGTACGGATCGCGGATGTCGATGTTCACGGCGCGCATCGCGCTCTGCGCTCCGGCGTCGGACTCACCTGCGAATACTTGCGCAGCGCCGAGCAACCAGAGGCCCAGGTTGTAATCGGCATTGAGCTCGAGGGAGCGGCGGGCCGCTGCCGCCGCGTCCCGGTGGCGCCTTCGTGCAAACAGCAGGAGGAGGGCGTTCGTCACGTGCAACATGTCGCTTCGGTTGTTCAGACGGAGCGCCTCTTCAATGCGCCTGAAAGCGAGATTTGTAACGGCGTCCTCGGGTTTGCGAAATCCATAAAGGAACTCGGCAACCCCCAGTCCCGCGGCGGCCATGGCGAGGGCCATGAAGCTCTTGGGTTGGAGTTCGAGGATCTGCTCGGCAATCTCGCCGCCGCCCTGCCAGCCTGCCTTGGTGGGGGTGAAAAAGCTGACACCGGCGAGCGTAAGCAGCTCTTCGAACGAAAGCTCGTCCAGCGGCCGATTCGCCAGGCGCGCCGCATCGTCGGCGGCGACACGCCGCCGCACGCTCATGGCCATACGGGGAGCGCAGCGGTCGAGGATGTCGAAGGGGTCGCAAGTGTCCTCGTCGTAGCGGTCCGACCAGACCTGCTGGTCCCCGTCAACGGCGACCAGCCGTGCAAAGATGCGGGATCGGCTGGCCGCAAGGCGCACGCTGCCCTCCACGGAGTAGTGCGCCTTGGCCCGCTCGGTGGCGATCTCGAGCCCCGTAAGACGGGCAAGGTGCGCCCTGAGCTCGGCGCCGAGATCGGCGCCGATCCGTGCCTCCTCCGGGCCGCGGCCCTCGAGGTTTGCGACGAAGACGCGCGGCTTGCCCTGCGCGCGCAGGGAAGGAAGCTTGCGGGGCCAGGACCAGACCCGGATCGACCGGGAGATGTTCTTGAACTTGCGCTCGCCGTTGTCGAAGAAGACGGCGTCGAAGCGGTTCGCCACGCCATCGCGAACCGACTGGGAAATGAGCACGCCGCCGGGGTCGGCCATCCCCTCCAGCCGTGCGGAGATGTTGACTCCATCGCCATACACCGTGCCGTCGGACTTCTCGAGCACGTCCCCGAGATGAACGCCGATCCGGAACCGCATTCGGCGCTCCTCGGAGGCATCGGCAGCGTGTGTCTTCAGTGCTTCCTGAACCGAGAGTGCGGCGTTCACCGCTCCGGTCGCGGTCTCGAACACGGCGAGCACAGAGTCCCCGGCCATGTCGATGACCCTGCCCTGATGGGACTCGATCTGAGCACGAAACGTAGCGCGGGCAGCATCGAGCGCGCCCACGGTGCCCCGCTCATCGGTGGCCATTAGCCGCGAATAGCCCACCACGTCCGCGGCCAGAATCGCCGCAAGCCGCTGCCGGAGGCCGGTATCGCTCAATGCCC
>JBCKKZ010000044.1:0-15867 GCA_038904015.1 Burkholderiales bacterium | reverse complement strand
TGAAAGAGAGGAGAAGTCGCTTGCCAAGGAACGACGGCCATGCATCCGACGAGCCCACGGGGCGCAAGCCCGGTGGCTGGGATGAAGCCGACGTTGGTGCGGACGGAAATGACGCTCCGGTTGGCGTGCACTGGCCGTATGCTTTGCACATTGACCCAATCTGCCGAACCGCCGTATACGTGACCCGTTCGTACGGTGGTGTGGGAGGGGGACGCCGCGAGGCGTTCCCCTATCCCGAATAGACCTCAGCAACGGCAACACGAAGCGCCAATACGTAAAGTACTTGACGTACGTAAAGTATCAGCCTAACCTCCTCCTACACATCACGACTGGAGGCTGGAATGAAGACCCATCAGGTGGAAGTTGACGACGAGGTGTTTCAGGCGGTCAAGAGACAGGCTGAGCCGCTTGTTGACTCCTTCAACACGGCGGTTCGCCGACTGTTGAACATCGGCGCAAGTAAAACTGAGGCGAAACAAACGCCGACGCCGAACGATTTGATTCCTCGCGGCACCCCTGAGGCCTTGGCGCAGGTGCTCGATGTTGCTCACCTGGTCCTCCGAGGCGCAAATCGAACCGATGCAACGCGCGACGTTGCGCGAAAGCGCGAAATTACCCAGCAAGCCGTCAATGACAAGTACGGGCGCCAACTCGGTATTACCGCAGCCCAGTTTGATCGGTTGCTCGACGAACCAGAGAAAAAGGCGCTGAAGAAGCTGCTGATCGAGAAATTTCCAGACCGTCGCGAATTGATAGTCCACGTGCTCGCATAGAGATGCTGAGGTCTAACAAGCCATTCGAGATGGACCGTCGCAAGCGGGCTTCGCCCGCTCGCTCGGCCGGCTGAACGGTAACGTTATGCCCCACCAAATGCCGTGTGCCGTTGTAGTAGTTGACAACAAGAAACTCGGCGCTCATACTCGGCCTCGTGAAAGCAGTCGAACTTGTCCACGAGCGTATTTCTTACTCCGAGACAGCCTTTGCTGAAGTGGTGGTTTGGACACTTCCTTCTCCACTTCCGGGTTCGAAACACCTGTACAAATATCGGCTCGCATATGTCATAGGTGGGCAGTGCGTAATCCGCTACGACAACGAGTCCGGGAAAGGTGATCATCGTCACGTTCGAGGCAAGGAGTACAACTACTTGTTTCGGTCAATTGACCGTCTCCTTGTTGACTTCCACACAGAAATACGGAGGATGAATCATGAAAACAGTGATACTTGATGTTCGTTGCCCGAACGAGGCCATGTCTGATATTGCCGCGATTCTTAAATCAGGCAAGGCGCAGAAAGCCGCGCGCATCTCTTTTGCAACGCCTGAGCTTCTGTGGAAGGTACTCACAGCGAAACGCTGGGATCTCTTGAAAGCCCTGTGCGGCGCCGGCCCCGTTACGATGCGCGAAGCAGCTCGTCGAGTGGGACGAGACGTAAAGGCGGTGCATACCGACGCAACGGCATTGCTTCTGGCTGGCGTTCTAGACCGCACCCCCGCGGGACGCATCGTGTTCCCATACGAGGCAGTAAAGGTAGAGTTCTTGCTCGAGGCGGCCTGAAAGGTGAGGCATAACGCGAACGTTAAATTCGACCTCGCACACTCCAAATAACTGGAGACTCATCTTGACTCAGCAGCCCGGTTCCGAAGGCACTCTGGTCCTTTCTTACCTCGGCTTGCGAAAGGCGGTGGGGATTCATCGGAATGGCGCTGCCGTTCGTGCTGGCGTTCGGAAAGATCCTCCTCGACAGTCCGGGAATTCAGAGCTCGATGAGCGACTACTACTACACTGTGATGCGGGACGTGCTCGTGGGAAGCTTGTGCGCGATCGCGGTGTTTCTGATGTCTTACCGGGGATACGAACGCATAGATCACATCGCAGGGATACTGGCCTGTATTTTCGCGCTTGGCGTGGCGTTGTTTCCAACCGCCCCCGACATGGATGCGTCGCAGCGGGAAAAGATTGTTGGCGGGCTGCACGCCGTGTTCGCGGTGGCGTTCTTTCTGACGCTCGCCTTTTTCTCACTTGCGCTGTTCAGAAAGACGAACCCGAGCAAGCCTCCAACGCTCAAAAAGCTGCAGCGCAACGTCGTCTATACGATCTGCGGTTATGCGATTCTCGCCTGCATTGCGCTGATCGAATAAACGGAGGCCCCGCATGAAACCCTTCACGACGGTCGCAGTGGCCATTTTCTCGCTGGTTGCCTTGCTGCAATTGGTTCGCTTCATTTTGAACTGGGAGGTGATGGTGAATGGCATAGCCATTCCTGTCTGGGCGAGCGGGATCGCGTTCGTGATCGCGGCCGCACTTGCGGTGATGCTCTGGCGCGAAGCGCGCCCATGATCAATTCAGCGGAAATGCACATGAGAGCCATCGCAGTCGCACTGTTTTTCCTGACGAACTGCGTTCTCGCGCAGGACGATTACCCGAACAAGCCCATCCGCCTGATCACGCCGGCGGCGCAGGGCGGCACGACGGATATCCTGGCGCGGGTGTTCGGCGCGCGCCTGTCCGATGCATTCAAGCAGTCGGTGCTGATCGAGAACCGCGCCAGCAATTCGGGCGTGCTCGCCGGGGAGATGACGGCGAACGCGCCGCCCGACGGCTACACGCTGCTGCTCGCCTACCACCAGCACACGGTGAACGCGGCGCTCAATTCCAAACTGCCCTACCACCCGGTGAACAATTTCACGCCGATCACGCAGCTCACTTCCGCCGGGCTGATGCTGGTGGTGCATCCGTCGTCGCCGCCGAAGACGCTGGCGGAGTTCCTGGAGTGGACCAAGGGTTTCAAGGGCGCGCTCAACTACGGCTCCGCGGGCAACGGCAGCGGCGGGCACCTCGCGGGCGAGCTCTACAAGCAGATGACCGGCGTCAAGGCCGAGCACATCCCGTACAAGGGCGCGGGCCCGGCGATGATGGACCTGGTGGCCGGCCAGTATCACTACAATTTCTCCGGCCTCCTCGGGGCGCAGACGCTGATTCGCGGCGGCAAGCTGCGCGGCCTCGCGATCACGACGCCGAAGCGCGTCGCGGCGCTGCCCGACCTGCCCACCATGGCGGAAGCGCTGCCGGGCTTCGAGGTGGTCGGCTGGTACGGCATCATCGGTCCGGCCAACATGCCCAGGCCGATCGTGAATCGCCTGCACGAGGAACTGATGCGGATCCTCAACACGCCGGAGGTGCGCGGGCGCATTCTGGCGGACGGCTCGGAACCGGTGGGCAGCGCGCCGGAGGACTTCCGCCGCTTCATGCTCGCCGACCTCGCCAAGTGGGCGAAGGTGGTGAAGGAGAGCGGCGCTAAGCTGGATTGAGCCGAGCCACTTCTTTACGACTTTCGCCACAAACTGCTACTTCTATTCTTTCTGTCTTTTTCTGGCACTTTTTGGTATTCACTGTCAATTCCATCAAGATATTTTTCGTGCGCTGACACCTCTTTCTCCGTCGCGCGCAGGACGGTGAGCTTCTTCGCGTCCACCAGCGCCGCGGCGGTCTGCGCCGCCGAGGGCTGCTCCAGGTCCATGACGAGGCTGTCCTGGCCGCGCGTCAGGGCGAGGTAGACCTCGGCCAGCAGGCGCGCATCGAGCAGCGCGCCGTGCAGCGTGCGGTGCGCGTTGCTGATCGCGTAGCGTTCGCACAGGGCGTCCAGGCCGTTGCGCTTGCCCGGATGCAGCTCGCGCGCCAGCGCCAAGGTGTCGATGATTTTCGGTGCGTATTCGGTGAGTTTCTTCAAGCCGGCGAAGGACAGTTCCTGGTCGAGAAATTCGACGTCGAACGCCGCGTTGTGGATGATCAGTTCCGCGCCGCTGATGTAGTCGACGAATTCCTTCGCGACTTCCGCGAACTTCGGCTTGTCGGCGAGGAATTCGAGGCTCAGGCCGTGCACCTTGGCGGCGCCCTCGTCTATCTCGCGCTCCGGATTGAGGTAGCTGTGGAACTGCCGCTCGGTGACGCTGCGGCTGAGCAGCTCGATGCAGCCGATCTCGATCACCCGGTCGCCCAGCCTCGCGTTCAGGCCCGTGGTTTCGGTGTCTAGAACGATCTGCCTAGACGCCAACTTCGATCCCCTTGTTAGCGAGTGCGTCCGCGCGCTCGTTCTCGGGATGGCCCGCGTGGCCTTTCACCCAATGCCATTCCACTTCGTGCCGCTGCGCCGCCTCTTCGAGCAGCTTCCAGAGGTCGACGTTCTTCACCGGCTTCTTGTCGGCGGTCAGCCAGCCGCGCCGCTTCCAGTTGTGGATCCACTCGGAGATGCCCTTCTGCACGTACTGGGAATCCGTGTAGACGCGCACCGTGGAGCGCACTTTCAGCGACCGCAACCCCTCGATCACCGCGGTGAGTTCCATGCGGTTGTTGGTGGTCTGCGCTTCGCCGCCGCACATCTCCGTCTCGCGGCCGCCGGAGCGCAGCAGCACGCCCCAGCCGCCCGGACCTGGATTTCCCTTGCAGGCGCCGTCGGCGTAGATCTCTGCCTCGCCCTCAGGCATCGCGATTACGCTGCTGCGCATTGCGCTGCGGGACCGCGGCCAGCGCGCGCCGGCGGGCGCGTTCCTTGCGCCAGGCCGGCGCGATCAGGCGCATGCTGTGCACGCGCTTCACCGCGCGCACCACGTAGACGCCGCCCATGATCGGCCACCAGCGCGCGCCCGCCTGCTCCATGAACGAGAAGCGCGACTGCCAGAGCGGGTTCTCGAACGGCGGCGCGTAGCAACCGAAGCGCCCGCCGTTCAGCTCGAAGCCGAGCAGGTGCAGCCAGTCCTTCAGGCGCAGGAGGCCGATGAAGCGCTCGTCCCAGGGCGCACCGGCTCCTTTCCTGGCGAATAGTTGCCGCAGGCGCCAGAGGGACAGCGGGTTGAACCCCGAGATGACCAGCTGGCCCTCCGCAATCAGCACGCGCTCGGCCTCGCGCAGCACGAGGTGCGGATCGGCGGTCGATTCCAGCGCATGGGGCAGCACCACCAGGTCCACGCTCTGGTTCGCAAGCGGCAACTGCATCGGATCGGCGGCCAGCGTGGCGCCGGGCTCCAGCGCCAGCGTGAAGCGGAAGGGGATGCGGTTGGCGCGCAGGAAATCGATGCCCGGCACCCCCGCCTGGACCGCGCGGTAGCCGAAAACGTCCTCCGTCGCGTTGTCGAACTGGCCCCGTTCCCAATCGAGGACATGCTGCCCGTGCGGCGTGGCAAACCATTCCGCGAGGCCCGGGCGCGCGCCGTTATACTGGTGCGCGCCATTCGCTGCGAAGGATTGCCGGTTCATGCTCGAAATCGTTCCACTATGCGCGTTCAAGGACAACTACATCTGGACGCTGCGCGCGGGCAAAAACGCGGCGGTCGTGGATCCGGGCGAAGCCCGCCCCGTGAAGGAGTATCTCGCGCGCGAAGGACTCACGCTGGTGGCGATCCTCGCCACGCATCACCATCCCGATCACGTCGGCGGCATCGCCGAACTGGTGGAGATGGCGAAGGTCCCGGTATACGGGCCGAAGGGCGAGCCGATTCCCGCGCTGACGCATCCGGTCGGTCAGGACGACAAGGTCGAAATTCCGGCGCTGCAGGCGCATTTTTCCGTGCTCGACATTCCGGGACACACGCGGGCACATGTCGCCTATTATGGCTTGGAATCCCTGTTTTGCGGCGACACGCTGTTCGCCTGCGGCTGCGGCCGCGTGTTCGAGGGCACGCCTGAGCAGATGCTCGCGTCGTTGTCGAAGCTCGCGGCGCTGCCCGATGCAACCAAGGTCTATTGCGGCCATGAATACACGCTGGCCAACATCAAGTTCGCGCGCGTGGTGGACCCTGGCAACAGCCTGCTCGCGGCACGCGAGGAACGCGCGACCAAGCTGCGCGCGGCCGGCCGGCCCACGCTGCCCTCGACGCTGGGCGAGGAGCGCGCGACCAATCCGTTCCTGCGCTGCGCCGAGCCGGTGGTGGTCGATTCGGCGAACAAATATCTTGGTTCCCGCATGGCCGATCCGGTGAGCGTGTTTGCCGCCATCCGGGAATGGAAAAATAGGTTCTAATGCCGCCTGTGCAGGCAATCACAATCAGCGCAGTGACAATCCGGCACCTGCTCTGCGCGGCATTGACGCTGCTCGCGTCCTGCGCTTCGCAGCCGCCGGTTGCGGAATTCAAATCAACGCCGGCGCCGCAGATTCCGGCCGCATCCCCAATCCTGGGCTTCCGGGAAGCGCCGCCCGATCCGCGCATTGCCCACTCGCGGCCGCAGGACGCGATCCAACTCTCCAAGCCCCTCGACGCGAACCGCTTGCCGCCGTTCGAGGGGGTTCGGGAGGAGGTAGGCAAACCGCTGGGGCTGGCGCGCGTCGACCGTACCGTCAGGCAGGACGATGTCTGGCAGCGCATCCGCGACGGCTTCTCGATGCCGGACCTGGCCGGCCCGCTGGTGGCGGAAAAGACCGCGTGGTACGTGGCGCGCCCGGAGTATCTCAAGCGCGTGTTCGAGCGCGGCCGCAGGTATCTCTACCACATCGTCGAGGAAATCGAAAAGCGCGGCCTGCCGACCGAGCTCGCGCTGCTACCGATGGTCGAAAGCTCTTTCAACCCGATGGCCTACTCCCGCGCGCATGCCTCGGGGCTCTGGCAGTTCATTCCCGGCACCGGCAAGCGCTACGAACTGACGCAAAACTGGTGGTACGACGGCCGGCGCGACATCGTCGCCTCCACCGCGGCGGCGCTGGACTACCTGAACGACGTCTACCAGATGCACGGCGACTGGCACCTGGCGCTGGCCTCGTACAACTGGGGCGAGAACGCGGTCGCCCGTGCGCTGGAAAAAAACCGCGCCGCCAGGCTGCCGCTCGACTATACGAGCCTCACGATGCCGCTGGAGACGCGCCACTACGTGCCCAAGCTGCAGGCGCTGAAGAACATCATCGCCAATCCCGCGGCCTTCGGCATCGAGCTCGAGCCGATCCCGAACCAGGTCTATTTCGCCTCCGTCAACAAAATGCGCGATATCGACGTCCGGCTGGCCGCCAAACTTGCCGAGATGCCGGTCGAGGAATTCATCGCGCTCAACCCCGGCTTCAGCCGGCCGATGATCCGCGCCGAGCTGACGCCGCGCATCGTGCTGCCGGCCGACCGGGTCGAGATCTTCCACGACAACCTCACCAAATACGACGACAAGTCCCTGGTGTCGTGGCAGACCTACCAGCCGAAGAAAGGCGACACTCTGGATGCGATCGCGAAAAAATTCGACGTCGGCCTGGCGCAGCTGAAGGAAGTCAACGGTATCGGTCCGCAGACGCGCGCGATGCCGGCGCTGATGGTGGTGCCGACGGGTTCCTCCCTCGGCGGCGCACGCGACCTGGGGCGGCTGCCGATCATGTACGCACCGCCGATCGCGGTCGCCGGTCCGCGCAGCTTTGTCCATACCGTCAAGGCGGGGGACACGCTGCCCAGTATTGCCACCCGCTACCGGGTCAGCGTCGAGGACTTGCGCCGCTGGAACAAGATCGGCCGCCTCGCCGCCGGCCAGAAGCTGACCATACAGACCAAGGCCACTCCCGCCCGGACCAAGACCACCAGCAAGTCAGTTAAAGGAAAACCTCGAAAACAATCTGTCGGTAAAACTATTAAAAAGTCAGCTGGTTAGGATTTATTACTAATGTAAGTTATTGAGTATTGCTGCTTCGCCGCAACCAACTTGCCCAGGGATGCATAGAATTACCTGCTTATGGGGCGTTTGCTGCGCAGGGGGGTGCTTTTCACTCTGCTTTTTGCAGGCGTCGTTACGCCTGCTGCGGCCGATCCGCTCCTCATGTTCCTGTTCGGCATCGCACGCGACATGATCGAGGCGCACGTCAACCGGGCCCGCGCCGCCCCTGCCCCGGCGTTCGTGCCGGACATCGCGCTCGTCTATCCGGGCACCTCGGTCGAACCCGAGCACTTGCGGCGCCTGATCGACGACAGTTTCCTCTACCTGAGCGGCGCCCAGCGCAAGGAAATATTTGACGCCCTGCATGCAGCCTTGACCGACCGGAAAAACGCGGCGATGCGCGGCGCGATGATCGACTACTTCGCGCAGAAAGCCCTTACGGTGCGCGCGGCACAGGTCAAGCTGGCACAGCTCACCTGGCACGAAAAGAAAACTATGGCGGCGGACTTTCGCAAGGAAATCGCCACCCTCTCCGCCACGGACCAGACCCAGCTCGGCGAGTTGCTGCGCAGCGGCCTGTTGCCGGTCCCGAGCGACCTGAATCAGCTGCTGCTGACCGCGTTCGACGCGCCGCGGTAGAGGATGCAGTTGACGGTCCTGCCGCGGCCCAGCCGCACCGCCTCCGGATAGGCCTCCCGGCACTCCGGCATTGCCTTCGGGCAGCGCGGGTGGAAATGGCACCCCGCAGGGGGATGCGCAGGAGAAGGAAGCTCCCCGGACAAGCGGATGATCTCGCGTTTGCCATCCACCCCCGGCGCAGCCGGTACTGTCAGCACCGCCGACAGCAGCGCCTGGGTATAGGGGTGCTTCGGGTCGCCGAGCACCTCCGCAGCCGTGCCGCGCTCCACGATCCTGCCCAGATACATCACCGCTACCTCGTGCGCGAGATATTCGACGATCGAGATATTGTGCGTGATGAAGAGGTAGGCGATGCGGTACCGGTCCTGCAGCGCCTTCAGCAGGTTAAGTATCTGCGCCTGCACCGAGACATCCAGCGCGCTGGTGGGCTCGTCGCACACGATCAGCTTCGGTTCCACCGCCAGCGCGCGCGCGATCGCGATGCGCTGGCGCTGGCCGCCGGAGAACTCGTGCGGATAGCGCGCCAGCGCCTCCAGCGGCAGCCCCACCTGCTCCAGCAACTCCGCCATGCGGTACATGCGGTCCTTCTCGTCGCGCCCTATGCCCAGGCTGCGCATGCCTTCGGCCAGAATGTCGGCGGTCCGCATGCGCGGATTGAGCGACGCGTAGGGATCCTGGAAGATGATCTGCATGGCGCCCCGGCCCTTGCGCAGCGCGGTGCGCGATAGCTGCGCCAGGTCCTTGCCGGCGAACACCACCCGCCCGTCCGTCGGCGCAATGAGCCGCAGCAAGGCCTTGCCCACCGTGGTCTTGCCGCAACCGGATTCGCCCACCAGTGCCAGAGTTCGGCCCGCATGGATCGTGAGCGAGACGCCGTCGACCGCCTTGACCTGGCCGACAGCGCGCTTGAACAGTCCTTTGCGGATCGGGAAATGCACCTTGAGGTTCTCCACCTCCGCGATCACCGGCATGGTGGCAACCGCCATCAGCGTCCCCTCGTCGGCGCCGGCAGGCGCATCCTGCGGCTTTGGCGCCAGACCCTGTTCCCGGAGATGGCAGCGCACCAGCCGGCGGTCCGCCGCATCGCGCGGGATCGCGATCAGCTGGGGCACCTCGTGACGGCAGCGTAGATAGGCAACGCTGCAGCGCTCCACGAAGCGGCAGCCTTCGAAGCTGCCGGTCAGAGGAGGTACCTGGCCGGGAATGACCGGCAGGTCCGCGCCGCGCTTCTCCGGCGCGGGCAGCGCCTCGAACAGTTTCTGCGAATAGGGATGCTGGGGCGCGGCGAAGAAGGCATCGCGCTCGGCGATCTCGACGATCTCGCCCGCGTACATGACCGCGACGCGCTGCGCCATCCGCGCGACAATGCCCAGGTCGTGGGTGATGAGCAGAATCGCCATCTGGCGCTCGCCCTGCAGCTTCGCCAGCAGGTCGAGGATCTGCGCCTGAATCGTCACGTCCAGCGCGGTCGTGGGCTCGTCGGCGATCAGGATCTCGGGTTCCGCGGCCAGCGCGCAGGCGATCATGACCCGCTGCTTGAGCCCGCCGGAGAGCTGGAACGGGTACTCCTCGCAGCGCCGCGCGGCATCCGGAATGCCGACCGCGTCCAGCATCTCGAGCGCGCGCGCACGCACCGCCTTGCCGGACAGCGCGCTGTGGCGCTCGATGACTTCCATGATCTGGCGGCCGACGGTCAGCACCGGATTGAGCGCAGTCGACGGTTCCTGGAAGATCATCGCCACGCGCCGTCCGCGCACCGCGCGCATCGCCGCCTCGGGCAGCGCGAACAGGTCCCGGCCCGCCAGCACCGCCCTGCCATCCGAGATGCGCCCGGCCTCGGGCAGCAGACGCATCAGCGACAGCGCGGTCATGGTCTTGCCGCAACCCGATTCCCCGACCAGGGCGAAGCACTCGCCCTTGCGCAGTTCGAAGTCGATCCCGTCCACCGCGCGCACCGAGGCGCCCGGCACGTCGAGCTGCGTCCTCAGGCCCGAGACCTGGAGCACGGCGTCGCTCATACCCGGACCCGCGGGTCGAAGCCGTCGCGCACCGCGTCGGCGAAGAGATTGGCCGCCAGCACCAGCACGAACATGAAGGCGAAGGCTGCAGCGAGCGGCCACCATACGATCGGCTCGCGGCCCATCTCGAGGCGGGCGGCATTGATCATGGTGCCAAAGCTGGTGGTCGCCGGGTCGACGCCGACGCCGACGTAGGACAGCACCGCCTCCGCCAGCACCAGGCTGGAGAAGTCCATCACCATGGCGATGATCACGATATGCGACAGGTTCGGCAGGATGTGCCGCCCGAGTATGCGGGCATCGCGCACGCCGAAGGCATGCGCGGCCTGGATGAATTCCAGCTCCGAGAGCTTGAGGGTTTCGCCACGCAGCAGGCGCGCAAGGCCGGTCCAGCTCGTCAGTCCGAGGACGGCGCACAGCATCAGCAGCCGGATGTCGGCGCGCTGCGCGGCGGTGGCGAACCATTCCGCGTTGCGGTCGATGACCACTTGCATCATCAGCACCGAGGCGGCGATCAGCAGCACGCCGGGAATGGAACTGAGAGTGGTGTAGAGGTACTGGATGACGTCGTCCACCCAGCCCTTGAAGTAGCCGGCCATGATGCCGAGCCCGATGCCCAGGGGCAGCAGCACCAGCGTGGTGAGGGTGCCGATGACCAGGCTGATGCGCACGGATTTCAGCGACAGGTAGAGCACGTCCTGCCCCACCTTGTCGGTGCCGAGCACGTGGTAACCGCCGCAGAGCGCGACCACCGGCCCCGCCAGCGCCAGGATCGCGCCGATCGCGGCCAGCCCGGCATGCCAGGGAATTTCAGGCTTTATTCGTTTGAGCTTTTTTGCTGAAACCAGAAACAAAAGAAAAATCACCGCGGAAAATCCCAGGCCCGTCAAAACCCTTCCGGCCACGTCACCGGCCCATCCCGCTGCGTCCTTCAGGTGGCTGCCGCCGTGGCGCAGCAGCGGGTAATCGCGCACCCGCTTGCCGTCCGGCGTTTCGATCTGTTCCTTGGAATACAGGCGCGTGGCGAGTGGTTCGGAATAAGTTCGTTCGCGCCGCTCGCGCAACGGCGTCAGGGCAAGATCGAGCGCCGACAGCACTTCCGGCGCATACACCGTCGCAGAGCCAGGCAAAGTTTGCTCCAGACGCAGCCGGAAGTGCAACGAGTCGGCTACCCCGACCACCAGATAGCAAACCAGGAAGACGCTGGAGGCAACTGCGGCACCGCTCTGAAAAACCCTTTTCCAGGGCGAGGCCAGGTGCGGCCTGCGGCTGCAGTACCAGGCGTAGCCCGCGACCGCGGCGATCAGCAGCCACAGCAGGACGTCGGTCGGCAGCAGGACGGGCAGGAAGGACATCGCGCCGTTTCGCCTATTCCAGCCGGATGCGCGGGTCGACCAGGGTGTAGGACAGGTCGGTCAGGAGCAGCCCCAGGATGTAGAGCACCGACCCGATGAAGACCATCGAGCGGACCACCGAGAAATCCTGCGCCTGGATGGCGTCGATGGTGTAGCTGCCGAGGCCGGGGATGCCGAAGAAGGACTCCGACAGCAGGCTGCCCATGAAGAGCAGCGGGATCACCACCACCACCCCGGTCAGGACC
The DNA here is from genome assembly GCA_038904015.1 of Burkholderiales bacterium. GTDB lineage: Bacteria > Pseudomonadota > Gammaproteobacteria > Burkholderiales > SG8-39 > RBG-16-66-20. Next base: position 4,000 of record JBCKKZ010000044.1, on the reverse strand, counting down.
GGGATCATGGCGTTCTTCAGCACGTGCCGGAAAAGGACCGTGGATTCGGCCAGTCCCTTGGCGCGCGCTGTGCGCACATAGTCCTTGCCCATCTCCTCCAGGAACAGGGTGCGGTACCAGCGCCCGCCCGAGCCGATGCCGCCGATCACGCCGATCACCACCGGCAGCACCAGGAACTTGGCGGCGTCCAGGCCGCCGTCGTAACCGGAGATCGGCACCAGGTGCCAGAGCTTGGAGGCGATGTACTGGCCGCCGATAATGTAGAACAGCGTCGACACCGACATCATCGCCACGCACAGCACCACCCCCCAGAAATCGAGGTAAGTGGCACGGAAAAAGGCCATCAACATGGCGAAAGTGATGTTGACCGCCAAACCCACCAGCAGCACCGGCACCGCGAGCGCCAGGCTCGGCGCCATGCGCGAGCGGATCTCGTTGGCGATGTCGCGCTTGTCTTCGGCGGCGCCGAAGTCGAAGGCGAACAGCCGCACCGATTTCTCGTAGAAGATCGTCTCGGTCGTTTTCCCGAAACCGGAAGCCTTGCCGTTCCAGAGCAGCGGCTTGTCGTAGCCGCGCTCGGCTTTCCACTTCTCCACCGCCTCGGGCGTGACGCGCTTGGCGCCCAGTTGCATGCGCGCCATGTCGTCCGGCGTGTTGACGACGAAGAAGAGGAGGAAGGTGATCAGGTTGACCCCGACCAGGATCGGGATCGCGTAGAGCACCCGGCGGACGATGTAGGCGAGCATCTATGCCGGCCTGGCCGCCATCTGTTCCCTGCGGCGATAGCCCAGGAAAGCCGGCACGACGAACAGCACCAGCAGGACGAGAATCAATCCCAGCGGCCACAGCACCGGCCCGTTCCACTCGCGGCGCAGGGCGGCGCGCTTCCCGGTGTCGAGCTTCAGGTACTTCATGTTGTTGCGCGCCATGTTGTTCGGCTTGTCGTTCGTCAGCCAGGAATGGCGCAGGCTGTAGTCCTTGGAATGCATGCCCCACACCCAGGGCGCGTCGCGCCGGGCGATGTCGACCATCCGGTCGATGATGCGCTGCCGTTCCGGCGAGTTCTCCATGCTCTTCATCTGCTCGAACAGGGCGTCGAACTCCGGGTTGAGGTAGTTGGCGGCGTTCTCGCCCTGCGTCCTCGCCCGGCTCTGCGCGCCGTGCAGCAGGAAGAGGAAATTCTCCGGGTCCGGATAGTCCGCGTTCCAGCCCAGGCGGAAGAGCTGCGTGGTCCCTTGACGGATTTTTTCCTGGAAACGGTTCCAGTCGGTGGTGCGGATCTCGAGCTGCACCGAGAGCTTCTCGAACTGCCGCCGGTACCAGTCGAAGGCCGCTTTGTCGCCCGGGCCGCGGGCGACCGTGTCGAGGTAGAGCACCAGGGGCTGTCCGGTCTTCGCTTCGCGGCCGCCCGGATAGCCGGCCTCGGCGAGCAGCTTCTTCGCGGCTTCGATCGGCTTTCGCTGGGGCTTGCCGCCCGCCCAGTCGTAGACCAAGGGATTGACGCCGTCCTTTCCGTCGCGGTAGCCGAAGATGCCCGGAGCGATCGGTCCCTGCGCGGCGATGCCCCGGCCGTTGGCGAAAATGGTGATCTGTTCCTCCACGTCGAAGGCGATCGAGATCGCCTGGCGCAGCTTGCGAGCACGTTCGGCCGCCTCTGCTCCCTTCTGTCCGCCGACCACCGCGTCATCCCAGTTGAAGGCGACATAGCCGATGGAGGTCGCGACCGAGGTGGTGAGGCGAATCCCCTTGCGCTCCATCTCCGGCGTGACCATGGATTCGCCCTCGATCGAGACGCGCACCGCCTGGTCGAAGACGTCGGAGTTGATCGCCGACAGGTCGTAGTAGCCCTGCAAGAACTTGTTCCAGTAGGGGATGCTCTCCTTCTCGCGGCTGAAGACGATCTTTTCGATAAACGGCAGCGGCTTGCCGGCATCGGCGAGCAGCCCCGCCTCGGCATCGCCCGCCTCGCCTTCGCGCGGATAGGTCTCGCCGTGGAAGTTAGGGTTGCGCTCGAGCAGCATGCGGGCGTTGGGGTTGTTTTCGGTAAGCATGTAGGCGCCGGTGCCCACCGGCCACCAGTCGAGCGTGAAGTTCTTCGCCGCCATCCCGGGCTGCTCGAAGAACTTTTCCGCCTCCCAGGGCACCGGCGCGAAGAAGGGCATCGCGAGCCAGTAGACGAATTGCGGGTAGCTGCCGTTAAGCGTCACCCGGAAGGTGTAAGCGTCGATCCGCTCGACGCCTTTCAGCGGGTGCTCGCGCAGGTCGAGCCAGGCGTCCTTGCGGTCGGCCTGCTTGAGCTGCGCCGCGTATTCCTTCATGCCGACGATGTACTGCGCCATCAGCCCGAAGATCGGCGAGTGCAGCCGCGGATGCGCGAGGCGCTTGATCTGGTAGATGTAGTCGTCGGCGGTCAGCTCGCGCGCGCCGAGAGGGAGCTGGTAGGGACTGTTCAGGCCCTCGATGGTTTTTCTTCCAAGGCTGAAATTCTCCGCAACGAACCCCGGGTGGGGCTGGTAGCGGATGCCCGGCCGGATGCGTACGTCGTAGACGGTGAACTTGCCGCCCGCGATGGCTCTCGGCTTGGGCACCTCGATCGCGGTCAGCGGCACGAGTTCATAGGGTCGCTTCAGGTAGTGGTACTGCAGCGGCGGCTCGTAGACCTGCTGCGTGAAGCGCGCCTCGTCCTCGGTATACGACTGCACCGGGTCCAGGTGCTTGGGCCGCTCGGAGAACGAGGAATACAGGATGCTCTTGCCGCGCTCGGCCGCCGGATAGGGGTCGTTCCAGACCTCTGCGCAGCCCGCCAGAAAGACCGATAGGAGCAGCAGCGTGCGCATGGCGGAAAGTATAATGCCCGGATGGGATTCCTCTCCGCAAAAAAAATTCTTGTCACCGGGCTGCTCAGCAGCCGGTCCATCGCCTACGGCATCGCCGGGGCCCTGCGTCGCGAAGGCGCCGAACTGGCCTTCACCTACGCCGGCGATCGCTTCAAGGACCGCGTCACCGGCCTGGCGCGGGAATTCGGCTCGGACATCGTGCTGCCCTGCGACGTGGCGAGCGACGAGCAGATCAGCGGCCTGTTCGACGCGCTTGGCCGGAGCTGGGACGGGCTCGACGGACTGGTGCACGCGATCGCGTTCGCTCCGCGCGAGGCGATTTCGGGCACGCTGCTCGACGGCCTGTCGCGCGAGGCCTTCCGCCAGGCGCAGGAAATATCCGCCTACAGCTTCCCCGCGCTCGCCAAGGCCGCCTTGCCGATGATGGAGGGCCGCGCCGGCGCGCTGCTCACGCTCACCTATCTCGGTGCGGGGCGACAGATTCCGCACTACAACATCATGGGGCTGGCCAAGGCGAGCCTCGAGGCGAGCGTGCGCTACCTCGCCGCCGACCTCGGCCCCAGGGGAATCCGGGTCAACGCGATTTCGGCGGGGCCGATCAGGACGCTCGCCGCCGCCGGCATCGCCGGATTCGGCAAGATCCTCAAGCATGTCGAAACGTTCGCGCCTCTGCGGCGCAACGTGACCATCGACGATGTCGGAAACGCGGCGGCGTTCCTGCTTTCCGACCTTGCGGCGGGCATTACCGCGGACATCCTCTACGTGGACGGCGGCTTCAACGTCATGTCCGTTACCATCGCGGACGAGACAGGCACGACCTGAGCGTTATTTCTTCTCCAGGTTCGCCCGGTTGATCTCGACCTTCGCGCGCGAGCGCAGGCTCGCGACGTAAGCGTCCACCTGCTCGGCGCCGGTCTGCCGGTCGATTGCCGCCAACTCCCCGGCGCTCTGCGCGCCCGGCTTGAACTCACCCGGAATGACTTTGGATACGCGGTAGATCGCGTAGCCCTTGTCGCCGAAGTCCAGGCCGGCGTGGGCCGGCAGCTTCGCGGCGTCCACCGTCATGATTTTCCGCAGCGCCGGCATCGGCAGTCCCTGCGCGTCGCGCCGCGACACGGTCCTGGGCGCGCCCCATTGCAGGCCCGCATCCCCTCCCTTGGCGA
>JBCKKZ010000043.1:0-15890 GCA_038904015.1 Burkholderiales bacterium | reverse complement strand
GTAGGATTGGGTAACGCTCCGACGTCGCCTGAAGTGATTTTTTCCCTTAAGGAAAAAGCGAACCACACTTCCGCGCTTGTCCGCGAGCACGTGCATTGGGCCTTGCAACGCCACGGGGTGGCGTCCTGACGGCCATGGCGTGGCAGCCTGACCGCCTGCTGCCGGGCTTCGAGGCGCTGGAACTGGCGGCGCTGGGATGTTCCTTATACTTGTAAATTGAGCGAGACGCGCTCAAAATGCAAGGATGAAGCGAACCGTGGTGGAACGTCCCGCATTGCGCCGGCTGCTCGAACGCAGATTGCGCGACAGCCCCGTGGTGGCGTTGATCGGGCCCCGCCAATGCGGCAAAACGACGCTTGCGCGCGCGCTTGCAGCGGGCCGCAAGGGCAGGTACTTCGACCTGGAAGACCCAGTTGACCTGCGGCAACTGGCGCAACCGAAAACCGAGCTGGAGGCGCTCGAGGGCCTGGTCGTAATCGACGAGATCCAGCGCCGGCCGGACTTGTTTCCGGTGCTGAGGGTGCTCGCCGACGAGGCGGGCCCGCGCCGGCGCTTCCTGATTCTGGGCAGTGCATCTCCCGAGCTGCTCCAGCAGGGGTCCGAAACGCTCGCCGGGCGAATCGCGTTCGTCGAGATGTCCGGATTCAACCTGGAAGAAGCAGGCGCGGTTGCAAGGGACCGGTTGTGGATGCGCGGCGGCCTGCCGCGATCCTTCCTCTCGCGCGACGAAGCCGCGAGCGTGGCCTGGCGGCGGGATTTCATCCGCACCTTTCTCGAGCGCGACGTGCTGCAGCTCGGCATCCGCGTGCCGGCGCCGACCCTGCGCCGCCTCTGGACCATGCTCGCCCACTATCACGGCCAGACATGGAACGGATCGGAGATTGCGCGCGCGCTGGGCGAGGCGCACACCACGGTCAAGCGTCACCTGGATGCGCTTACCGGCGCCCTCGTCGTGCGCCAGTTGCAGCCCTGGTACGAGAACCTCGGCAAGCGGCAGGTCAAGGCGCCGAAGGTCTACGTGCGGGACAGCGGATTGCTGCACGCGCTGCTCGATATCGATTCGCTTGCCGCGTTGCGCGGCCACCCAAAGTCGGGCGCGTCGTGGGAGGGATTCGTGCTCGAGGAACTGATCGGCGTCGCGGGCGAGCGCAACGCTTACTACTGGCGCACGCAGGCGGGCGCGGAGCTCGACCTGCTGTTGATGCTGCGGGGGCGGCGGATCGGGGTCGAAGTGAAATACGCGGATGCACCGGATATGACGCGCTCGATGCATGCCAGCATCGAGAGCCTGCGGCTCGACCGGCTCTACGTCGTCTATCCGGGCGCCAAGCCGTACGTGTTGCGGCCCGGGGTCGAGGTGCTGCCGCTGGCGCTTGCGCGCGAGCGGGTTGCCGGCTTTGCCGGCGGCGGCGCTCGCATCCGCCGCGGGGCTCGGGCTCGTTGAATCGGTCCGTTGCACGACATCAGATACGAACTCTCGGGATCGACCGCGCCCTCTGTGGCCTCAAACATCACTCGCTAATAGTCACCGTCGATTGAGGCCGACACGTGGTTTGCGTGGAACTGCACGGGCCTTCCTTCGCTCTCCAGCGGAGTGTTAGCGCGATCTGAACAGGGCTAAAGACTTCCAGGTTTGCTTGCCAGGAACGTATATCCGTACACCGCGAAGAGCCTCGCCATTTTTTCACCTCTGGCTTCCCCAAAGGTGTCATACGGCTGACCGATCTGGATGTCGACAAATCCGATTTCCGCCAGCATTGCTCGCCAGCCTTCGCACGGAAGGCCACCGGCAATTCATCCAGTCCACAGGTCGATATCGCGTAACGCATCCGCCGGCACCGGTTTCCCATTGGCGATGTCGCCGAACTGTAACTTTCCACCGGGACGCAAGACTCGCCACAGCTCAGAGAAAGTTTGCTTCTTGTCGGCGCAGAGATTGATGACTCCGTTGCTGATAACGACATCGGCCCAGCCGTCCTGTACCGGAATCTGTTCCAGAAGTCCCTCACGAAACTCAACCTGCTTGAGCCCCATGAGCTTGGCCGATGTGCGGGACTTTTCCAGCATTTCCGGAAGCATGTCGACGCCGACGACTTTGCCCTGTGGGCCCACCTGATGGGCAGCGACGAAGCAGTCAAAGCCCCCACCTGATCCGGCGTCGACAACCTTTTCCCCGGGTTCAAGAGCTCGGAGCGAGAACGGGTTCGCCACCCCGGCGAACGACTCGACGGCCGCATCCGGCATCGAGTCAACCAGCGCTGGGTCATAGCCGAGGCGTCGGGCGAGGGGCCTGCCCGTGTGGAAGTGATGCTCTCCGTTTGGATTGCGGGCCACGTCCCGATACTTGCTCTTGACCTCCTCTCGGAGGGCAACTGGATCAACTGGCAATTCAGTGTTCATCGATAGATCCTCCATTAGAGGGACGGCTGTCGCGTGGCAGAGCAAGCGATGCAGCCGTCAAATGTTAGTTTCCCATGAAATGCCATTCTGCGAAAGACACTGGCGGTCCTGTCTCGGTCGCTCGCCAACGTTTGACATGAGCGGCAACTAACAGTGGGCGTAGCCCGCTGTTGGATTTCCGCTCGATGGAAGGGTTGGGCGTCAGGAATGGCCTCGTCAGTTTGCGACCTGAAGCAAACGGTTGCGGACTTACTCGATCACCTCTTCGGCCCTGAGCAAAACCGAATACGGGATGGTGATGCCGAGCACCTTGGCGGTTTTCATGTTGATCACCAACTCGAACTTGGTCGGCTGGGCAACCGGCATATCGCCGGGTGTCGCGCCATGCGCCACTTTCTTGATGTATGTAGCGGCGTTGCGGTAGGCGGTCCTCAGGTTTTCGCCATAGCTCATCAGGCCGCCTTCATCCACGAACTCTCTGGCCCCATAGAAGGCAGGCAGACGGTGCTTGGCCGCAAGTGCCACGATTTCCGCGCGCCTAGTGAGAAATAGCGGTTCGTCGGGCAGAACGAAGATCGCGCCCACCTTCTGGCGCATCGCCGTGTCGAATGCGGCGGGCAGGTGCACGTCGCTGGGCCTTCCGACGTTGATCTTCACCAGCTTTATTTTTAGCGTTTGCGCGACCGGGCCGAGCGCTTGCCACATGCGCGGGTGCACGTCGCTTCCAGCTTCGGTGAGCACTGCGACCGTAGTTGGCCTGGGCAGGATGCTCGCGAACAGCTCCAGCATCTTGGGCATGATGTCCTCGGCTTGGCTGGAGAGCCCGGTGAGATTGGCGCCTGGCCGGGCGAGGCTCGCGATCAGATGCTGCCCAACAGGATCAGCGACGGCCGCCATGATGATGGGCGTCGAGCCGACCGCCTGCTGCGCGGCTCGGGTCGTAGGCGTGCAGGTGGTGACCACGGCGTCGAGCTTCATCGCCGCAAGCTCGCGCGCGAACTCCGGCGTCCGGTCGCCGCGGCCGTCCGCGTAGCGGCGCTCGAGGACGAGATTCTTCCCTTCGACATAGCCTTGCTCGCGCAGGCCCTGCAAGAGCGCCTGTTCCAGATGGCCGCGCTGCGCCAGGCCGCCGCCGACCAGGATACCGATATGGAGCTTTTTTTCCGGTGATTGCGCGAGTCCCGCAGGCGGTGTTGTCAGTAGCAGAGCACCGGCGGCGATCGCAGCAATGCGTTTCATGTTCACGCTCATGTCGGCGGTTCCCTTTAGCATCCCGACAATTCAGTCACATCATCGCCGAGTGAGTCTAGCGATACTACGCGTTCCGGCACTTGCGCGAGTCCGTGTTGAGCGTGTTGTTAGCGCGCATTCTAGGCGACGAGTTCCCGCAGCACTTTTGGATGCTTCTCGGCGACTTTGATCAGGGTCTGCGCAGCAGCATTCGGCTCACGCCGGCCCTGCTCCCAATCTTGCAGCGTGCGTACCGATACCCCCAGGAGTTTTGCGAACTCCGCTTGGGTGAGATCGGACTTCTGGCGCGCTCGCACAATGGCATACGAGTCGACAGTGAAGCGACGCCCCGTACGCCCTGCCTTGATATCACGAATGCCTTGGAGAATCTCCTGACCGATATTCCTGGTCTTCTCCCACTTTGCAATCTGCTTCTCAGTCATCTTTGCCATCGTCAATCGCCTCTTTCATCTGTTTGAGCATGTGTGCGGGAATATTCTCCTGCGCATTCTTTCCATAGAGCGTGAGCATCCAGATCTGGCCCTGCTTTCGGCGCAAGTAGTAGATGACCCGCAGCCCACCGCGTTTTCCCCGACCGCTCAAACCCCAACGAAGCTTTCGCACGCCGCCCGAGCCAGGGACAACTGCTCCGGTCTCAGGATTTGCGTTCATATGACCCTGTAGCTTCGCGTACTCGTCATCGGTGAGGTAGTGGAGGACGGCCTTGGTAAAGAAGGGCGTCTCGATGAACTCGAACATTTCGACATAATACGGCATTGCCGTATTTGTGCGCAACCCCGCGACCTGTGCGCGCTAACGCCTGCGTTCAGGTGCGGGCAGCGCGCGCAGCGGGCTGAACGTCACCTGCAATGCATTGTTATGCATTACTGCGGGCAATCGAAATATTTGGAAGAAGCAGAATCCATATTCACAACTTTTCAAGTTGCTCTGTAGTAAATGGAGCTTGCTTTGGAAAACATGTGTCGGTGGGATTTATGACAACTGAAGGGTGAGCACTATCAGTCCACTGATGCATACTGCATGGAAAACTCGCGCTGTTATCGAACGTACCGCCCTCAAATCCCCGCCAACTCGGAACAAGCCCCAAAGTCCAAGTGATAGAAGACCCACAGTTTTCGCAAAACTCAGCGTCAATCCAGCGCCCGCTTTCATCCGAGAGATGGCGGTATTTTTTAAGCGAGCCGTTTAGACTTACTAACGCGTCTTTATGAAAATAGACTAACAGCGCTTTTGTACTTCCAGTCCTTTTTTGACAATATTTGCAGTGGCAAAAAATGGTCGCCTTTGGAGCGCCTGATACCTTGTATTTCACTGAGCCACATGCACAACCACCCGAATGAATTTTAGCTGTCATTAATGATCTCCTATTTGGTCTTGTCGACAATAAATCTGTCGATCATTAAGCCAATCTGCCGAAACTTGTGGCTACAGATATGTCGGCCCCATATCTGGGGCGTTGTAAGGCCCCGCTATTGGGGCCTAGCTTGGCCAGAGTACACCCAACTCCCTGATCTATTGGTATCGACCCGCTGGAACTGCGGGAAGGCAACCTGCCGCCCCGCGTTCTGGGACTGGTCATGGAGTGGGCCGAGATACACCAGGCCGATTTGCGGGAGAGTTGGACTTCGAATGCGTTTTTAGGACGGGCTCGAAGGCGAGGTTGATCTTAAGCATTTCATCGAGTCCAATTCACGGCCCATTGTGGCTGCGCTTCGGGACCGCAACGCGGCTACGTTTTTCTCGGCGGCACGAGCCGCAGCGTGACCAGCGCCGCCGCCGCCCATCCGGCGTAGAGCGAAGTGAATACCCATTCGGGCGCCTGATAGTAGAGCAGCCGCTGCACCCAGCGTCCGACGAAGGAATCGGGCCGCGCGCCGCCGCGCAGCAGGTCTTCCCACAGGGTGAGCGGGCAGGCGTAGCCGAGCAGGGCTTCGGCGGCGACGAACACGATCGCGGCGAGGTGCAGGTAGCGGAACCAGGGATTGCGGATCCAGGACCAGCGGGCCAGTGCGCCGATCCATACCAGGACCAGCCCCGCAACGATGAAGCCTGCGATCAGGAAGTGGACGACAAGGAGTGCGTCGGCCAGCAAGGGCGCGCTAGACGCGTGCCTTTCCTACACGCTTCTTGAGATTGGCCGCGTCGGATCCCTGGACCATTCGCTCCAGGATCCCGGATACACGCGCGACCCGGTGAGGCCCGCGATCTCCAGCGCCAGCGCGTTGTGGCAGGCGGCGACGCCCGAGCCGCAGTAGTTGATGACGTCGCTGGCATTGCGCCCGGAAAGAATTGACTTGAATTCGGCACGCAGCAATTCCGGGCTCTTGAAGGTCCCTTCGGCGGTGAGATTGTCGTTGTTGAAGCGGTTCTTCGCGCCCGGGATGCGCCCGGCGACCGGGTCGATGGGTTCCTGCTCGCCGCGATAACGCGCCGGCGCGCGCGCATCGAGCAGCACTGCCTTCTTGAACTTCTTCTCCACCAGCGATAGATACGCCACCATCGGCGTTTTGGCGCGTCCGGGGTAGTCGATGGGGACGACTTGCGGCACCTCGACGGTGAGCGGCCGGCCTTCGCGCTGCCACTTCGCGAATCCGCCGTCCAGCACGGCGACCGTTTCGTGCCCCATCCAACGCAGCATCCACCACAGGCGCGCGGCCATCGCGCCTGAGCCACCGTCGTAGCACACCACCTGGTCGGCGGGCTGCAGTCCCTGCCTGCCGGCCCAGGAAACGAATGCCTTTGGTTCCGGCAGGGGGTGGCGGCCATTGGCGCCCGTTTTCGCGCCGGAGAGATCGCGATCCAGGTGCGCGAACAGCGCCCCCGGAACGTGTCCCTCGCGGAACTGATGCTCTCCCAGTTCCGGATTGGCGAGATCATGCCGGCAGTCGAACACCCGCCACTCGGGGTGCGCCGCAAGTTCCTCGGTCGAGGCCAATGTGTTCAAGAGTTACTTCCTTAAGTGCTTAAAAGCGCGGCATTTTACATGATCCGGGTTTGACCCTGCCGCCGTGCTCGGTTAAGGTGGCAACCTCCTATGCGCAAGAAAGAACAAGAAGCCGCGGAGCCAAGTTTCGAAAAGGCCCTGGCAGAACTGGAAGGTATCGTTGCGCGGATGGAAGACGGCGGCCTGTCGCTCGAGCAATCGCTCGCGGCGCACAAGCGGGGCCTCGAACTCGCGAAGCAGTGCCGTGAGCGCCTCGAAGCCGCGCAGCAGCAGGTGCGGGTGCTGGAGGGCGAGGTACTGAAGCCCCTCGGAGGCGAAGTGCTCAAGCCTCTCGGCGGCTTGTCCCCCGACCTGACGACGGCCGCATCCGATGCTGGCGAGCGCGACTGACGCCGATTTCGCCGCTTGGATGGGAGCCATCCGGGCGCGCATCGAAGACGCACTTGCGCGCGGCCTGCCGGGTGCGCAACAGGTTCCCGCGCGCCTGCACCAGGCGATGCGCTATGCCACCCTCGGTGGCGGCAAGCGCGTGCGGCCGCTGTTGACGTTCGCCGCCGGCGAGCTGGTCGGCGTGGATCCGGCGCGTCTCGAGATCGCCGCTTGCGCGGTTGAAATGATTCACAGCTACTCGCTCGTTCACGACGACATGCCGTGCATCGACGACGACATCCTGCGCCGTGGCAAGCGCACGGTGCACGTCGAATACGACGAGGCGATCGCGCTGCTGGTGGGCGATGCGCTGCAGACGCTGGCCTTTCAGTTGCTTGCCGAGCACGTGCTGGCCGATGATCCGGCGGCCCAGCTGACGATGGTGAAGACCCTGGCGCTCGCCTCCGGCTCGCGCGGCATGGCGGGCGGGCAGGCGATCGACCTCGAGGCGACGGGCAAGACGCTCTCGCAGACCGAGCTCGAATTCATGCATGTGCGCAAGACCGGCGCGCTGATCAGCGCGGCCGTAAAGCTTGGCGCGCTGTGCGCCGGCCCCTGTCCTGCGGCGCTGGAGCAGTATGGCAACCGCGTCGGCCTCGCGTTCCAGGTCGTCGACGACATACTCGACGCGGAGGCGAGCACCGCGACGCTGGGCAAGACCGCGGGCAAGGATTCCAAGCAGGGCAAGCCGACCTACGTCTTGGCGATGGGGGTCGCGCGCGCCAGGGCGTTCGCGGAAGAGTTGCGGCAAGGCGCGCACGAGGCGCTGGCGCCGTTCGGCGAGCGTGCATTGCGCCTGCGGCAGCTTGCCGATTTCATCGTCCTTAGAAAGTTCTAGGCGTGTCGACGATCACCGAAGACCTTCCGGCGCAAGGCTACAATCCCGCCATGTACGAGCTGCTGAAGACGGTCAACGACCCGGCCGACCTGAGGCGGCTGGACCGCCGCCAGCTGCACCGGCTCGCCGGCGAACTGCGCGCCTATGTGCTCGACACGGTGTCGAAGACCGGCGGCCACCTGTCCTCGAACCTCGGCACGGTGGAACTGACCATCGCATTGCATTACGTGTTCAACACGCCCGAAGACCGCATCGTCTGGGACGTCGGGCACCAGACCTATGCGCACAAGATCCTCACCGGCCGGCGCGAGCAGATGGCGCGCCTGCGCATGATCGACGGCATTTCGGGCTTCCCGCGCCGCAGCGAATCGAAATACGATGCATTCGGCACGGCTCATTCCTCGACCTCGATTTCGGCTGCGCTCGGCATGGCGGTGGCGGCGAAAAGGAAAGGCGAGCAGCGGCGCGTGGTCGCGGTGATCGGCGACGGTGCCATGTCCGCCGGCATGGCGTTCGAGGCGATGAACAACGCCGGCGTCATGGATGCCGACCTGCTGGTGATCCTGAACGACAACGAGATGTCGATCTCGCCCGCCGTCGGCGCGCTCAACCGCTACCTCGCGCGGCTGATGTCGGGGCCGTATGTTGCCGCGCGCAAGGCGGGAAAGATACTGCTGAGCGCGGTGCCGCCGCTGTACGAATTCGCCAAGCGCTTCGAGGAGCACGCCAAGGGCCTGGTGGTTCCCTCGACTCTGTTCGAGGAGTTCGGCTTCACCTACATCGGTCCGATCGACGGCCACGATCTCGATTCGCTCATCCCGACGCTGAAAAACATCACCGAGCTGAAAGGGCCGCAGTTGCTGCACGTGGTGACCAAGAAGGGGCAGGGCTACAAGCTCGCCGAAGACGATCCGATCACCTACCACGGGCCCGGCAAATTCGATCCCGCGGAAGGCATCAAGAAATCGGCGGCGGGCGGCAAGCCAACCTACAGCCAAGTATTCGGAGATTGGTTGTGCGACATGGCGCGCGCGGACGAGCGCCTGATGGCGATAACCCCCGCGATGCGCGAAGGCTCCGGCATGGTGCGATTTTCGGAGGAATTTCCGGATCGCTATTTCGACGCCGCCATCGCCGAGCAGCACGCCGTCACTTTCGCCGCGGGCATGGCCTGCGAAGGCCTGAAACCGGTGGTGGCGATCTACTCCACCTTCCTGCAGCGCGGCTACGACCAGCTGATCCACGATGTCGCGATCCAGAACCTGCCGGTGCTGTTCGCGCTGGACCGCGGCGGCGTAGTGGGCGGCGACGGCCAGACGCACAACGGCGCATTCGATTACGCGTACCTGCGCACCGTGCCGAACCTCACCGTGATGGCGCCGGCCGACGAGAACGAATGCCGGCAGATGCTTTTCACGGGCTATCAGCTCGATGGTCCTGCGGCGGTGCGCTATCCGCGCGGCTCGGGTCCCGGCGTCGCATTGCAGAAAGAGTTTTCTTCGATTCCGATTGGTAAGGGCGAAGTAAGGAGGGAAGGCAAGAAAATCGCCATCCTTGCGTTCGGCTCGATGCTCAAGCCGGCGCTGGAGGCGGCCGAAAAGCTGGATGCAACCGTAGCCAACATGCGCTTCGTCAAGCCATTGGATACGGCGCTGGTGAAGCGCCTGGCCGATACCCACGAGCTGCTGGTTACAGTGGAGGAACACCAGGTCATGGGCGGGGCCGGCAGCGCGGTGTGCGAGGCACTGGCGGCCTTAGGCATAGAAAAGAAAGTGCTTTTGCTCGGACTGCCGGACCGCTTCATCGATCATGGTGATGCGGCGAAGCTCCTTTCGAGGGTCGGCCTGGACGCCGAAGGGATCCAGAAATCGATTCAAAACGCAATACCCGAGTAATTCACTCGGGAGTTATAATCGGCTCATGAACGCCAAAGACCCGCACAGTATCCCTGACGTCCAGAACGACGCCGACTCGCGCAAGCTGGCGATCGACCAGGTCGGCGTCAAGGCAATCCGGCATCCGATCCGCGTGATGGAGAGACCCTTGGCGGAACGCGCCTCTCCCGCCGTGCAGCACACGATCGCCACCTTCAACATGTACGTCGGCCTGCCGCACCAGTTCAAGGGCACGCACATGTCGCGCTTCGTCGAGATCCTGAGCGCGCAGGAGCGCGAGCTCACGGTCGACAGCTTCAAGGCGATGCTGAAGCAAATGGTCGCGCGCCTCGAGGCCGAGGAAGGCCGCATCGAGATGAGCTTCCCGTACTTCATCGAGAAGCAGGCGCCGATCTCGGGCGTGAAGAGCCTGATGGACTACGAGGTCACCTTCATCGGCGAGATAGCGAAGCAGAAGCAGAGCTTCGCGATGAAGGTGCTGGTGCCGGTGACCAGCCTGTGCCCCTGCTCGAAGAAGATCTCGGACTACGGCGCCCACAACCAGCGCTCGCACGTTACCGTGACCGCGCATACCAGCGACTTCGTCTGGATCGAGGAGATCGTCGACCTGATCGAGAAACAGGCCTCGAGCGAGCTCTATGGCCTGCTCAAGCGCCCGGACGAGAAATACGTCACCGAGCGCGCCTACGACAACCCGAAATTCGTCGAGGACATGGTGCGCGACGTGGCGGCGATCCTCAACCTCGATGAGCGCGTCACCGCCTACGTGGTCGAGTCGGAGAATTTCGAATCGATCCACAACCACTCGGCCTACGCCCTCATTGAGAGGGATAAACGAATCTCCTAGCCTTTTTTTTTCTGGCGTTTCTCTTGGTTGAAGAAACGCGGGCGCAGGACTTCGCCGCGCAGCGCGCGCGCATGGTCGAGGAAGTCGAGGCCACCTACGCCGAGACGCGCGCCTATACCGGCATTGCCGCGATGTCGCCCCGGGTGCGCGCGGCGCTCGGCAAGGTCGAGCGCCACCGCCTGGTCCCGCCCGAGCAGCGCGCGCTCGCCTACCGCAACCACCCGTTGCCGATCGGGCAGGGACAGACCATCTCGCAGCCTTACATCGTCGCGCTGTCAACCGACCTCATCGCGCCGGAGCCGCAGCACGTGGTGCTGGAGGTGGGCACCGGCTCGGGCTACCAGGCCGCGGTGCTGGCGGAGATTGTTGCAAAAGTGTTTTCCATAGAAATAATTTCTTCGTTGGGCAAACAAGCCGAGGAAAGACTGAAGCAGCTTGGTTATAAAAACATCGAAATCCGGATCGGCGACGGCTACAAGGGCTGGCCCGAGAAGGCGCCGTTCGATGCCATCGTCGTCACCGCCGCGGCGCCGCGGGTGCCGCAGGCGCTGGTGGAGCAACTGAAACCGGGCGGCCGGCTAGTGATTCCCGTCGGCGCAACGGGTGACGTGCAGGAACTGCTGCTGATCACGAAGAATGCCGACGGCTCGATCCGGCAGAAAAGCATCCTGCCGGTGCGTTTCGTGCCGCTGGTGCCCGGGCGTTGAAGGGATCGGGCGGGATCAATAGCGCCGGATCATCGTCATCCGGTCGCCTTCCTGCTTCATTTCGACGCGGTTGAGGAAGCTCATCCCCAGCAGCGCCACCGCAAGGCCCTTCTCGATGACCAGGCCGTCGACATTGTTCAACTCGATGCCGCCGATGCGCACCGTGTCGAGCTTTATCCGGTACGCGGACGTGGGCCCGGCGGCGGTCTGCATCGTGACGGCCTCGCCCTTGCGGTAATCGATTCTGAGCCGCACGGCGTCGCTGCCGGGAAGCGTCACCATGGTGGCCCCGGTGTCGACGACAAAGCGCACCGAGCCGCCGTTGACGTGGCCGTCGGTGAATACGTGTCCGCCTGCGCCGGCGGAAAGCGTTACGCTCTGGCTGCCGGCAGCCGCGGCTCTGCTGCTGTAGGTCTGGCCGCGCACCAATACCCGGCGCTTGCCGTCGATTTCGACGGTGGCGCGGTCTTTCTCCACGCCAATCAGCGTGACGCCGGCGAAACTCTGGCCGACCTTGAGCGTCTTGGGCGCACCGGCGTCGATCGACAGGATCGCGGCCTTCGTCTCGAAGGTCCCGATCAATGAAACATCCGCTGCCAGCGCGGAAGGTGCGGACAGTGCGGACAGTGCGGACAGCGCGCAAAGCAGAGCGAGAACCACAATAGAATGCAGTGTCATGAAACCGGTCGCAATTTTCAGGCACGCCCGCAGTGAAGGTCCGGCCTATTTTGCCACCTACCTCGAGCGCCGGGCGATTCCCTGGAAACTCTATGCGCTCGACGAGGGCCGTGCCGTGCCCAGGGATGTGCGCAAATTCTCCGGCGTGGCTTTGATGGGCGGACCGATGAGCGTCAACGACGCCCTGCCCTGGATCAAGCCGCTGCTGGAACTGGTGCGCGAGGCGCTGCGCAGGGACGTGCCCGCGCTCGGCCATTGCCTTGGCGGGCAGCTGATGTCGAAGGCGCTGGGCGGGGCAGTGAGCCGCGCGCGCGTCAAGGAGATCGGCTGGGGTGAAGTGACGGTCGCCGACAATTACGTCGCGCGCGAGTGGTTCGCGCCGGTGGCGGAGTTCGAGTCCTTCCACTGGCATGGGGAGACGTTCAGCATCCCGCCCGGCGCGACCCGCGTGCTCGGCAACGCACACTGCGCCAACCAGGCATTCGCCACCGGCAGGCATCTGGCCCTGCAGTGCCACATCGAGATGACCGAAGACCTGATCCGCGACTGGTGCCGCGGCGGCGCGGACGAGATCCGCGCCTCGGCGGCGAGCCCCGGCGTGCAGGCGCCCGCGAAAATAGAGAAGAACCTCGAAGCGCGCGTCGCCGCGCTGCACAAGATCGCCGACCGGATCTACGACCGCTGGTGCGAGGGGCTTAGTCGCGGAAGTTGATGAATTGCACTGGAAGGTCGGTCACGGACTGCCTGACCAATTGTATTGCCGCCTGCAGGTCGTCTTTTTTCGCGCCTGATATCCGCACCGCGTCGCCCTGAATCGACGCCGCGACTTTGAGCTTGGCATCCTTGATGAGCTTCTGGATTTGCTTGCCTTTGTCCTTGGGTACGCCGACTTTCACTGTTATCGGCCGTTTCACCTTGTCGCCGGAAATCTTCTCCAGCGTGCCGAGTTCGATGCAGCGGATGTCTATGTTGCGCTTGGCCATGCGGCCGCGCAGCACATCCAGCACCTGGCCGAGCTTGAATTCATCGTCGGCGAATACCGTGAGCACCAGTTCGGCCAACTCGACGCGGGCATCGGAGCCCTTGAAGTCGAAACGATTGGTGATTTCCTTGTTGGTCTGCTCGATCGCGTTCTTCACTTCCTGGCGGTCCACCTGCGAGACGATGTCGAACGACGGCACGCGGGTCTCCTAGCGGGGATTCAGGCGCAGCAGCTCATCCACCCAGCGCCGGGTTGCCAGCTTCAGCCAGTCCATGTCGGCAGGCCCGTGGAACAGGGTGTAGACGGAGAGCAATAGTGCCTTGCCGCGCACGAGGACGAACGCCGTCGTGAACAGCAGGTATTGGGGCGTGTTGCGGTCCAACATCGTTGCGCCCGGCAGTGGCTGCAGGCGCGTCGCCTGCATCACGGAGACCGCCGCCGGCTCCCTTCTCAGTTCATCGAGCAGGTTGGCCAGACCGATCGGCTGGCTCTCGAGGAACTTCACCAGTTCGGCATCGGCCACCTGCATCGGCTTGCCAACATCGCGCAGCGAATCGCCGACAAAAGCGGTGAACAACTCCGCGCTGACGCGCTCGCGTTCCAGACCCTTGGGCGTGGATACGATCATGTAGCGTTTCTTCGGGTCGAGCGGTTCGCCGTAGGTGAACCGCCGCAGGTCGGTGTCAGTGAGGGCGAATAGCAGGACGCGGTTCGAGCTCGAGGTCAGCGCTGAGGCGAGATCCTGCAGGCGCGGCGAGCCCAGATCGGTGGTGTCGGTGAAGCCAGGCAGTGCGTCGAGCACGATCTTCTCGAGTCCCAGCCGCACGCTGTAGGGCGCGGCGGCGCCAGCGAGCGGCAGGGCGGCAAGGACGGCGGCGAACAAGCAAGCAGATATGCGCACGAGCGCCATTCTACGTATCATCTGCGGTTTATGGAGAGTACGGGTTTGGCGACGATTCTGAGCAAGCTTCCCCGGGGCGAAAAGGTCGGCATCGCGTTCTCTGGCGGCCTCGACACGAGCGCCGCGGTGCACTGGATGCGCGCCAAGGGCGCGATCCCCTACGCGTACACCGCGAACCTCGGCCAGCCGGACGAGGCGGACTACGCCGAAATCCCGAGGAAGGCGCTCGCGTATGGGGCCGCGAAAGCGCGGTTGGTGGAGTGCCGCCCCCAGCTCGTCGCCGAGGGCATCGCGGCGATCCAGTGCGGCGCGTTCCACATATCCACCGGCGGCGCGACCTACTTCAACACCACGCCGCTCGGCCGCGCGGTCACCGGCACCATGCTCGTCGTCGCGATGCGTGAGGACAAGGTCGGCATCTGGAGCGACGGCAGCACCTACAAGGGCAACGACATCGAGCGCTTCTACCGCTACGGTCTGCTCGCGAATTCTTCCTTGAAGATCTACAAGCCCTGGCTCGACCAGCGCTTCATCGATGAACTCGGCGGCCGCAGGGAAATGTCAGCGTACATGGCCAAGGCGGGCTTCGACTACAAAATGAGCGCCGAGAAGGCCTACTCGACCGACTCCAATATCCTCGGCGCCACGCACGAGGCGAAGGACCTCGAATTCCTCGACCAGGGCCTCGCGATCGTCAAGCCGATCATGGGCGTCGCGTTCTGGAGGGACGACGTGAAGGTGAAGGCGGAGAAGGTCAGGGTAGCCTTCGAGCAGGGAATGCCGGTGACGCTGAACGGCCAGCGTTTCGCGGACGCGGTCGCGCTGATGGCGGAAGCCAACGCCATCGGCGGGCGGCACGGCTTGGGGCTGAGCGACCAGATCGAGAACCGCATCATCGAGGCGAAGAGCCGCGGCATCTACGAGGCGCCGGGCATGGCGCTCTTGCACATCGCCTACGAACGCCTGGTCACCGGCATCCACAACGAGGACACCATCGAGCAGTACCGGACCAACGGACGCAAGCTCGGCCGGTACCTGTACCAGGGCCGCTGGTTCGACCCGCAGACCCTGATGTTGAGAGAGACCGCGCAGCGCTGGGTGGCGAAGGCTGTGACAGGTGAAGTCACCCTGGAACTTCGCCGCGGCAACGACTGGTCGATCCTCGACACGAAGAGCCCGAACCTCACCTACCATCCCGAGCGGCTGACGATGGAGAAAGGCGAGGTGTTCTTCACGCCCCGGGATCGCATCGGCCAGCTCACCATGCGCAATCTCGACATCGCCGACACGCGCGACAAGCTGCGCGTCTACGGCGAGGCGGGACTGCTCGGGGATTCGGCGGGCGGCGGTGTGCCCTTGTTAGGGCCGGCCAGAAAGCAGTCGGTCAAGGCGGGGCCGGGCAAGAGGCGTAAGCGGAAGGGATAGCTCAATAGCGCCTCGTTGCGCAGAGCAAGTAGTTTTCTATAACACGGCCAGCGCGATGACATAAGCTGCCTTGTGCGGCCTCGGCCAGGGCCGCCAAACACCGGGAGGACCATTGCGATGTGGCGACGCGTGGGTGGTGCCGGATTGATTTTCCTATCCGTTTTTACCGTATGAAGGCGCCGACCGGCACTTTGAAGCGGCTGGCAAGCGTCTTAGCCTGCCGGGCATTGATATCGCGTTTGCCGTTCAGGATCGCGCTGACGACAGGCTGTCCGCCGAGTTCTTCACGCAGATCGGTTTGGGTTAGGCCATTGGCCTGCATCAGAAGGCGCAGGACCTCGCGCGGATGCGCATCCGGAACCGGCACCTCGCGTTCCTCGTAACTCGACACCAGATTGCCGACGATCTCGAGCAGATCAGCGAGCGGGTGTTTTTCGTCGTCGCCCACGATATCCAGCAGCCGATTCATCAGGCGCACCGTTCTCCGGTAGTGGCGTTCGGTGCGGATCGGCGCAATGCCGCCGATGCTCTTTTGCAGAGCCGCCCAGTGGCCTTCCACGACGGAAGGGTCAAAATTGTCGCGCTTCATTTAC
>JBCKKZ010000042.1:0-15948 GCA_038904015.1 Burkholderiales bacterium | reverse complement strand
CACCCGACCAAACTAATGTCCGTTACGACCATTATCCCCTGCCAGAACCTGAGATAGACGAGTTGTTCCTTGATGCGATCAAGCTCGGACACGGTGCTCCGGGCGCTATATGTAGTAGGTGCGAGGATACATCAAAGCCGAACCCAGCGCCTGCGGTGACTGCGCCTTCTACCAATGGTTATCCTGCACCCGGGAGATATCAATCCGCTTTCGCGCCAGATGCCTTCACCACCGGCGCCCACTTGGCGATTTCGGCTTTGACGAATTCGCCGAACTGCTCCGGCGTCATCGGGATGAAGCGCGCGCCTTCGTTGGTGAGGCGGGTTTCGATTTCTTTCGAGCGCATGAACTTGTCGGTCTCGGCGTTGAGGCGGCGCACGATGTCGGGCGGGGTGCCGGCGGGGGCGAAGAGGCCGACCCAGTTGTTGACTTCGAAGCCGGGCAGCGTTTCGGCGACGGTCGGGAGTTCGGGCGCCGCCTTGGAGCGCGCGGTGCCGATGGTGGCCAGCGCTCTCAGCTTGCCCGCCCTGGCGTGCGGCAGGATGGTGGGCATGGTGGCGAAGATGAGGGAGGTCTGGCCCGCCAGCAGGTCGGTGATCGCGGGCACGTTGCCCTTGTAGGGGACGTGCAGCATGTCCACTTTGGCCATGGCCTTGAACAATTCTCCGGCGAGGTGGCTTGCGGTGCCCGCCCCCGCGGAGGCGTAGGTGAGTCCGCCCGGCTTGGAGCGCGCGAGCGCGATCAGTTCGGCGACGCTCTGCGCCGGCACGGACGGATGGAGTGCGAGCAGGCCTTCTGCTTCCAGGGCGAGGGAGATCGGCGCGAAGTCGCGCACCGGGTCGAATGGCATCTTGGAGAACAGGCTCACGTTGACCGCGTGGGTGCCGAGGCTGCCCATCACCAGCGTGTAGCCGTCCGGCGCCGACTTGGCGACCATGTCCGCGGCGATGTTGCCGCCCGCGCCGGTGCGGTTCTCGACCACCACCGGCTGCCCCAACGTCTCGGACCAGCGATTGCCGATCAGGCGCGAGTAGATGTCGGCGATGCCCCCCACGGGAAAGGGGACGATGATCTTGATCGGTTTTGCAGGGTATTGTTGTGCCGAACACGGAAAGAAAATCGTCAGAGACAGGACAATTCCGAGAAAAAATCGAAGCATCATGGCAGCTCTCCCGCGCGGCGAAAGTGTTTCTGGGCCTCGGCGGCGCGGCCTTCGCGCTCGGCCAGCCGGGCAAGCTCCAGGTGCGTGGCGCGCGATTCGCCGAGCGAAAGGCTGGCTTCGAGGTAGTTCTGCGCCTTGCCCCAGAGCTCCGCGGCCATGCACAGCCGCCCCAGTGTCGAGAGCAGTTGCGGGTCTTCGGCGTGCTCGCGCAGCCAGCGCTCGGCGCGTTCGATGCGCGCGCGCGCTTCATTTGGCTGCTGCTGTGCTTCGAGCTTGCCGATGTCGCCATACAACGCCAGCAGCACGGCGTTCCATTCCGCGCCCAGGCTGCGCTCGATGAGATCGCGGGCGAGCGCAGCGTCGCCCAGCGCAGCGGCAATCCGCGCGGCCGCAGCCGCGACGCGCGGATGCGCCAGATCGGCCGCAGGAATGCGCCGCAAGCGCGCCTCCAGCGAGTTGCGGTCGCCCGATTCGCGCGCGAGCAGCTCGATGTGGGCCTGTACCCGGTGCTCCTCGGCGATCGCCGGCGGCAGCGCGTTGCGCTTGGCGAGCAGCGAAGCGAGGCGCAGCACCTCTTCCCAATTTTGCGCCCCGCGTTCGGCGCGCAACTGCATGAGCGCGGTGCCGATGTGCCGCGGCCCGGTGCCATGCATGCTGCGCAGCGCGTTGCGCGCGCCGATGAAGTCGCGCTCGTCCAGCGCGAGCTCGGCCTGTGTCAGCAGGCGCGCGGCGCGCAGAGATTCTCCCGTGGCTTCGGCGCGCTCCAGCCACTGGCCGCGGCGCTCGTATTCGCGCATCTGGTGCGCCGCGCGCGCGGCGATCAGGGCCGCGATGCCGGGCGCGACGCCCGCCTCCCAGGCCAGCGCCGCCTCTTTCTCGGCACGCGCGTAGCGCCCCTCGAAATAGCACTGCAGCGCGCTCGCCAGCGCGGACTGGGCATGCTCGTGCTTGCGCCGCTCGCGGAACGCACGCACCTGCGCCGGCAGCGCCAGCGTGTGATTGACCAGGCGCAGCGCGAAGTAGGCGACGCCGAAAGCCGCCGCCAGCGCGAGCACGAAGAGGAGCAGGGAAATCTCGACCCGCCAGGGCGGGTAGACAACCAGGACGTAGCCCTCGCCGACGCGGCCGGCGAGCGCGAATACCACCGCCGCGGCGAACACCGCAATCAGCCAGAAAAGCCCCCGCATCAGCCGCCTCTCATCCCGCTCTTCGCTCGCGGCGCGACTTGAAACCGCGCACCGCCTCGAGACTGTCGACGATGGAGGGTGGCTCGAAGCTGATCGAGGCCGAGGAGAGCTGCTTTAATTGCGCCAGCGCGTTCTGCGAGCCCTTGGTGCCGGCCTCGAAATAGCGCTGGATCCAGCGCTGCGCGACGCGCAGGTCCTCGCGATAGCCCGCCTCGTCGCGCGTGAGCAGCGCAAGGCGGGCGTTCAGCAGCCGCAGCTTCAGATTCTCGCGCAGGAACCAGGCCTGCTGCGGCGGCAGCAGCGGCGGCTCGGGCGCCTCGACCTTGCGCACCACCACCAGCTGGCGCAGCTCCTTCCACACTTCGCCGCCCAGGCGCGCGAAAAAATTCTCTTGCGCGGGCGGTGCGGACTTGGCCGCCTTGCCGGACGCGGGGCGCTCGCCGCGCTCATCGAACGCGAGCGGCATCGCGTCCACCGAGGCAATCAGCCGGTCGATCGCGAGGGACAGACCCGGAACATCCAGCGCGGGCAGCGATTTCAGGCGATCGATGTCGCGCGTCAGCGCGCGGCGCACCGGAAGAAACTGCGGCCGGTCGACGCGCGACAGGCGGCTCTCGGCCAACTGCAGCGCGAGCAGCGCCGCGCGCACGTTGCCCGAAAGCTGGAGTTGCTGCTCGGCGATCGCCAGCACCTGTTCGATCTCCGCGAGCTGCCATTCGTCGCGGTTGCGCGCCAGTTCCTGGTAAAGCGCCTCCAGCGCGACCTGCTGGTTCTGCGATTCAGCCACCTTCGCCTCGAGCGCACCCAGCTTGGCGAGCGCCTCGCGCAGCACTTCCTGGGTCTGCCGCCCCAGCGTGCGCGCCTCGCGCGTTTCCATCTCGATGTCGCGCAGGCGCTTGGCGAGTTCCTCCTGCGTCGCGCCGATGCGCCCGCGGGTATCCAGCCAGAGCCCCGCGACGATCGCGGCGAGCACCACCAGTGCGACAGCGAACACGCGCAGCCGGGTGGGCGGGCCGGCAGCCGCGAGGGAACCCTGGGGCGAAGGCGATGCCATGCGCTCAGTTGTAGCTTGCGCCGCCGAAGTATGCAACCAGCGCCGCGGCCATATCCGCATCCCCCGGCCCGGCGACGATCACGCGTTCGAGGCCCTGACGGGCCGCTGCGCGGGCGATGCGCGAGTGCGGCACGAAAAGCGCAGTCCCGGCAAGCCGGCGCGGCCCTTCGCCGCCGAGCATCTCCAGCAGGTTGGCGAGACCTTCGCCCGAGGACACCATGAGCGCGTCCACCTTGCCGCCCTCCCAGGCCGCGGCAAGCAGCGCGCCGCCCGCCGCGGGCAGTGTCCGGCGGTAGCAGGCCGCGTGCTCGACCAGCGCGCCGCGCGCGGCGAGCGTCTCGCCCAGCAATTTGCGCCCGCCTTCGCCGCGGAATATCGCGATCCGTTGGCCGGCAATATCGGAAAATTCAGGCAGTGCGAGCAGCGCCTCGCTATCGGACTGGCCGGCCGGCGCGACCACCCGGGCAAAGCCGCAGGCCGCCAGTTCCTCGCGGCTGCCGCTGCCAACGGTTGCCACCCGCAGATGCGCGGGCCACGGCCGGCCGCCGCGGCGCTCTCCGATCAGGGTGAGCGCCCTGCGCACCGCGTTTCGGCTGACAAAAATGGCGCAGTCGAACGATTCGAGCCGATCGGCCACTGAAAAAAAGGGCGCCAGATCCGCCAGGTCGCGGATCTCGAGCGCCGGAATTTCGAGCGGATCGCCCCCGGCTGCCCGGATCAGCGCAGAAAGACCCTCGGCCTGGCCTTTTGGCCGCGTGACCACGATTCGCCTGCCGGCAAGTGGTAGAGGGTTCAATGCGGGGTTCACGGCGCCAATGCCGACAAAATTTCTTGCGCGCCGCGTTCGCGCAGCAGGGCCGCGACGCGCATGCCTAGCGCTTCGGCTGCCTGCATCTCGCCCTCGCCCTCGGCACGCACGGTATGCCTGCCGTCGGGCGAAGCGACGAGCGCGCGCAGCCGGATGGTACCGCCGGTGCCGCCGGCGATTTCCGCGTAAGCGCCCAGAGGGATCGTGCAACTGCCGCCGAGCGCCAGATTCACCTGGCGCTCGGCACGCACGCAGGCGCTCGCGTTCGCGTCATCGAGGGGCCTGAGCAGTTCGAGCAGATCGGCGCGGGTACCCAGGCATTCAATACCGAGCGCCGCCTGTCCCGCCGCGGGCAGGCTTTCCTCGACCGAAAGCGCAGTGCGGATGCGCGCCGCAAGCCCGAGGCGTTTCAGGCCCGCGACGGCGAGCACGATTGCCGCGTAGTCGCCCCGGTCCAGCTTGGCGATGCGCGTCTCGACGTTGCCGCGCAGCGGCCGGATCTCGAGCGCCGGGTGGCGCGCGGCAATCTGCGCTTGCCGGCGCAGGCTGGAGGTACCGACCACCGCCCCCGCAGGCAGGGCGGCGAGATTTTCATGCGTCACGGACACGAACGCGTCGCGCGGGTCCTCGCGCGCGAGGATCGCCGCAAGCACGAATCCCGCGGACAATTCCGCCGGTACGTCCTTCATCGAGTGCACCGCGATATCGGCGCGGCCCTCGATGATCGCCATCTCCAGTTCCTTGACGAACAGCCCCTTGCCGCCCTCTTTGGCCAGCGACACCTCGAGCAGTTCGTCGCCGCGCGTGGACAACGCGACCAGCTCGATGCGCAGCGCTGGCTGCAGCGCCTCGAGGCGCGCTTTCACGTGTTCCGCCTGCCAGAGGGCGAGCCGGCTGCGGCGCGTCGCGATTCTCACGTGACCCACGTGACCCACGTGACCCACGTGCCCAGGGTCGCGGCTCATTCCTTGCCGTCCGGCAGCACGCCCTTCACCACCGGCCACTGGCGCCGGCTCACCGGCAGGCGCTCGGGCGTCCCCTCGAGCACCACGCTCCAGTGCGGATCCTCCTCGCCGCCGCCGGCGATGCGCTCGAAGCCGCGGATCGCGGCGCGCGCCACGAGGCAGTTGCGGTGCACGCGCACGAAACGATCGGCGAACTCGCGCTCGATGGACACCAGCGGCTCCTCGATCAGGTGCTCGCCCGCGCTGGTGCGCAGCGTCACGTACTTCAGCTCCGCCTTAAGGAACAGGATCTCTCCCACCGGCACGAGGACAATGCGATTCCTCTCGGCAATCGAAAAAAACTCGCGCGCGCCGGTGGCCGCGCGCGCCAGCCGCGCGACATGATCATGCCCCGCCGGGGCAGCGCTGAGAGCTTTTTTGAGGGCCGCCGTCAGCCGCTCCGCGCGCACGGGCTTGACCAGGTAATCGAGCGCATTCAACTCGAAAGCCTCGACTGCATGCCGGTCATGGGCGGTGACAAAGATGATCGCCGGCGCGTTCTCCAGCACGCACAGATGGCGCGCCAGTTCGATGCCCCCGATGCCGGGCATCTGGATATCGAGCAGCAGCACCTGCGCCTGGCTGCCGGGAAGGCGGTCGATCACCTCCAGGCCGCTGGCCGATTCGCCCACCACCGTCGTGGCGAGTTCGCCGCCGATGTCGGCAAGCAGCTCCTTCAGCCGCGCGCGCGCCGGCGCCTCATCGTCGGCGATGAAAACCCGCAATTCGTTCATGCCGCCCCTTCACTCCTCATCACACCGCCCCCGAGCGCTGAGCGCTCATGCGCGACTCCTGTACGGAATCTCGATGTCGACCCGGTACCGCGCGCCCTCGACGCGGGATTCCAGCCGCGCCTCGTCGTCGAAGAACAGCATCAGGCGCTCGCGGATGTTGTCGAGCGCCATGTGATTCCCCGCGCGCGTTCCCGGTCCCGGCTCCAGCCACGGATTCTCGATTCGCACCAGCACGCGATCGCCGCGCCGTTCGATGCGCACCAGCACGTCACCAATTCCGGTGCCGGGCTCGACGCCGTGGTAAACCGCGTTCTCCAGCAGTGGCTGAAGCACGAGCGCCGGCAGCAATGCGTCCACCGGCGCGCTGTCCAAGTCCCAGGACATGCGCAGGCGCTCCCCCAGGCGCAGCTGCTCGATCGCGGCATAGCGCTCGATGAGGGAAATCTCATCGGCAAGACGCACCAGGTTTCGGCCGTCCGCCATGAGGGCGCGAAACAGGTCCGCGAGGTCCTCCAGCGTGCGTTCGGCGCGCTGCGGATCGCGCCGGATCAATGACAACACCGCATTCAGGCTGTTGAAGAGAAAATGCGGCCGGATGCGCGCCTGCAGCGCCTGCAGCCGCGCTTCGGCGAGCGCGGGCGAATAGGCCTTGGTATGCAGCCTGAGATAGACCAGCACCACGGCGGCGGTTGACGCCGCCAGCACCAGCGATCGCACGAGGCCGGCCGCGGCGAACCCGCCCAGCACGACATGCGTCGCCGCGGTAAAGACGAGCACCACCGCAACAATCAGCACGCAGCCACTCCAATAGGAAAAACGCAGCAGCCACGGCGTGAGCGCATAGAGCAGCACGAGGCTGGCGACGAGCGGCGGCTCGAAGCGCGCCGCTTGCATGACGTAGGCGTCCAGCATCGCGTTCCAGTCAGGCTCCGCGAGAAGCGCTGCGACCAGCGCGAGCAGGTTCACGGCGATCAGCGCGCGTGCCGTGACGCCAAGGTTGCGGAAGTCCGGAAGCGCTTCCGGATAGGAGTTTTGCCTTATACTGGGCATTGTTAGAAAGCGGTCTTAAACTGCATTCTATTCCGCGCATTTTATTCCCTATGGCTGCTCCCGCTGCGAAGCAGAAAAAGAAGGCGAAAACCTGGTCCGGCCGCACGCCGGATCGGCGTCCGTGGTCCGGCCGCTTCGCAGAGCCGGTGGACGCACTCGTTCAGCGCTTCACCGCCTCGGTGCTGTTCGACCAGCGGCTCGCGATGCACGACATCGCGGGATCGCTCGCCCACGCGCGCATGCTCGCCGCCTGCGGGGTGATCGGACGCCGGGACCTCGCGGCGATCGAGGGCGGCCTCGCCAAGGTGCGCGCCGAGATCCGCGCCGGCAAGTTCACCTGGTCGATCGAGAATGAAGACGTCCATACTTCGATCGAGCGGCGCCTGACCGAGATCGCCGGCAGCGCCGGCAAACGCCTGCACACCGCGCGCTCGCGCAACGACCAGGTGGCGACCGACCTGCGCCTGTGGCTGCGCGACGAAATCGACGCCATCGTGAAGAAGCTCTCGGCGCTCGAAGATGCCCTGCTGTCGCAGGCGGCGCGCCACGCATCCCTGGTGATGCCGGGATTCACGCATCTGCAAGTCGCGCAGCCGGTGACCTTCGGCCATCACCTGCTCGCCTATGTCGCCATGCTCGAGCGCGACCGGGCGCGGCTGGCCGATTGCCGCAAGCGCGTGAACGTGCTGCCGCTGGGCGCCGCCGCGCTCGCCGGCACGTCCTTTCCGATCGACCGTGCGCGGGTCGCGCGCGAGCTCGGTTTCGACGGGGTCGCGGAAAACTCGCTCGACGCGGTATCGGATCGCGACTTCGCCATCGAATTCACCGCCTGCGCGGCGCTCGCGATGATGCACCTGTCGCGCTTCGCCGAGGAGCTGATCCTCTGGATGAGCGCGCGTTTCGGCTTCGTGAAGATTCCGGACCGCTTCTGCACCGGCAGCTCGATCATGCCGCAGAAGAAGAACCCGGATGTGCCCGAGCTGGTGCGCGGCAAGAGCGGCCGCGTCTTTGGCCACCTGGTCGCGCTGCTCACGCTGATGAAGGGCCAGCCGCTCGCCTACAACAAGGACAACCAGGAAGACAAGGAGCCGCTGTTCGACACCGTGGACACGCTCAAGGATTCGCTGGACGCGTTCGCCGGGCTTGCCGCGGGCCTCGAGCCGCAGCCCGAAGCGATGCGCGCGGCGGCGCTGGAAGGCCATGCAACCGCCACCGACCTCGCGGATTACCTGGTGCGCAAAGGCGTCCCGTTCCGCGATGCGCACGAGGCGGTGGCGCGCGCGGTGCGCGCGGCGGAGGCCGCCGGTTGCAACCTTGCCGAGCTGCCGCTCAAGACGCTGAAGCGCTTTTCCTTCGCCATCGGCGCCGACGTATTCAAGTCGCTCTCCCTCGAAGGTTCGGTCGCGAGCCGCAACCACGTCGGCGGCACCGCGCCGGCGCAGGTGCGGGCGGCCATCGCGCGCGCGCGATCCAGGTCGGCGCGGGCGCGATCCAGGTCGAAGAGGGCGCGCGCCCGCAAGCGCGCGCGCTGAGGCCGCGCTCCTGAACGAGCCGCTCCAACCGCAGCAGATCGGGAAGTATCTGGTCGAGCGCCACCTCGGCTCCGGCGCCACTTCCGAGGTCTACCTGTGCCACGACACCTTTGCCAAGCGCAATGTCGCGGTAAAACTCGTCTCCACGGCTCTCTTCAACCATCCGGAACGCGGCAAGCTCTACCGGAAGCTCTTTGTCACCGAGGCCTCGCTCGCCGGCAAGCTGCAGCACCCGCATATCTGCCAGATCTACGATGCGGTGGCGGACGAAGATCTGCATTACATCGTGATGGAATACGTCGACGGCGGCACGCTGGAGAAATTCTGCGCAACCGAAAATCTGCTGCCGGTCGACAAGACGGTGGAGATCGCGTTCAAGTGCACGCGTGCCCTTGAATTCGCGCACAAGATGGGCATCACGCACCGCGACATCAAGCCCGCCAACATCCTCTACGTCGGCGAGACCGACATCAAAATCTCCGACTTCGGCGCCGCGCTGATCGCCAGCGGCGACTCGACCCAGGTCTCGGCCATCGGCTCGCCCGCTTACATGTCTCCGCAACAGGTGAAGGAGCACCCGCTGGATCACCGCACCGACATCTACTCGATGGGCGTGGTCATGTACCACCTGCTTGCCGGCAGGCTGCCGTTCCAGGCCTCGAACAACTTCAGCCTGATCTACCAGATCACCGGCGTCGAGCCGCAGCCGCCCTCGGCCCACCGGCCGGAGATCCCCCCGGCGATCGACGCCATCGTGCGCCGCGCCATGGCGAAGGACCTGGAGCGCCGCTATGCCGAATGGGAGGAGTTCTCCGCCGATCTGGCCGCGGTGTTCCGCGGCGAAACCGCAGGCACGCAGGCACAGAGAGCCAGCGAACAGAAGTTCGCCGATTCCGACAAGTTCGAGACGCTGCGCGCCCTGCCATTTTTCGAGAACTTCTCCGACGCCGAGATCTGGGAAGTGGCGCGCATTTCCGCCTGGCACCATGCGCCTAGCGGCGAGGTGATCATGAAGGAAGGCGAGCGTGGCGACCATTTCTGCCTGATCGCCGACGGCCAGGTCAAGGTCACCAAGCGCAACAAGCTGCTGAACGTGCTGCGCACCGGGGAATGCTTCGGCGAAATGGCCTACCTGCAGAAGGGGGCGCACGTGCGCGGCGCCGACGTCACCGTAATGAGCGATTGCAGGATCGTCTCGGTGCCTACCGGCAAGCTGGAGCAGGCCTCGGACGCCTGCCGCCACAAATTCGACCGCGCTTTCATGGAAATCCTGGTCGAGCGGCTGTCCATGGCCAACATCCGCCTGTCGGGCGTTTAAGCTTGCTGTTTGATGCCTTCCAGTAGCTTCTGCAGTTCGCCCGACTGGTACATCTCTTTCACGATATCCGAGCCGCCGACGAACTCGCCCTTCACGTAGAGCTGCGGGACGGTCGGCCAGTTGGCGTAATCCTTCACGCCCTGCCGGATGTCCGGATTCTCGAGCACGTTCACGCTGAAGAATTCCTTCACGCCGCAGGCATTGAGCACCTGCACCGTAAGCGCAGAGAAACCGCACTGCGGAAACTGCGGCGTGCCCTTCATGTAGAGCACCACGGCGTTGCCGGTGACCTGCTGCTTGATCTTGTCTTGAGTGTCCATGGTCATGATTTTAGCTTCCCGCCCGAGACGCGGGCAATGCCCGCCAGATCGGGCCAGGTAGCGACCGATTCAAGTCCTGCTGCGGCAAGCAGGGCCCTTACCGCCGCGTCCTGCCCCCTGCCGTGCTCCAGCAGCAGCCTGCCGCCGGGCTGGAGGAATGACCCTGCTACCGTCACGATCTCTCGGATCGCATCGAGCCCCTCGGGTCCGGCCAGCAGCGCCCCTTGGGGCTCGAAGCGCAGTGCCGCGAGGTGCGGATCACCATCCGCGACGTAGGGCGGATTGGCGACGACAAGCTCGAAGCGCTCGCCCGCCACCGGCTCGAACCAGCGGCCGTGACGGAAATCGACCGCCAGATTCAGTTTGGCGGCGTTTCGCTTCGCGCAGACCAGCGCCGACAGATCGGAATCAACGGCCACCACCCTGCAATGTGGCCTTTGATGCTTGATGGCCAGCGCAATGGCGCCCGAACCTGTCCCCAGATCCAGAACTGACGAGGCATCTCTCTCCAGAGCGAGTTCGACCAGTAGTTCAGTTTCGGGCCTCGGGATGAGAACCGAAGGGTTGACTGAAAGCTCGAGGCCGTAGAACTCCTTGCGCCCGAGGATGTAGGCAACAGGTTCCCCCTTGATTCTTCTACGTATGAATTCAAGGAAGGCATTCTCGACTTCAAATGAAATTTCCTGCTCCGGTGATGCAGCCAGGCTGGCTTGCGAGAAGCCGCAAACCTCGGCCAGCAACAGTCGCGCCTCGCGCGCATCGATGCCCGAGGCGGCGATCGCTTGTAGTACGGTCAGGAACGCACCCGTGCGTTGGTCACGCCGTTTTTTCAGCGAGCTGCGCCAGCTGCTCTGCCGTGTGCTCCGTGGCGAGCGCGCTGACGACATCGTCCAGCTCGCCATCCATGATGCGCTCGATCTTGTACAGGGTCAGATTGATGCGGTGGTCGGTGACGCGGCCCTGCGGAAAGTTGTAGGTCCGGATGCGTTCGGAGCGGTCGCCCGATCCGATCAGTGACTTGCGCGTCGAGGCGGTCTTGGCCGCGAGCTCCTTTTCCTGCTTGTCCTTGATGCGCGCGGCGAGCACCGAAAGCGCGCGCTCGCGGTTCTTGTGCTGGGAGCGCGAGTCCTGGCACTCGACCACGATGCCGGTCGGCAGGTGCGTGATCCGGATCGCCGAATCGGTCTTGTTGACGTGTTGCCCGCCAGCGCCAGAGGCACGGAAGGTGTCGACGCGCAGTTCGGCCGGGTTGAGCACAACTTCACCCACCGCGTCGGCCTCCGGCAGGACCGCGACGGTACAGGCCGAGGTGTGAATTCGTCCTTGCGTCTCGGTCTGCGGCACGCGCTGCACGCGATGGCCGCCGGACTCGAACTTGAGCTTCGAATACGCGCCCTGCCCCGCGATGCGCGCGACCACCTCCTTGAAGCCGCCGAGCTCCGAGGGGCTCTCCGAAATCAGCTCGACCTGCCAGCCCTGGCGCTCGGCGTAGCGCGTGTACATGCGGTAGAGGTCGCCCGCGAACAGCCCCGACTCGTCGCCGCCGGTGCCGGCGCGCACCTCCAGGAAGATGTTCCGGTCGTCGTTCGGATCGCGCGGCAGCAGCGCGGCCTGCACCTCGGCCTCGAGCCTTTGCATCGTGCCCTGCGCGGTCTTCAACTCCTCGTCGGCGAAGCCCTTCATCGAAGGCTCGGAGGCCATCTCGCTCGCGTCGGCGGCATCGCGCTCCGCCCGCCGGTAGCGGCCGTAGAGATCAACCAGGCTGCTCAGCTCGGCATGCTCGCGCGACAGCTTGCGGAATTCGCCCATGTCGCGCGCGGCGTTCTCGGCCGACAGCAGCCGGTTCAGCTCCTCCAGCCGCTTCGCGAGGCTGTCGAGCTTCGCGCGCAGCGAAGGCTTCAAGGCCGCGGTTTCAAGGACGAATGCGGAACAGGCGCGCGAGCGTTTCGGCGAGCGTGCGCCGTTCCTCGCCGGTCGCTTCGTTCAGCGCCTGAGTGGGCGCGTGCATGAGCTTGTTGGTGAGGCCCTGCGACAGCGCTTCCAGGACCTGCTTCGGGTCGTCGCCCCTGGCCAGGAGCCTGAGCGCGCGCTCCACCTCGTGTCGGCGGGCATCTTCCGCCTGGTCGCGCAACGCGCGGATCAGCGGCACCGATTCCCGCCCCTGCATCCAGTGCATGAACCGGCCGACCTGGGTATCGATGATCGCTTCGGCCTGCTCCACCGCCGAGCGGCGCGCGCTCAGATTGCCTTGCACGATGCCCTTCAGGTCGTCAACCGTGTAGAGGAACACGTCATCCAGCTCTCCGACCTCGGGCTCGATGTCGCGCGGCACCGCCAGATCCACCATGAACATCGGCAGGCGGCGCCGCGCCTTCAGCGCGCGTTCGACCATTCCCTTGCCCAGGATCGGCAGCGAACTCGCGGTGCAGGACACCACGATGTCGTGCTCATGCAGCTGCGCGGCGAGTTCGCGCAACTCGATCGCGCGCGCGTTGAAGCGATGCGCGAGCGCCTGAGCGCGCTCCAGCGTCCGGTTGGCGATCGTGATGCGCGCCGGGCCCTGCGCCGCGAAGTGCGTCGCGCACAGCTCGATCATCTCGCCCGCGCCGATAAACAATACCTTTCTGTCCTGGAGCGAAGGGAAGATTCTCCCCGCGAGCTTCACCGCCGCCGCCGCCATGGAAACGCTGTGGGCACCGACCTGCGTGGTGCTGCGCACTTCCTTGGCAACCGCGAAGGAGCGCTGGAACAGCTTCCCCAGCACCGTGCCCAGGGTGCCTGCGGCCTCCGCCGAGCGCGCCGCCTCCTTCATCTGGCCGAGGATCTCCGGCTCGCCGAGCACCATCGAATCCAGCCCCGAGGCGACGCGGAAGGCGTGCCGCACCGCCTGCTCGCGCGGGTGTGTGTACAGGTAGCGCGAAAGCTCGCGCGGGTCGACGCCGTGGTAGCGGGCGAGCCACTCGCCGGCGGCGCCGCGCCCGTCCTCGTCGAGTTCGCCGGAGAGATAGAGCTCGGTCCGGTTGCAGGTGGAAAGGATCGCCGCTTCCGGCGCGAGTAGGCGCTTCGCCTCGCCCAGCGCCTCTCCCAGGCGCTCGACGTGGAACACCACGCGCTCGCGCACGCCGAGCGGCGCGGTGTGGTGGTTCAGGCCGAGGGTGTAGAGGGACATGCGGCAAAAGTGTCGCTAAGGACGCAGATTATAAGTGCTTTCCCCCGCGCGGCTTGATCCTGGTCAATCCTATGCGGCGGCGAGCAGCGCCTCGATCTGGTCGCGAGGCAAAGGCTTGCTGAAGAGGTAGCCCTGCATTTCATCACAGCGCAAGAGCCTCAGCAGGTTCGCCTGCTCCTCGGTTTCCACCCCTTCGGCGACGACCTTCAGCTGCAACGAATGCGCGAGCGCCATCAAGATTTGATCAGCTCCTCGCGCGTGCGGGGCTTTTGATGCTGGTGCATGCACGCGAGCACGATGACTTCGTCTTCTGTTCGTTCGAGATCCTTGATGAGCGAAGGTGCCTGATTGACCTCGGGCCGCGCATACCGGGAAATCGCGTCGAATCACATACTGATCCCGCTTGCAGCGCGTCCATTTACACTGGTCGGCGATCTCCCTCAGGCTGACGGTGTCGAGCCCTTTGAACAGGTCTATCTTTTGCAGGCCGAGCAAGGCCGACAGGCGGATCGCGGGGTTTCCCCCTGCCTTGCGTCGCCGACGAACCGTTGTCATTGGTTGACTTTACCGCCGCCTTGTCGCCGCTGCCACTATAATTCCATTCCCACGCCCGGAACCTTGCCTCGACACTCGCATGCAAACCCTGGACCGCATCAAGGAGCTCGCCATCAAGGAGCTCGCGCTCGATCCGGGCAAGCTCGACCCCAACGCGCCGCTCGCCGATCTCGGCGTGGACTCGCTCACCTTCATCGAATTCATGTTCAAGGTCGAGGATGAGTTCGGCATCAAGGTCTCGGACGAGGATTTGCGCAACATCAAGTGCTTCGCCGACCTGGAGCGCCACATCGCCGCGTCGCTGCAGGGCGCCGTCAAGACCTGACCGGCGGGCCCGCGATGGGCGCGCGCCAAGTCGCGGTCACTGGTATCGGGGTCGTTTCGGCGCTCGGCAACAGCCTCGAAGATTTCTACCGCTCGCTCGCCGAGGCGCGATCCGGCGTGCGGCGCCTTCCTGACGAAGTAACACTCGGTTCCGGCGTCCAGGTCGGCGCCCTCGCCACCTGGGACCCGGCCGCTTATTTCAAGGGACCGGAAGCCGGATCACTGGACCGGGTCGCGCAATTCGCGCTCACTGCCGCGGGCCAGGCGCTGGCTGCGAGCGGTCTCGACCCGGCCGCGACGGACCGCAACCGCATCGGCGTTTACTGGGGCACCGGCATGGGTGGCGCGCACACGCTGGAAGGCGCGTTCAAGTCCGTGTACGGCAACAACGATTTCCGCTTGCGGCCGCTGTCCGTGGTGATGGCGATGAGCAACGCCGCAGGGTCGAATGTCGCGCTGAAATGGGGCTTGCGCGGCCCGTTCGCCAATTTCTCCACCGCCTGCTCTTCCTCCGCGATGGCGATCGGCGAAGCGATGCACGCGATCCGCGCGGGGCGCGCCGGCGCGATGGTGGCCGGTGGCTCGGAAGCGCTGCTGACCCCGGTCATCCTCGCCGCCTGGCAGGCGCTGCGCACGCTTGCGCCCGCGGATGCCGCGGACGCGACCACCAGCTGCAGGCCGTTCGACAAACGGCGCGGCGGCTTGGTGCTGGGCGAAGGCGGCGCGGCGCTGGTGCTGGAGGAAGAATCGCACGCGCGCGCGCGCGGTGCTCCGATCCTTGCCTTCATCACCGGCTACGGCAATACCTGCGATGCGGCGCACATGTCCAAACCCGACCGCGACGGCCAGGTGCGCGCGATGCAGCAGGCGCTCGCCGAATCGGGCCTCGAGCCCGCCGACATCGGCTACATCAACGCGCACGGCACCGCCACCACCGTCGGCGACGTCGTCGAGTGCGAAGCGATCAAGGCGGTGTTCGGCGACGCGGCGATGCGCATCCCCGTGAGTTCCACCAAATCCATGCACGGCCACCTGCTCGGCGGCGCCGGCGCGCTCGAAATGGCCGCCGCGCTGCTGCCCTTCAGCGACGGCGTCATTCCGCCCACCGCGCATCTGGAGCAGCCCGACCCGGCCTGCGCGGTGCGCCATGTGCCGATGAAGGCCGAGCGCGGCGAAATCCCTCGCGCGGTGATGTCGAATTCCTTCGCCTTCGGCGGCTCGAACGTAGTGCTGATCGCGGAACGCGCCTAGCCTGGATTTCCACGGAGCCGAATTCACCTAAGAACTGACCAGGATCGGCCTCCGGTTGGTGTCCTCGCCGGCGCGGTTGAACCTTGGGCTGCGAGTGCAGTGTCGGCAGCCGTCGTTACCTCGTAGTTCGGGTCGGCGAGCGCCCAATTCTCCGGCGTTCGCTCCCCGGCCCAAGCCCGAACAGATTCCGACCGATGCGTGAGTGCATATGGTGCGCTGATCTCCTGTTAGTGACAGCCATCATTAGTCAAACATGGCTCGTTCACTTATCCAATCATTCCCATGATGTGCAGGCGAAACCCGGTAGCGCCATAGTGCAATTGGCCCGATAGCGGTAGCAATCACTCGGACATGCGGATTGTGCTTGACGCTTAGTCTTATTAGGATCACTATCCTAATATGCCTATCGGAACACCAAAGAGCATAAGCACGTGCAAGCGCTTCTTCCTTGAGCCCAACCCCCCAAAGCAGCGGCAGTAC
>JBCKKZ010000041.1:0-16141 GCA_038904015.1 Burkholderiales bacterium | reverse complement strand
AAAGGCCGCGGCAAAGGAGAAGCCCGCGAAGAAGTAAGCGTTTCGCGGTGTTCGGAAAAGGCCCGGCCCTGCCGGGCTTTTTCAATTGCAGCGCGATCGCCGCGTGGGGATTCGCCTCGATCCTGATGTCGAACCCGCTCGCCGGCGCCGGCGCGACGCCCAAGGACGCGGAGCGGGCTGCGGCGTCTTGGCGGGTTTGCTGGACATTCGTAACCGTATGATTTTACGTGAGATTCTAACTCGTGTCCTCCGATTGGCGGGTGCCGCGTTGATTGTGCTGTAACAACCCACACACTTTGAGGAAGCCAGAACACATCATGAAAAACATCATCGCAATTGCGGTCGCACTCGCGTTCAGCGGCGCGGCGCTCGCGCAGGCCCCGAAGGCAGCAACGCCGGCCACGCCGGCGACCCCGGCCACCCCGGCGGCGCCGAAGGCTGCCGAACCGACGAAAGCCGTGCCGGCGGCCCCCGCAACGGCGGCCGCCCCGGAAAAAGCTGTCAAGCCCAAAAAAGCTGTCGAGCCCAAGAAGGAAGGCAAGAAGACGATGACCAAGGGCGAGGGCAAGAAGTCCGAAGGCAAGGCCAAAGGCAAGGTGGAGAAGGCCGACGCGAAGAAGTAAGCAAGCCGCATTCTCCTGGCAAGGAATAGCCCGGCTCAGGCCGGGCTTTTTTTTGCCATGTAGTGACGTAACATCGGCGGCATGAGAGCCGTCGGCCTGTACCGCTACCTGCCGATCGACCACCCCGAGTCGCTGCTCGACCTGGAGGTGGAGACGCCGGTCGCCGCCGGGCACGACCTGCTGGTCGGCGTGAAGGCGATCTCGGTCAATCCGGTGGACTACAAGCGCAAAGCGCCCAGGGATCTGGTGGAAAAATCACCGAAGATCCTCGGCTGGGACGCGGCGGGCATCGTCGAGGCCGTCGGCCCCGAGGTCACGCTGTTCAAGCCGGGCGACCCGGTGTACTACGCCGGCAGCGTGATCCGCCAAGGCGCGAACTGCGAATTCCATCTCGTGGACGAGCGCATCGCCGGCCGCAAGCCGGCGAGCCTGCCGTTCGCCGAGGCTGCGGCGCTGCCGCTCACCACGCTTACGGCCTGGGAGCTGATGTTCGAGCGCATGGGAATTTCGAAATCCGGCGCGGACGGGAAAAATGCGGCCGGCAAGAGCATGCTGATCCTCGGCGGCGCGGGCGGCGTGGGCTCGATCGCGATCCAGCTCGCCAAGAAGCTGGCGCGCCTCAAGGTGACCGCGAGCGCATCGCGGCCGGAATCGATCGCGTGGTGTAAGAGCCTGGGCGCCGACGACACGGTGGACCACTCGCGGCCGCTGGATGGCACCGAGTACGACTTCGTGCTGTGCCTGTCCTCGCCGGATGCGTACTGGAGCAGCTTGCCGAAGATCGTCAAGCCGCAAGGCAAGGTCGGCATGATCGTGCGCACCACCAAGCCGGTGGATCTCGCGATCCTGCATGACAAGAGCATCGCGGTGTGCCTGGAGGGGATGTTCACCCGCTCCAGCTTCCAGACGCCCGACATGCAGTTGCAGCACGCAGTGCTCGATGAGACAGCAGGATTAATCGAGGCGGGGGTCCTGAGGACCACGCTGGCGCAAAAGCTGGGCAAGATCGACGCCGCCAACCTAAAGCGCGCGCATAAAATGCTCGAAGAGGGCCACGTCATCGGCAAGCTGGTGCTCGAAGGGTGGTGAGATGGGCAGGCTGATTTCGCGCAGGACACTGCTGCGGGTCATGGGCGCCGTGGGCGCTGGCCTCGCCGCGCCGGGCTTCGCGTTCGCGCAGGCCGCGAAAACGGTAACCGTGGCGGTGCTCTTCGCGGGTGATTCGAATGACGACGAGCCCTCGGTGCGGCCGTTCTTCGAACAGATGGCGCGCCTGGGCTGGACAGAGGGCCGGAACATCCTCTACGACCGGCACTCCGGCAAGGGCACCCGGAATTACCTCGCCACGATGGCGAGCATGGCGGCGGGCCGCGCGCCGGAC
The DNA here is from genome assembly GCA_038904015.1 of Burkholderiales bacterium. Lineage (GTDB taxonomy): Bacteria > Pseudomonadota > Gammaproteobacteria > Burkholderiales > SG8-39 > RBG-16-66-20. The sequence continues at coordinate 14,137 of JBCKKZ010000041.1, read as the reverse complement.
CTGATCTATGCCACCACCACGAGCCTCGCCACCGCGTTGCTCAAGGAGACCGATTCCCTGCCGGTGGTGTTCGCGGTCGCGGCGGATCCCGTGGCCACGGGCCTGGTCGCTTCACTCGCCAAGCCGGGGGGGAACGCCACGGGCACTTACCAGGTAGCGGGGGATGCCGCCGCGAAGCGCTACAAACTGGTCCGCCAGGCACTGCCGCAGTTGAAGCGCATGGGCGCGGTGTTCGACCGCGGCACGCAGGATTACCGTAACCGCAAAGCCGCGCACGAGAAAGCGGCGCGCGCCGCCGGCCTGGAACTGGTGAGCGCGGAGTTCACGAATTTCGAGGCGGTCGCGAAAATCTTCGCGCAGTTCAAGCGCGATGGCCTGGTGGTGGCCGAAATTACGCCGTCGTTCGCGCTGCTCGGCCGCCGGCGCGAAGTCGTGACCCTCGCCGAGCGCAACGGCATCGCGCTCGTCGCGCACCGCGTGGAATGGGCCGAGGCGGGCGCGGTGCTGACCTACGGCGCGGATATCAGCGAGTCGCACCGGCGCGCGGCGGGGCTCGCCGACCGGATCCTGAAGGGCGCCAAGCCCGCCGAGATCCCGGTCGAGCGGGTGCAGAAGTTCGAGCTGGCGATCAACAACCGTGCCGCGGAAGCGCTCGGCCTGCACATTCCAAAGACAGTTCTGCAGCGCGCCGGCAGGGTTTTCTAGCTGAGACCGAAAAGAAATGGGGTCTGACCCCATTAATTGATTGAAGCGCCGTGATGGACGGGTGGCGTTAAGATAGCGAATTGGGGGGACTGCCATGCCGCTTATCGCCATGAACCGTGAAATGGGCTCGCTGGGCAATGACGTCGCGCTGGGCCTGGAGCAGGCGCTCGGCATGAAGATCCGGTACCACGAGATCATCGACCACCTCGCCAACCGCACGCGCCTGCGCAAAAGCCACGTCATCAGCTTCCTGGAGGGCAAGCAGGGGCTGCTCGAGCGGCTCACCACCGACCAGGTGAGCCTGAGCATCCTGACCGCCGACGTGATTCTCACCATGGCCTCCTCCGGCGAGGCGGTGATCCTGCGCGGCTGGGGCGCGACCTCGCTGCTGAAGGACGTGCCGCACGCGGTGCGCGTCTGCGTCTCGGCGTCTCGGCGCACGCGCGTCAGGCGCATGATGGAGCGGCTCGACACGGCCGATACGAGCCAGGTCGAGCGCATCGTCGGCCAGAACGACGAGGCCGCGCATGCCGTGATGCGCCGCCATTTCCATATCGACACGCGCGACATCAACGAGTACGACATGGGCTTCAACACCGACCGCGTCGCGGTCGAGCAGTGCGTCGAGGGGATCGTGAATCTGGTGAAGTCCAAGGAGTTCGCCGAGACCGACGAGTCGCACCGCCGCCTGCGCGACGTCGCCACCGCCCACCATGTGCGCGCCGCGATCCGCACCCATGGCACCACCTGGCACTGCAAGGTGCGCGTGACGGCCAACGACGGGCATGTGCGCCTCGAAGGCGTGGTCGACCGGATCGAGCAGAGCGAGGCCTGCAGCGACATCGCCTCGCGCCTGAAAGGCGTCAGGCTGCTCGAGAACCACCTGCACGTGGCGGAGATTCCCGCGCGCCTGCGCGGCGACTGATGCTCGAGGCGAAGCGCGTTTCTGGCGCGCTTGGCGCCGAAATACAGGGCGTGGATCTTTCGGTTCCTTTGAATGAAATTCTTGTAAAGGAAATTCGAAAAATATTCCTCGAAAATCTGGTCGTCTTCTTTCGCGGCCAGAACCTGACGCCAGCGCAATTCATGGCTTTCGCGCGGCAGTTCGGCGAGCCGGTCGAGTATCCGCTGGTGAAAGGCCTGGAGGGCTATCCGAAGATCATCGAGGTGAAGAAGCTCGAACACGAGCGCGTCGCCTTCGGCGGCATCTGGCATACCGATACGGCGTATCTGCCGCGCCCGCCGATGGCCTCGATGCTGCTCGCGCGCGAGGTCCCGCCGTTCGGCGGCGACACGCTGTTTGCGAACATGTATCTTGCATTTGATTCTCTTTCTCCTGGTTTTCAAAAACTTCTTGAAAGCCTGAAGGCGGTTAACTCTTCCACGAAAGCAGATGCCTCCAGGACTCGCGAGGATGTCTTGAAGCATTCTGGAACAGAAGAAAAGAACTTGAACTTTTTGGCCGAACATCCTGTGGTGCGCACTCACCCGGAGACGGGCCGCAAGGCGCTGTACGTGAACTCGGGCCACACCGTGCGGTTTGTTGGCTGGACGGAGGAAGAAAGCGCCCCTCTTCTGAGGTTTTTATTTGAATTCCAGACCAAACCTGAATTTACCTGCCGCTTCCGCTGGCAGCCGGGCTCGATCGCGCTGTGGGACAACCGCTGCGTGCAGCACAACCCGGTCAATGACTATCACGGCTACCGGCGCGTGATGCACCGTATTACCCTGGCGGGGGATGTTCCGGCTTAGCCTCCTGTTGCACCGTGCCGGCGGGCGGGCGCTGCTCTCGGTGATTGCCATCGCGCTCGGCGTCGCGCTCGGTTTTGCGGTCCACCTGATCAACCGCGCGGCGGTGGATGAACTCGCCGCCGGCGTGCGCTCCCTTTCGGGGGAGGCGGACCTGGAGGTGCGTGGCGGCCGCGCCGGGTTTCCGGAAGCGCTCTACGCCCGGCTCGCGCGCCTGCCGGGGGTGGCGGTGGCGAGCCCGGTGCTCGAGGCGGAGGCGGGGATCGCGGGCGGCACGAAAACCATCCGCCTGATCGGCATCGACGCGCTTCGCGCCGGGCTGCTGCAGCCGGCGCTGTTTGCCGATGAGCCGGGGAGAAGACTGGAGATTCTCCAGCCGGATGGCGTTTTTCTTTCCTTTCATGCAAGGGAACTCCTAGGTGCAACGAAAGAACTGAAAATAATCTCCGGCTTGAACGAGGTCTCCCTGCAGGTCCGGGGAGCATTGCCGGCGTCCAGCCTGCGCGGCGTCGCGGCGCTGACCGACATCGCCACGGCGCAGTGGCGGCTGGGGCGCCTGGGCGAGCTCAACCGCATCGACCTGCGCCTCGAGCCGGGCGCCGATCGCGAGGCGATGCAGCGCGAGATCGCCGCGCTGCTGCCGGCGGGCGTGCACGTGGCGACGCTGGACGCGGTCGAGGAGTCGGGCGCCAACCTGTCGCGCGCCTACCGCGTGAACCTGGACGTGCTGGCGCTGGTCGCGCTTTTTACCGGCGGATTCCTTGTCTTCTCGGCGCAGGCGCTGTCAGTGGCGCGCCGGCGGCAGGAGCACGCGCTGCTTCGCGTGCTTGGGCTGCGGCGCGGCGGCGTGGCGCGGCTGGTGCTCGTCGAGGCGGCGGCGCTGGGCGCGCTGGGCAGCGCGCTGGGCATCGCGATCGGCTACGGCCTGGCTGTGGCGGCCACGCGCGCCGGCGGGGCGGACCTGGGCGCGGGTTTCTTCCGCGGCGTGGCGCCCCAGATCGGGTTTCCCGTGGCGAGCGGCGTGCTGTTTCTCCTCGGCGGCATCGGCGTGGCGCTGGCCGGCGCGCTGCTGCCGGCACTGGACGCGGCGCGCGCGGCGCCGGCGCAGGCCCTCAAGGCTGGCGACGAGCAGCGGATGTTCGGGCGCGCGGTAAAGGTCTGGCCAGGCATGCTCATGATGGGGATTGCGTTGCCATTGCTTGCCTTGAAGCCTTTGGGCGGCATCCCGGTCGCGGGATACGCGGCGATCGCCTGCCTGCTGATGGGAGGGATCCTGCTGATGCCGTGGTTCTCGCGTTTTGCGTTCGTAAATCTGAACGCGGATAAGAACATCCCCTTTGCCCTCGCACTGGCCCAGCTGCGCGGCGCGCCGGGGCAGGCGATGGTGAGCCTGGCGGCGATCGTGGCGAGCTTTTCGCTGATGGTGTCGATGGCCATCATGGTGGCCTCGTTCCGCAGTTCGGTGGACGACTGGCTGGGCGCGGTGCTGCCCGCCGAACTTTATTTCCGCACCACCCACGCCGGCGAGACTGCGTGGCTCGATCCGGCCCTCGAAGCGCGGGTGCGGGCCCTGCCGCAGGTGGACAAGGCGGTGTTCCTGCGCAGCAGCCGGATTTCGCTCGATCCCGCGAAGCCGGCGGTGGCGCTGATCGCGCGGGACGGCGGCAGGCTGTCTTTCCCATTCGTCGGCAAGCTCTACGAGCGCAAAGCGAGCGACCCTCCGCCCGCGTGGGTATCCGAGGCGGTCGCGGATCTGTATGGTTTTTTGCCAGGCAATGAAATTCAAATTCCTCTCGCCGGAAAAAACTCGACGTTCATCGTCGCCGGCGTCTGGCGCGACTATGCGCGCCAGCACGGCGCGATCGTGATCGAGCGCGAAACCTACGCCGCGCTCTCGGGCGACCGCCGGGCGAACGACGCGGCGTTGTGGCTTAAAGCGGGCGCCTCGGTGGCGGCGGTCACGCAAGCGCTCAGGGCGCTGCCCGGCGGCGGCGTGCTGGATATTGCCGAGCCCGGAGAGATCCGCAGTGCCTCGCTTGCCATCTTCGACCGCAGTTTCGCGCTGACCTATGCGCTGGAAGCCGTGGCGGTGATCGTGGGCCTGTTTGGCCTGTCCTCCAGCGTCGGCGCGATCGTGCTCGCGCGTCGGCGCGAGTTCGGCATGCTGCGCCACCTGGGCATGACCCGCGCGCAGATCGGCGCCATGCTGGCGGCCGAAGGCGGGCTGCTCGCACTGCTGGGCGTCGCCGTCGGCCTCGTGCTGGGCGCTGCCATCAGCCTGGTCCTGATCCACGTCGTCAACCGCCAGTCGTTCAACTGGAGCATGGACCTGCACCCGCCGTACCTGCTGTTGGGCGGATTATCCTTGCTGTTGATACTGCTTTCTTCTCTCACTGCATTTCTTTCAGGGCGGGAAGCCACGGGCATCGGCCCGGTGCGCGCCGTGAAGGAGGACTGGTGAATCGCAGGGAGTTTCTTGCGGCAATTGCCTTTCCTCTTGTTACGCCTGGAAAAGTCTTTCAATTTCCGCGCGACCACGGAGCCCATCCGGCCTACCGGCAGGAGTGGTGGTACGTCACCGGGTGGTTGACGTCAGCGCGAGGAGAGAATTTTGGTTTTCAAATCACATTTTTTAGAACTAAATTAAATTTCGAAAGTTCCAATCCCAGCAATTTCACGCCCCGGCAGCTGATCCTCGCGCATGCCGCGCTCTCCGATCCGCGCCATGGCCGCCTGCGCCACGACGAGCGCGCGGCTCGCACGGCGCTCGGCCTTGCCGGGAGCCGGGAGGAGACGACATCCGTGTGGGTGGACGACTGGAAACTCGAACTTGGAACGAACCGCTACACGGCGCGTATCCTTGCCCGTGATTTTTCACTGGATTTGGATTTTGAAACGAATGACAAACCCTTGCTCCAGGGAAATTCCGGTTTCAGCCGCAAGGGCAACCGCCCTGAGGAGGCTAGTTACTACTACAGCCGTCCACAATTGAAAGTGAATGGAACGGTGAACGGCACGCGCGTCACCGGCACCGCATGGCTGGACCACGAATGGTCGAGCCAGTACATGGCGGCGGGCGCGGCGGGCTGGGACTGGTGCGGCATCAACCTGGATGACGGCGGCGCGCTGATGGCCTTTCGCATGCGGGACAACAACAGCAAGACGCAGTTCGCGCCCGAGGGCGTTTCCTTCGAGCCGTTGCGGACCTGGAGATCCCCCCGGACCGGTACCGTCTATCCGGTTTCGGTAAGGGTAAAAACCAAGGACAATGAACTGCGCCTCGAGCCGCTGATGGACGACCAGGAGCTCGATGCGCGCGCGAGCACCGGCACCATCTACTGGGAGGGCGCCGTGACGGCCTACAAGGACCGGACCGCGGTGGGGCGGGGTTACCTGGAGCTCACCGGCTACTGGCGGCCGATGAAGCTCTAGCAGGCGTGAGCTCTTGCCTCATGGCATGAATGCCGCTTCAGGCGCGGCGCATCGACGACAGAGCCACACCGGCGAGGATCAGCGCGATGCCGGCGCCGTGGTACCAGCGCGGATTCTCGCCCAGGAACAGCATCGACAAGAGGACGCCGATGCCCGGCATCAGGTGCATGGTGGCGCCGGCGCGCGCGGCGCCCAGGCGCGTCACCACGTAGCTCCAGCCCGCGTAGGCGAGCAGCAGGGATCCCACCGCGGAGTACAGCACCGCGGACGCGCCGATTGGCGTCAGCTCCATCCTTGCTTGCGTAAGAACTTCAAATGCAACCCAGGGAAACATGAATACCAACCCGAATGCGCAGACCACGACCAGGAACTCGGGTGTCTCCAGCGGGTCGCGCCGCAGGCGCAGGAACACGGTGTAGCCGGCCCACATCGCCATCGAGGTGAGCGCCATCAGGTCGCCGATGTTGAAGGAGAAGGCCTGCGGCCGGCCCTGGGTCGCGATCAGGAACACGCCGATGAACGAGATCGCCACGCCGGCCCACTGCCGCGGCCCGATCGGCTCACCGAGCAGCGGCCGCGCGAGCAGCAGGATGAAGAGCGGCGAAGTCGACAGGTAGAGGATGCCGCTGGTGGCGGTGGTGTAGTGCAGGCCGAGCCATTGCAGCGCGAGGTGCAGGCCGCCGCCGAAAAAACCGAGGGCCAGAAGGATTTGCCAGCCTTGTTTCGTGATTTTCCCAAGCTTGCTTTTCAATCCTGAAAAAACAAAAGGCACCAGGATCAGAAGGACAATCAGCAGCCTTCCCGCGGTCGCGAGGCCCGGTGCGATCTCGTCGCGCACGGCGCGCGCCACGATCCAGTTGCCCGACCACAGCAGCAGGGTCGCCAGGAGAACCAGATAGGCGGTGAAACGCATGCTGCATGCTAATCTGGATTGATGCCGCAACTCACCGCCGCCGGCCACTCGCTCGAGTATCTCTGGATCGACGCAGCCGACGCTTCAGATCCCGGCTTGCCGGTGCTCGTGTTCCTGCACGAAGGCCTGGGCTCGATCCGCCAGTGGCGCGATTTCCCGCAACAAGTGGCAAGGGCCACCGGCTGCCGCGCGCTGCTCTATGACCGTTACGGTTACGGCGACTCGGACGTGCTGGCAGAAGACAGGGTGGGGAAGGATTTCATGCACCGGGAGGCCTTGACGTTCCTGCCGGGAATTCTTTCTGAATTGAAAATCGAAAAACCCATTCTGGTCGGCCACTCCGACGGCGCCTCGATCGCGCTGATTCATGCCGCGACGCATCCGGTTCGCGGCGTGGCGGCGATGGCACCGCATGTTTTTGTAGAAGAGCATGGTTTGAAGAGCATAAAAACCCTAAACGACACATTCGAAACAACAGGCCTGCGCGAGCGCCTGGGCAGGTACCATCGGGATGCGCGCAAAACCTTTCACCTGTGGGCCGACGCCTGGCTCGATCCGGCGTTGCCGGACTGGAACATTGAGGCGTATCTGCCGGGGATCAAATGCCCGGTGCTGGCGATCCAGGGGGAAGGGGACGAATACGGCACGATGGCGCAGCTCGATGCGATCGCGCGGCAAGTGGGTGGCCCGAGCGGGCTGCTGAAGCTGTCCGCCTGCGGTCATTCGCCGCACAAGGACCAGCCGGAGAAAGTCTTGACTTCGATCGCGGGTTTCATCGGAAAAATAATTGGCACAAACGCTTAGAGGCGACGTGCGCGTCATCGGCCTGGTGGCCCTGGCGCACGGCATGTCGCACTTCTATCAAATCGCCACCGCGGTGGTGTTCCCGATGATCAAGGACGATCTCGCGGTGTCCTACGCGGCGCTGGGGGCGACGGTCGCCGTGTACTACACGGCGTCGGGCATTTTCCAGACGCTCGCCGGATTCGCGGTGGACCGCTACGGCGCGCGCAAGGTGCTGTTCTGCGGTCTCGTGCTGAGCACCACCGGGGCGCTCTGCGCCGGACTCGCGCACAGCTACGAGATGCTGCTTGCCGCCGCGTTCGTGGGCGGCGCGGGCAACAGCGTGTTCCATCCCTGCGACTTTTCGATCCTGAATGCGCGGGTGGACAAGACGCGCCTGGGCTATGCGTTCAGCTGGCACGGGATCGCCGGATTCCTCGGCTATGCCGCCGCTCCCACCTATGCGATCGGCATGGTCGGCGCGGCCGGCTGGCGCGGCGCCCTGCTCGGCGCCGCCGTCCTGGGCGCCGTGGTGATCGCGTTTCTCGTTTCGCAGCGCGATTCCCTGTATGTCGAGCCGGCGGACCGGCGCCGCCTGGACGCGCAAGGCGGTCTCGCCGCCGACCTGAAGGTGCTTGCGTCGGCGCCGATCCTGATGTGTTTCGGCTACTTCCTGCTGATCGCGGTCGGTTTCATCGCCATCCAGACGTTCGGCGTCGCGACCATGATGTCGCTCTACGATACGAACAATGCTCTCGCCTCGGCGGCGCTGACCTCGTACCTGCTTGGCGCCGCGGCCGGGATCTTCACCGGGGGATTCGTCGCGGCGCACACCGCGCGCCACGACCTGGTCGCCGTGACCGGCATGGCGGTGAGCGCCTCGATCATGTTCGTGCTGGCGTCCGCCTGGCTGCCGGCGGCGGCATTGCCGCTGTTATTCGCGGCCACCGGTTTCTCGGGCGGCATCACCAATCCGTCGCGCGACCTGATCGTGCGCTCCACCACGCCGTCGGGGGCGACCGGCAAAGTCTACGGCTTCGTCTATTCGGGGCTGGACGTGGGCTCGATGCTGACGCCGGTGTACTTCGGCTGGCTGCTCGACAGCGGCCGCGCTTCGGTGGTGTTCTTTTCCGTCGTCGTGTCCCTGGTACTCACCATCGGGACGGTAATGCAACTGCCGAGACTTCAGTCGCGGTAGTTGCTGCCCTTGCGCTCGAGCAGGCGCAGCAACGCGGGCCAGTCCCTGTGCGTCGCCGGCCGGCCCGGGCGCTCGAGCTGACGCGCGGCGGCGTCGCCGGCCTGCTGGCTCATCTGGAGCACGTTGTCCATGCCGCCCGCGACCGCATCCACCTGGATCTGGCAGGCGCAATCGAGGTAGTACATCAGCTCGAAGGCCTCGCGCACCGACTCGCCCAGCGTGAGCAGGCCGTGGTTGCGCAGGATCATCGCCTTCGAGGTCTTGCCCAGATCCTTCGACATCCGCGCGCGCTCGTCCATGTCGAGCGCGACGCCCTCGTAGTCGTGGTAGGTCACCTGGCGCTGCACCCGCATGGCGTGCTGGCTGATCGGCAGCAGGCCGCATTTCATCGCCGACACCGCGACGCCGGCACGCGTGTGCGTATGGATCACGCACTGCGCTTCGGGCCGCGCCTCGTGCACGCAGCCGTGGATCACGAAGCCGGCCTCGTTGTAGCCGAGACCCAGCGGGTCATCGAGCACCTTGCCGTCATGGCCGATGCGGATCAGGTTCGAGGCGGTGATCTCCTCGAACATCAGGCCGTAGGGGTTGATCAGGAACTCGTCGTGGCCGGCAAGCCGCGCCGAGAAATGCGTGTAGATGAGGTCGGTCCACTTGAAGATCGCCGCCAGGTGGTAGGCGGCGGCGAGGTCGACGCGCAACTGCCATTCTTCCGCGGTGACTCTGTCTTTAACTGAACTGGCTTTCAGCACGGCGCTCATCGGGCATCTCCTGTGATGCGGCGGATTCTACCGCCTCCATGGCCTCGAGCAGCAGGGCCGGATCGTTCTGCGAAAGGCGGGCGGCGTCCGACATCATGCGCCGCCAAAGGCGCGCGCGGCGGTGGCCATGGTACAGGCCCAGCATATGGCGTGTGACGTGCCTCAGTTTGGTTTGGTTCGAAAGGTGCTTTTTCGAATAACTGAACATCGAAAGAACGACATCTCTTCGATCCTTCCCCGCGTCCGCGAGTACCCAGGGGTCGTGATACGCGGCACGGCCCAGCATGATGCCGTCGACGCCCTGGATGGGCTGGTTTTTCACGATCCCTCCGTTCAATACGAATTCGAGGGCAGGGAAGTCGCGTTTCAGGCGATAGACATACTCGTACTTGAGCGGCGGGACCTCGCGGTTCTCCTTCGGCGAGAGTCCTTTCAAGACCGCGTTGCGGGCGTGCGCGATGAATGTCGCGCAACCGGCTCTCGAAACGATCTCGACGAACTTGGAAACGAAGTCGTAGGACTCCTCCTGGTTGATTCCAAGGCGATGCTTCACCGTGACCGGGATCTTCACCGCTTCGCGCATCGCGCGCACGCAATCGGCCACCAGCTCCGGTTCCGCCATCAGGCAGGCGCCGAACGCGCCGCGCTGCACGCGCTCGCTCGGGCAGCCGATGTTGAGATTCACTTCGTCGTAGCCGTACTGCTCGACCAGCTTCGCGCACTTCGCGAGATCCTCCGGTTCGCTGCCGCCCAGTTGCGCCGCCACCGGGTGTTCCTCGGCGCTGAACGCCAGGTGCCGCTCGACATTGCCGTGCAGCAGGGCGCCGGTGGTGATCATCTCGGTGTAGAGGAATGCGCCGGAGGAAACCTGGCGCAGGAAATAGCGGCAGTGCCGGTCCGTCCAGTCCATCATCGGCGCAACACACAGCGCGTGCCGAAAAAGAGGGTCAGAGCCGGATTTCCGCAGAAGCACGGAAATCCGGCTCTGACCCTCTTTTTCTGAGTTCATGGGTACTGCCCGGTCGATTCCGCCCGCAGCCGGGCGAGGCCGGCGAGGCTTTCGGTGAACGGCGCGGCGACACCGGCCTTGCGGGCGATTTCGAGCGTGCCGGTGAGCAGGCCGTCGATCTCCAGGCGCTTGCCGGCTTCCATGTCCTGCAGCATCGAGGTCTTGAACGCGCCGAGGTGGCGCGCCATGTCCATGCGCGCTTCGGGATCGATGTCCGCGTCCACACCGACCGCGCGCCCGATGGCGAGGCACTCGCGCATGATCGCCACCATGTAGGCCTTGACGTAGTCGTCGGCGATCAGGCGGTTCGCGCTCGCCAGCGTCAGCGCCGAGACCGGATTGAAGCTCATGTTGCCGAGCAGCTTGACCCAGAATTCCTTCTCGATGAAGCCGCTTTCCACGGCCTCGAAGCCCGCCGCCTTCAGTGCTTCGACGATGTTGCGCGTGCGCGCGCTGTTCCTGCCGCCGGGCTCGCCGAGGATCAGGCGCTTGCCCATGCCGTGGCTGACAAGGCCGGGCTCGGGCGTCGATGCGGCGAAGTGGACGACGCAACCGACGATGCGCCCGGTGGGCATGGCCTGCGCGAGCCTGCCGCCGGGATCAAGCGTTTCCAGGCGCAGCTTGCCGCCGCCGCGTGCAGTTCTTTCGCTCGCGAAAGGCAGCCGGTCGAAGAACCACCACGGCACGCCGTTCATCGCGGTCACGATCGAGGTATCCGGTCCGACCAGCGGCCCGATCGCGGCCGCCACCTCGGGCAGGTTCTGGCCCTTGACCGCGACGATGACGTAGTCCTGCGCTCCAAGCAGGGCAGGGTCGCTTTCCGCCCTGATCTTCACCGAAAATTCCTTTGCCTCCGAAAGAATGCGCAATCCCGTCTCGCGGATCGATGTAAGGTGGGCGCCCCTGGCGACGACTGAAACATCGAGGCCGGCCTGCGCGAGCCGCCCGGCGAGCAGCCCGCCGACCGCGCCGGCGCCGTAAATGCATATTTTCATGATGCTATTCTAGCGTTCGCCGTGTCATCAACCCGCACCGGAGTTCCCCCATGTTCGCATTCATGAAGAAGATGAAGACCCTGTTGCCGGCGGGCAGCACGATTCCCGGAGGTGCCGGGAAGATCGATGTGCCGGAGAAGCATTTGGTCAACGGCAACTGCATCGTGCCGCCGTTCCCTGAGGGCACGGAGCGCGCGGTGTTCGGCCTGGGTTGTTTCTGGGGTGCGGAGAAGCTGTTCTGGAACATTCCCGGCATCTACAGCACCGCGGTCGGCTACGCCGGCGGCGAGACAAAGAATCCGACCTACGAAGAGGTCTGTTCCGGATTTACCAACCATACCGAGGCGGTGCTGGTGGTGTTCGATCCGAAGAAGGTCGGCTATGAGGCGCTGCTCAAGTCCTTCTGGGAAGGCCACGACCCGACGCAGGGCATGCGCCAGGGCAACGACTCGGGCACGCAGTACCGGTCAGCTGTCTATGCCTATGGAGATGCGCAGCTGAAAGCCGCCCTTGCTTCAAAGGAAGTATTCGAAACGGAACTTCAAAAGAAAAAATTCGGGAAAATCACCACTGAAATCCGGGCCGCGCCTGAGTTCTACTACGCCGAGGACTACCATCAGCAATACCTCGGCAAGAACCCGAACGGCTACTGCGGGCTCGGCGGCACCGGGGTTTCGTGCCCGGTGGGCATCGCCGTGAACGCGTAAGCTGGAGACGAGGCGGGGCGCCGCGCAGGCAGGGCGCGCCCGACGGGCATTGGTGCGCGCCCGATGAGCGCCATCAACTGGTTGTCGCGCGGCAGATTGTCGCGCCACAGCAGTTCCAGCGCGGCCATGCCGTAGGGCGTGATGTGCAGCAGGTCGCACAGGCCCGCGGCAACGAGCGCCATGAAGTTCGGCACCGGCACGCGCAGGGCAGGGCGGCGATCCGGCCGCGCGTCCAGGGCCTCCAGGTACCCGGAAAGAGTGCGCCGCACGCCGCCGCCGAGATCCACTTCCCGCCATTCGGTCCTGCCGCGCGCCTCGCAAAGAACCGCGATGGCTTCGGCGAGGTCGCGCACGTCCAGCGCGGCGAGGCGTCCGCGCGCGGCCATCGGCACGCATCGGACCGGCCAGCGCGCGAGCTTGCGCAGCCAGCCGGCGGCGTAGCCGCCTTCACCGTCCAGCAGTGAAGGCCTGACGATGCTGTAGTCCGCGCCGGTGTCGGCGATGGCACGCTCGGCGGCGGCCTTGGAGCGGATGAAGCGGCTGTAGGCGCGCGGCCTGAGGCCGAGCGCGGAGATGTGGATGAGGCGCAAGCCGGCGTGCTCGCAGGCCAACGCCAGCGCCGCCGGCGCCATGTTGTTGACCCGGTCGCAGGTCTCGCTGCCGCGCTCGCGCAAGATGCCGGCGGCGTTTACCACCGCGTCCACGCCGGCCAGCAGCGGTTTCCAGACGTAGCGGGTGGTGAGGAATTCAAGGTGGACTTCGCGGCGCTCGCAGTCCAGCGCCTCGGGCGGCAGGCGGCCGGCGGCGCGGCGCGGGCTGCGTGTGCCGACGATCACGCAGTGGCCGCGGGCCAGCAGGGCGGATACGGCGTGCCGGCCGACGAAACCGGTGCCGCCCAAGACCATTACTCTCATTTGCCATCCTTACGGTAATTACTGTCTTGACAGAAATGTATGACAAGTCTAGCCTTGCGTCAAGCCATGGCCGCCACTGCCACCGCGGAGGACGCATTGACCGATGCCGTGGGCGCCACCGGCAGCCGCGTCGTGCTGCATTGGGGCGAGATGGGTACGCGCTGGGGCGTGAGCCGCACGGTGTGCCAGATCCACGCGCTGCTCTACCTGCTCGGGCGGCCGATGCACGCCGAGGAGATCGCGGAAATCCTGCAGGTGGCGCGCTCGAACGTGAGCAACAGCCTGCGCGAGCTGCAGAACTGGGACCTGGCGAAGGTGGTGCACCTGGCGGGCGACCGGCGCGACCATTTCGCGACCGCGCAGGACCCCTGGGACCTGCTGCGCATCATCGTGCGCGAGAGGAAGGAGCGCGAATTCGATCCGACGCTGGCCTTCCTGCGCGGCTGCGTGGAGGGCAGGGAGTTCGCGCGCGAGGATGCGCAGGTGCAGAAGCGTCTGCGGGAGATGCTGGCGCTTATGCAGGGCGTCTCGGGCTGGAGCGATGAAATGCTCGAACTGGAGACGGGCGTGCTGAAGAAGCTGCTGAAGCTCGGCGCCCGGGTGCAGGCGTTGCTGCGGTGAAACGCCCGCGTTAAAATCGGAACACCGGAAATTCAGGCCGCTTTTACCTTCGCCGGGCCGGCCTTCGAGATCAGCTCGCGCAGCACGTAGGGCAGGATGCCGCCGTGCTTGTAGTAGTCGACTTCGATTGCCGTATCGATGCGCGACTTGACCTTGATCTGCTGTTTGGTTCCGTCTTTTCTCCTGATTTCAAGCATCAATTCCTGTTGCGGATGGATATCGCCTAAGCCGAAAATAGAGATCTCCTCGTCGCCCATGATGGCGAGCGAGGCAACGCTGTCGTCGCCGAGGAACTGCAGCGGCAGCACGCCCATGCCGACCAGGTTGGAGCGGTGGATGCGCTCGAAGCT
>JBCKKZ010000040.1:0-16735 GCA_038904015.1 Burkholderiales bacterium | reverse complement strand
CATCGTGCCCGAGCCGCGCAACGAGGCGCACCGCCTGATCGAGGAATGCATGCTGGCGGCCAACGTCTGCGCCGGGGATTTCCTCTCCAGCCGTAAGCATCCCGTGCTCTACCGGGTGCACGACGTGCCGGCGCCCGAGAAAGTCGCCGCGCTGCGCGACTTCCTCGCCGAACTGGGGCTCGCGCTGCCCGGCGGGGAGAAGCCGGCGCCGAAGGACTACGCCCAGATCCTCGAGAAAATAAAGGCGCGGCCAGATTTCCTCCTGTTGCAGACGATCCTGCTGCGCTCGCTCAAGCAGGCGGTCTACACGCCGGAGAATCTCGGCCATTTCGGGCTTGCGTTCGATGCCTATGTGCATTTCACCTCGCCGATCCGGCGCTATCCCGACCTGCTGGTGCACCGCGCGATAAAGGCCCTGCTCGCGAACCAGAAATATTCAGGGCTTAATTGGGAGGAAGTCGGCCGCCATTGCTCGGAGACCGAGCGTCGCGCCGACGACGCGAGCCGCGACGTGGAGAACTGGCTCAAGTGCTATTACATGCAGGACCAGGTCGGCAATACTTTCGAGGGCAGGGTCACCGGGGTCACTTCCTTCGGCCTGTTCGTCATGCTGGACGACTACTTCGTCGATGGCCTGGTGCACATCTCCGAGCTCGGGCGCGATTACTTCCGCTTCGAGCCCACGCGCCACCTGCTGTTAGGTGAACGAACCGGCAAGCGCTACCGGCTCGCCGACCGGCTCAAGGTGAAGCTGGTGCGCGTCGATCTGGAAACCCGCAAGATCGACCTGGTTCCAGCGGACGCGGGGCGCGCGTGAGCCTCACGCCGGAACGCGTCGTCTTCGGTTTCCACACCGTGCTCGCGCGCCTGCGGGCCGATCCGAAATCGGTGCTCGAAGTGTTCCTCGATGAATCGCGCAAGGACGCGCGCGCGAAGGACTTCGCCGCCACGGTCGAGCGCTCAGGTGCGCGCCTGATGCGCGTCCCGGCCACGCGCCTCGATGGCATGGCCGGCGGCGGCAGGCATCAGGGCGTCGCGGCGCGCGTCGAGGTGAACACGCAGAAGCAGACGCTCGAAGAACTGCTGGAGAGCCTCAAGACCCCGCCACTTCTT
The DNA here is from genome assembly GCA_038904015.1 of Burkholderiales bacterium. Lineage (GTDB taxonomy): Bacteria > Pseudomonadota > Gammaproteobacteria > Burkholderiales > SG8-39 > RBG-16-66-20. Next base: position 15,622 of record JBCKKZ010000040.1, on the reverse strand, counting down.
CTGGTGCTGGACGGCATCACCGATCCGCACAATCTCGGCGCCTGCCTGCGCGTGGCGAATGCCGCGGGCGCGAATGCCGTGGTCGCACCGAAAGACCACGCCGCCGGCATCAATGCGACGGTCTCCAAGGTCGCCAGTGGCGCAGCCGAAATCACGCCTTATTTCATGGTCACGAATCTCGCGCGCACGCTGGCCGACCTGAAAGACCGCAATATCTGGATCGTAGGGTCCGATGAAAAAGCCGGGAAGACACTGTTCGAAGCCGACCTGCCCAAGTCCATCGCCTGGGTCCTGGGCGCCGAAGGCGCCGGCATGCGCCGCCTGACCCGCGAGAGCTGCGACCTGCTGGTGCGCATACCGATGCAGGGGCAGGTGGAGAGCCTGAACGCCTCGGTCGCGGCCGGGGTGTGCTTGTTCGAATCGGTGAGAAGGCGAGCTGGATCTCGATCTGCTGCGTAGCGAGATCGATATCGAGATACACAGTCGCAACGCATGTGTGCCGAAGCGCAAGCATTGCGAATTATCGCATTTTGCGATAGTCTGCTGGAATGCGGCTGGTCAGCAACAAGGCCTTGCGGGAGTTCGCGCTTCGGTATCGCGCGGCCAGCGAGCCGCTGCAGGCGTGGCGCAAGCTGATCGAGCGCAACGCCTTTGGCGGTTACGGCGATCTGAAACGAGTATTCAATTCGGTGGACAAGGCCGGCAACTACTATGTGTTCGACATCGCCGGAAACCGCTACCGGGTGATCGCCGCGATCCACTTCAATACGCAGACGCTCTATCTACGTGCAGTACTGACCCACGCCGAATATGATCGCTGGAGACCATGATGGGCGCCAATGAAATCAGCAAAATCACCAAACGCTACCGGGCATTGTGCGAACTGGTGCCGCTGCAGCCGATCACCACCAAAGCCGGCTACGAAGCGGCCGTCGGGCATTTGAACCGTCTGCTCGACGCCGGCGGGGCGAACCAGGAAAATGCACTGGCCGGCCTGGTCGAGGCTCTCGGCGAATTGATCCATGCCTACGAGAAGCGGCAGGCGCCCTTGCCGGACGCAGAGCCGCGCGAAGTGTTGCGCTATCTGATGGACGAGCGCCGCCTCACGCAGTCTCATCTTTCCGACCTTGCTTCACAGGGGACGATAAGCGATATTCTGTCCGGTAAGCGGGAAATCAGTAAAGCGCTCGCAAAAAAATTGGCGGCTAGGTTTCAAGTCTCGCCCGCGGTCTTCTTTTAAGAAAAGGAGAATAAATTCGTTACGGTCGGCGCGTCGCTCCATGAAAAAGAAGCCCCACATCGAATGGAATTTCGTGTACCTGAGGTCTGGTAGGGAGATGCGTCACTTGACTTCCGCGGGTATCGCATACCTGAAGATCCACCTGCTTCGGCAGCCGAGCGGCCCACGCACGTTCCCGCAGCGCCATGACGACGCCTGATCTGAAACGCCTCGGCCGCTACGAAGTTGTCGGCACGCTCGGCAAGGGGGCGATGGGTGTCGTCTACGAGGGCCTCGACCCGAAGCTCCACCGCAAGGTCGCGATCAAGACCATTCTGAAGAGCGCGCTCGACCCGGATACCGCGAAGAATTACTCGATGCGGTTCACGCGGGAGGCGCAGGCAGTCGCGCGGCTCAACCACCCCAACATCGTGCAGGTGCACGACTTCGGGGAAGAAGGCGAAATCGCGTACATCGTGATGGAGTTCATCAAGGGCAAGGAGCTGAAGAACTTCTTCGACGCAAACGAGCGCTTCGAGGTCAAGGAAACGGTGCGCATCATGTGCGAGCTGTGCGATGCGCTGCACTTCGCGCACGAGGCCGGGATCATCCACCGCGACATCAAGCCGGCGAACGTGATGATTGATTCAGAGGGCAAGGTGAAGCTCGCCGACTTCGGCGTGGCGCGCATCACGGACGCGGATCGCACCCTGACGGAGCGCACGCAGGCGGGCACCATGATTGGCACGCCCGCTTACATGTCGCCCGAGCAGATTTCCGGCGGCGATATCGACCGGCGCTCCGACATCTTTTCGGCGGGCATTGTTCTCTACCAGTTCCTCACCGGTGAGAGGGCATTCGCCGGCGAGGGCGCGTGGACCATCGCAAAAAAGATCATTCAGGACCACCCGCCGTTGCCGTCCTCGATCAACAACACGATTTCTCCGCTCTTCGACCATGTTGCGAACAAGGCGTTGGCGAAGAACGTCAAGGATCGCTATCAGACCGCGCGCGAATTCGGAATCGCCCTCAAGCGCGCGCTCGATGGCAAGACGCTGGAGGACGAAGGGAACAAAGTGGCCGCCGCCCGCGTGACCGAGGCGCCGAAAATAACGACCGCGCCGCAGGTCGCGGCCGCCGCCTCGAGCACACAGGAGGTCGAGCTCGAATTCTGGCGCGCGATCAAGGACGGCAACGACCCCGACGATTTCGACCTGTACGTACGGCAGTTCCCGAACGGCATCTATGCCGAACTCGCGAAACGCAAGATCGCCAAGCTGCGCAGCATCGGCCCCGAAGAAACCGGGCAGATGGGACCGGCGCAGGAAAGGAAGGACCTCGAAGAGGCGGCGCGACGCGAGGCCGAGGCTCGGGCGAAGCTCGCCGAGGAGAAGGCCAGGCTGGAAGCCCAGCTGGCGCAGAAGGAGGCCGAATTCAAGAAGCGCGAAGCCGAAGCGGAGGCCAGGCAGCAGGCCGAAGCCAAGGCGCTATTGGCCAGGCGCGCGGCAGAAGAGACGGCGCGGCGTCAAGCTGACGAGAAGACGCGGCACGAGGTCGAGGCGCGCGCTAAGCGCGAAGCAACAGAGCGGACGAAACGCGAAGCCGAACTGGCGAAACGCGAAGCCGAGTTGAAGGAGCGGCTGGCGGGTGCGCCGTCGAAGAAATCTCTCGTTGTTCCGATCATCGTCGCAGTCGTCGTCGCAGCGGTTGGCGTTGGCGTGTTCGTCTGGATGAGACCCGACACTTCGGCGGACAGCAAGCGCATGGCCGAGCTGGTCGCGCAGTTGAAGGAGTACAAGGAGCGGGAAACCGAGCTGGGGCAAGCCAAGGAGAAGGAAGTACGCTTGGATAAGGAGGCGGAGCTGGCAAGGCAGCGCGAAGCCGAGATGCAAAAACAGGCCGAGACGATCCGGCAGCGGGAGGCCGAGGCAAGGAAAGCCGGCGACCTGGCCAAACAGCGCGAGCTCGCCGAATTGGCCACGCAGCGCGAGGCCGAAGCGAAAAAGCAGGCGGAGTTGACCCGGCAGCGCGAAGCCGAGGCGAGAAAGCAGACCGAGTTCAATCGGCAGCGCGAGGCCGAGGCCAAGAAACAGGCCGAAGCGGCCAAGCAACAGCAGGCGGAACTGGTCAAGCTGGAGGCCGAGCAGCGCAAGCAGGGGGACGCGAAAAAAGTGTCGGCTGAGCGCGCCGCGGCTGAAAAGGCGGCCCAGGCAAAAGCGGCGGCAGGGAAGGCTGCCGAGGCGGCCAGGCAAGCCGAGGCACAGAAGCAGGCGGAAGCGGAGCGGCAGGTCAAGGCCGAGGCCGATCGGCAGGCGGCGGCGCAGAACGCAGCGGCCGAGCGCGCGGCGGCCGAACAGCGCGCCGCAGCAGAGAGGGTAGCCCAGACGAAGGCGGCAGAGAAGGCGGCGGCGGAGAAGGCCCAGGTCGCCACGGCGGCGCCCACGACGTCCGCGGCGCCGGCGGCCCCCGCAGGCGGCGCCGACGCGCTTTACAAGCAGGCGGCCGCGCTCGAGAGCGAAGGGAAATTCGCGGAAGCCGTTCGCGTCTACACCCAGGCGGCGCGCGTCGGCAGCGGGCAGGCGGCGAAGAAACTCGGCGACATCTACGGCAAGGGGGCGCCGGGCGTAACGCTCGACTCTGCGGAATCGGTGAAGTGGTACAACCTGGCGCGCGCGCGCGGCGTGGATGTCGGCACAGCCGGTCGGAGATAACATCTGACACCCGGTGGCTGCCGACCAGGGCATATAATGCGCCAAGCAGCCCAAACGGATCGAAAACCATGCCCGCCGCCTTGCTTCGAACGATAGGGATAGCCGTCACTCTGGTTTTTGCGTCCGCTGCTTTCGGCGCGGACGATTCCGACGCGCCAGTGCCTAAACCTGAAGTGAAAGTCGGCGACCACTGGAAATATCGGCGAACGGATTACCCGACTAACCTGCCACGGATCACCACGTTCGAAGTGCGCGTTGCGTTCGTGGGGCCCGATGAAATTCTCACGGTCGATACGGGTGGAAGCGGCAAGGAAAACGATTCCCATTGGACTTCCGAATGGAGCGCCATCTCATTAGGCGGCTCGGGAAGCGTATTCGACAAACCCATACGGCTGCTCAATTTTCCTCTGAAGGTTGGCGCTATACATAAGACCGCTTGGGAAATGGTGGCGAGACGTGACAGTCCGATGCGTGTCAAATCAGAGGCGACAGTGAAGGTAGTCGGATGGGAAGACGTAGTAGTCCCTGCCGGCAAGTTTCGCGCGCTGAAGGTAGAGGCAATTGGAACTTATCAGCGGCTCGATATCCGCTTTAGCGGTTGGACGCGACAGGAATTCTGGTACGTACCAGTAGTCAAGCGTTGGGTGAAATACACCTACGAAGACGGTACTCGCGGACCTTCCACGCCTTCCACGAAGGATGGACATGAATTGGTCGAATTCAGGGTTCAATAACGATTGAGCTTGCCCCTGTTTTCCGCATCCCACAGCCGACACCGTTATGCGTTTTGTACAGGCCCAGAAAGTCCTATATAATCCGCGCCCTTGCGCCCCTCTGGGGTGCCTTTCCTTGCCGCACCGCTAACGCATGGCGGGTGGCTTACCCATAAGGAGAATCACCCAATGCGGCATTACGAAATCTGTTTCATCGTCCATCCGGACCAGAGCGAGCAGGTGCCGGCGATGGTCGAGCGCTACAAGGGCATGGTCGCCGCGCGCAACGGCAAGGTGCATCGGCTGGAGGACTGGGGCCGCCGCCAACTGTCGTATCCGCTCGCCAAGGTTCACAAGGCGCATTACGTCCTGATGAACATCGAGTGCGACAACGAGACCATCAGCGAGTTCGAGCATTCGTTCCGCTTCAACGACGCGGTGCTGCGCCACCTGACCGTGAAAATGACCAAGGCGATCGTCGATCCCTCCCCGATGATGAAGGAGGAGAAGTCGCGCTCGATGATGGAGCGCGCGGGCGAAGCCAGGCCGGCCGACGTTGTGGTTGCGGCAGCGGCGCCGGCAGCGGTACCCGCGGCGGCCGCGGCGCCGGCAGTTGCGCCCGCGTCGCCTTGATCGAGCCGGCGAACCGCGCAGTCAACCGTCTGGAGATCTCGGGCGTGGTCACCGAATTGCAGTCGCTGCGCTATACGCCGGCCGGGATTCCGGTCGTCGAATTCCGCCTCGCGCACGAATCGGAGCGCGCCGAAGCCGGCGCCCGCCGCAAAGTGCATGCGGAGATTGATGCGGTCGCCTTCGAGGCTCAGGCGAGACTTCTCGCGGCGGGCCCGATGGGCCGGCTGCTGAAGGCCGAAGGATTTTTGTGTGCCAGGAACCGGCGCTCCAGGAAGCCGGTGCTGCACGTCACGAACATAGAATTCATGGAAGGGAACTGAAATGCCTCCACCAAAGCGCGGCAAGGGAAAATTCAAGGGCAAGGGCAAGGACAAAAAGGACCGGGGACAGCGGGCCCTTTTCCGGCGCCGCAAGTTCTGCCGCTTCACCGCCGAGAAGATCGAGTATGTCGATTACAAGGCCATCGACATCCTCAAGGACTTCATCAACGAGAACGGCCGGATCATTCCGGCGCGCATCACCGGCACTTCGGCCGGTTACCAGCGCCAGCTCTCGACGGCCATCAAGCGCGCGCGGTTCCTCGCGCTGATGCCGTTTACGGACCTGCACTGAACCGATAGGAGAAATGCGCCGATGCAAGTCATCCTGATGGAAAAGCTGGCGAACCTGGGAAATCTGGGCGACGTCGTGAAGGTGAAGGACGGTTACGCGCGTAATTACTTGATACCACAGGGAAAGGCGAAGCGCGCCACCGAGGAGAACCGGAAAACCTTCGAGCTGCGGCGCGCGGAACTGGAAAAGGCACAGGCCGAGGCATTGGCGCAGGCGCAGGAGCGCGGTGCCAAGCTGGACGGGCTGACGCTGAAGATCGCGCAGCGGGCGGGTCCCGACGGCAAGCTGTTCGGCTCGGTCACGAACCACGACATCGTGGACGCGCTCAAGGCGCAGGGATTCGAAGTCGAGCGCGCGCAGGTCCGCATGCCGGCCGGCGCGCTGAAGCAGGTCGGCGAGTTTGCGCTGCAGATTGCGCTGCACACGGACGTTGTTGTCAAGATCACGGTGTCGGTGGTTGGCGAGGCCTGAAAATATTTTCTCGCTGAAGTTTTTGTGAAGAAAGGGCTGGCGACAGCCCTTTTTCTTTTCTAGAATGGGTTGACTCCCATGGCCCAACCTCAAGCGCGTCGTTCTGATCCTTCGGATCCCCAGTTGCTCGCGCTCAAGGTTCCGCCGCACTCGGTGGAGGCAGAGCAGTCGCTGCTGGGCGGGCTGCTGCTCGACAACCAGGCCTTCGACAAGATCGCCGACCTGGTCACGGCCGAGGATTTCTACCGCGACGACCACCGGCGCATCTACCGCCACCTCGCCAAGCTGATCGAGCACGCCAAACCGGCGGACGTGGTCACCGTCGCCGAGTCGATCGAGGTGAGCGAAGACAAGGACCGGACCGGCGGCCCGGCCTACCTCGGCTCGCTGGCACAGAACACTCCCAGCGCGCTCAATATCCGGCGCTATGCCGAGCTGGTGCGGGAACGCTCGATCCAGCGGCGGCTGATCCAGGTCGCCACCGAGATCGCCGAATCGGCGCTCGTGCCCTCGGGCAAGGAAGTCGGCCAGCTGCTGGACGAGGCCGAGACGCGGATTCTGGAGGTGGGCGAGCGCGGGCAGCGCGGCACCCAGGGCTTCGAATCGATCCAGCCGGTGCTGGCGCGCGTGTTCGAGCGCATCGACCACCTGTACCACCAGGAAAACAAGTCCGACGTCACGGGCTTGCCGACTGGCTTCGCCGATCTGGACGAAAAGACCGCCGGCCTGCAGCAGGGCGACCTGGTGATCGTCGCCGGCCGCCCGTCCATGGGCAAGACCGCGTTCGCGCTCAACATGGCGGAGCACGTTGCCGTCGGCAACGGCGTCCCGGTGGCGATCTTCAGCATGGAAATGAGCGCCACGCAACTCGCGATGCGCCTGCTCGGCTCGATCGCGCGGGTGGACCAGCACAAGATGCGCACCGGGCGCTTGAACGACGAGGAGTGGAGCCGCCTCTCGACCGCGATGGGCAAGCTGCACGACGCACCGATCTTCATCGACGAAACCGCGGCGCTGAATTCACTCGAGCTGCGCACGCGCGCGCGGCGCATCAACCGCCAGTGCGGCAAGCTTGGCCTGGTGATGGTGGACTATCTGCAGCTCATGTCGGCGCCCAACCAGGGCTACCAGAATGAAAACCGGGCCACGGAAATCTCCGAGATCTCGCGCTCGCTAAAGGCGCTCGCCAAGGAATTGAGCGCCCCTGTGGTCGCGCTTTCGCAGCTCAACCGGGCGCTGGAGACGCGCAATGACAAGCGGCCGATGATGTCGGACCTGCGCGAATCGGGCGCCATCGAGCAGGACGCGGACCTCATTTTGTTCATCTACCGCGACGAGGTCTACTATCCCGAAAAGCTCGAGTCCAAGGGCACCGCCGAAGTGATCATCGGCAAGCAGAGGAACGGCCCGATCGGCAGAATCGACCTGACCTTCCTCGCCGAGCACACCAGGTTCGAGGACCGGGCGCGGGACGCGTACAGGTAGATGCGCGGTAGCAGGCAGCACAAACCAGAAGGGAACCACCATGGCCGAACCGCTGATCCCGCAGAAAGGGCCGTACGCAGTGGAACTCGCGCCGGGCGACTACTGGTGGTGCGCCTGCGGGCAGTCCAAGAGCCAGCCGTTCTGCGACGGCTCGCACAAGACCACCGAGTTTACGCCTCTGAAATTCACCAATGCCGTGGCGCAGAAGGTCTGGCTCTGCGGCTGCAAGCGCAGCGCGGGCAAGCCGTTCTGCGACGGATCACATAAAAAGCTGATCTGATTTACTTCTTGGTGGCGCTCCAGCGCCCTTCGGTGCCGTTGTCGGCGCGAAAGGAGCCTTCCATCCTGCCGCCCGTGATGCGCCCGGTGTAGTCGCGCTTCACGCCGTTGCTGTCGACGTAGCCGAAGCTGATATTGAAACCGCGCAGGCGGGCCTCGCGCAGGCCGCCCTGGGTCTGGCCCAGGCCCACCGTGCCTTCGATCTTCTGAAATTTCTGCTCGAACGAGAGTTCCGCTTTCTCGTTGCCCGACTCGAGGGTCCAGCCGCCGTTTACGTTCGCCGGCACCAGCCAGAAATAGGCGCGGCGCCCGTCCATGCTCGAGATCTCGTCGGCTTCCCAGTCTTCCATCGTGAACGAGTGCGAAACGACGCGCGTGCCCGGGCGCATCGACAGGATCGTCGGCCGCAGCTTGAGGTTCAATCCCGGCAGCAGGTACATGGTCACCACGGTGGCCTGGCTGAAGTCGGTGGCGAAGATGTCGCCCCGCACGATGCGCGCCTTGCCGGCGACGCCTGCCTTCTCGACGTTGCCCTGCGCGTGCTTCGCCAACTCCGCGTCGTACTCGATCCCCAGGGAGCGGGCGCCAAATTTCTTCGCCGCGGCGATCACGATCTTGCCGTCGCCCGCGCCCAGGTCGACCACGTAATCGTTGGGCGTCACCTGCGCCATGCGCAGCATGCGGTCGACCACCTCGTCGGGCGTCGGCACCCAGATCACGTCCTTGCCGGCCTGGCCGGTCTGCGGCTCGTAGGCTTTCTGCGCGGCGGCAGGCAGGGCGACGAACAGCAGGGACGCGGCGAGCAGTGCGGTGAATTTCATGGCGTATTGCATTCTTCTCATCCTCTGAAAAAAAGTCGCGGAAGAGTAGCAGAAATCAGAGCGTTTCGGCGGCGTAGTCCGCCAGGCGAGACCGCTCGCCGCGCGCCAGCGTGACATGCCCGGCGTGCGCCCAGCCCTTCATCCGGTCCACCACGAACGACATGCCGGAACTGCCCTCGGTCAGGTAGGGGGTGTCGATCTGCGCGATGTTCCCCAGGCATACCACCTTGGTGCCGGGGCCGGCGCGCGTGATCAACGTTTTCATCTGCTTGGGCGTCAGGTTCTGCGACTCGTCGATGATCAGCCACTTGTTGAGGAAGGTACGGCCGCGCATGAAATTGAGCGACTTGATCTTGATGCGCGAGCGCACCAGGTCCCGCGTCGCCGCCCGGCCCCAGTCGCCGCCCGATTCGTCCGACACGTTCAGCACGTCCAGGTTGTCCTCCAGCGCCCCCATCCAGGGCTGCATTTTTTCCTCCTCGGTGCCGGGCAGGAAACCGATGTCCTCGCCGATCGGCACCGTCACCCGGGTCATGATGATCTCCGAGTAGCGCTTCTCGTCCAGCACCTGGGTGAGCCCGGCGGCGAGCGTGAGCAGCGTTTTGCCGGTGCCCGCCTGGCCGAGCAGGGTGACGAAATCGATGTCCGGATTCATCAGCAGGTTGAGCGCGAAATTCTGTTCGCGGTTGCGCGCGGTGATGCCCCAGACTGAGTTCTTGGCGTGCGAATAATCGCGCAGCGTCTGGATTACCGCGACGCGGCCGGATTTTTCCTTCACCAGCGCGTGCAGCGGCCGCTCGCCCGACTCGTCGTAAACGAAGCCGTTCAGGTAGAGCTGCGGCACCAGCGGCCCGCGCACGCGGTAATAGGTGTGGCCGTCCTTCTTCCAGGACTCCATGTCGCGGCCGTGCGTGTCCCAGAAATTCGGCGCGAGCTTGTGCACGCCGGTGTAGAGAAGGTCGGTGTCCTCCAGCACCTTATCGTTGTGGTAATCCTCCGTGGCGAGGCCGAGCGCACGCGCCTTGATGCGCATGTTGATGTCCTTGGACACCAGGATCACGCCGCGCGCGGGGTTCTTCTTCTGCAGGTGCCGGACCACCGACAGGATCTGGTTGTCGGTCTTGCCGGCCGGCAGCGTGGCGGGCAGGTCGCCGTTGATCGCCTCGGTCTGCAGGAACAGGCGCCCGCCGGCAAAGGGGCCGCCCCGGCTCGTAAGACCTGGGGTGCGGATCGGCAGGCCCCCGGCGATATCGCCGGCCTTGCCAGCGATATTGCCGCCCTTGCCAGCGATATTGCCGCCCTTGGCCGAGACGATCTCGTCGAGGAAGCGGCTCGCCTGGCGCGCGTTGCGCGCCACGTCCGAGAGCCCCTTCTTGTTGTGGTCGAGTTCCTCCAGCGTGCCCATCGGCAGATAGAGATCGTGTTCCTCGAAACGGAACAGGCTCGCCGGATCGTGCATCAGCACGTTGGTGTCGAGCACGAAGAGTTTCTTGACCTTGGTTTTGCGGGAACTGCGGGACTTTTTCGACATTGCGTCGCTGGGGAGGATCTGCGAGGACTCTACAACTTCTTCGGACTGCCCGACATCATAAGGTTTTAACAAAGCTCAATACCTCCTCAACGTGGCCGGGAACCTTGACGCCGCGCCATTCGCGCGCGATCGCCCCTTCGCCGTCCAGGACGAAAGTGCTGCGCTCGATGCCGCGGACCTTTTTGCCGTACATGTTCTTCATCTTCATGACGCCGAATTGCGTGCAGAGCTTCTCGTCGGTGTCCGACAGCAGCTCGAAGGGAAATTTCATCTTCGCCTTGAAGCCCTCGTGCGATTTGAGCGAATCGCGCGACACGCCGACCACCGCCGCGCCGGCCTTGGCGAACTCCTTGTGGCGGTCGCGGAAATCCGTCCCCTCGACCGTGCAGCCGGGCGTGTTGTCCTTGGGGTAGAAGTAGACGACCAGCGTCTTGCCTCGCTGGTCCGAGAGCTTGAAGGTGCCGCCGCCGGTAGAGGGCAGGGAAAAATCCTTGACCGCTTTACCGGGCATGCCGTGGATCTGAAGGCAAGCTAGTTATGAACCCGTCTCAGCTATGCAATGCAACGCATTCATTGAACACGTTTTTTGTGACCTCTGCAAGCGCGACCCCGCGGCTGCGCAGGGGACTGATTCCAAGGGGATTTTTGCCAGATAACTGTTCGCTGTCAGTGCCCGCACTTTGCCTTTGCCTTCCGCTCCGGCTTCCAGAAGGCGTCAATCCGGCCGCGTTGCGCGCCGAGTTTCTTGACCGGCTCCTCGAAGGTGGCCACGCGCCGGCGCGGGACGCCGGATACGGCGAAGAACTTGTTCCAGAAGGCCTGCGCCTCGGCCCGCTCGCTCTCGGCGTCCTGCCATTCGCGCGAAAACGCGATCGCCTTGTCGCGGATTTCAGGCCAGGGAAGGGGCATGACGCAATCGATTCTTCGAGGTTTGCGTCAACGATAGCACGCGTATGAGCGTTTCTTTGGTCAGGATTCCTGACGCAACCCGCGACGGGATGGTGCCGGATTGAGATTGCGGAGAAGTCGCTTATAAGCGATAATGGATATGGACCTATTCCACTACCTGACGCTGGAAGGCCGGAACCCCTACCAGGACTGGCTCGACCGGGTGAGGGATATGAAGGCCCGCATCGCGCTATTGCGCCGTGTGGAGCGCCTGAGAAGCGGAAATTTCGGGGATTGCAGTTTTTGCCGGGAAGGTGTTTGGGAACTGAGGGTGGATATCGGAGCTGGCTATAGGGTCTACTACGCTCGCTCGGGAAAGGACGTCATCCTTCTCTTGTGCGGTGGCATCAAAAAGACTCAGGACGCCGATATCGACCGGGCAGTGAGCTACTGGCAGAGCTATCTGAGGAGAACAAGGTGAAGCGTTCAAGAAAAGCACGCGGCCGGGCTCCGGCAAGCCGCAGTCATGAGGAAGCGACGGTAGAGAGCTTCCAGCAGAATCCGAAATTCGCCGCGGAGTACCTGGATGCGGTCCTGGCGGACGGTGACCAAGAGGAGATTCTGAGCGCGCTGCGGTACATGGCGAAAGCGTTCGGTGGCGTTCGTGGGCTGGCGAACGGCGCGAAACTCAACGCGAACACTCTTTATAGAACGTTGTCCGCGAAGGGAAACCCTGAGCTGAGAAGCGTTCGGTCCGTGCTCACAGCGATGGGATTGCGCCTTTCGGTGCGGCCGATCGCTAACGACCCGAGGTAGCTCTACACCTTATTCCCGACTCCGCGCCAGGAATCTGCGCAGTTCGCGCAGCACTTCCGCGGGTTTCTCCTCCGGCAGGAAGTGCCCGCAATCGAGCGCGCGGCCGCGCACGTCGCGCGCCACTTCGCGCCAGTCCGCGAGGCAGTCGAACATCGTGCCGACCGGAGAATGCCTGGCCCAAAGCGCCAGTACGGGCATGCGCAGTCTTGTTTTCAGATTTTTCCGGTCATGAACCAGATCGATGCCCGCCGCTGCACGGTAATCCTCGCAACTCGCGTGAATGCCACGCGCGTCGAAACAGCGCAGGTATTCGCGCTGCACGGTGGGCGGAAACTGCTGCAGGCCCCGCGGGCCGCGCCCGATCCGTCCGAGCAGGTAGTCCCGCGCCATGCCGCCGATCATGCGCTCGGGATACGGCGAGGGCTGGATGAGAAAGAACCAATGGTAAAAGGCGCGCGCCAGCGCCATGTCGGTGCTTTCGAACACCTTCAGCGTCGGCGAGATGTCGAGCACCGTGAGGGACATGACCCGCGAGCGCGCGCCGCCGCCGTGGTCGCGCGCGAGGCGGTGTGCGACGCGGCCGCCGCGGTCGTGGCCGACGAGATGGAACTTGCGGTGCCCAAGGCGCGTCATCACCTCGGCCATGTCCCGCGCCATGGCGCGCTTGGAATAGTTCGAGTGGTCGGGCAGGCCCCTGGGCTTGGACGAATCCCCGTAGCCGCGCAGGTCGGCGCAGACCACCGTGTAGTCGCGGGCGAGGGCCGGCGCGACCTTGTGCCACATGGCGTGCGTCTCGGGATAGCCATGCAGCAGCAGGACGGCAGGGCCGTTGCCTCCCGTAACCAGGTTTATGGTTGCTTTTGAAGTCTTGATTCTTTTTTTCCTGAAACCGGGAAATAAATTCATTCAAGACCTCGCTACGAGAAATACGCCGACGATGATCACGCCGATACCGGCCATGCGCATCGGGGTCACCGCCTCGCCCAGCAGCCACCATGCAAGCAGCGCATTCAACGCGAAACCGAGCGACACCATCGGGTAGGCGATGCTGACCGGCGTCTTCGACAGCGCCAGGATCCACACCACCAGGCTCACCGCGTAACAGCCGATGCCGCCGAGGATGCGCGGCTCGAGCGCGAGGCCAAGTCCGACCGGAGTGGCATTGGTGCCAGCCTTCAGAAGCAGTTGTGCGGCCGTTCCCAGAATGACCGCTACTGAAATATAGAAAAGACTTAAAAGACTCATACAAACAGCAGCGCCGCGGCGACGCGGCGCTCCTCTGCCATCAGGATGTTGTAGGTGCGGCAGGCGGCCTGCAGGTCCATCGCCTCGACGCCGATGCGCTTTGCCACGAGCGCGCGGATCAATCTCGGGTGGGGAAAGCGCTGTTTCGGTCCCGTGCCGAGGAGCAGGATTTCCAGATTCAATTCAAGCAACACCTGAAAGTCGGCCTCCACCAGGGCATCGAAGGAAACGGCGTCCCACGGCAACAGCCGCTCGGGCAGCACGATGAGACTTGCTTCAAAGCGCTCGCCGTTGACCATCACGTATCCATCGCCGTAACCGGAGAAGGTGTTGAGCGCGGTCGGCGCGGAGGCGTGGAGCTTCACTGCTAGAATTCTACAATGCACGAATTTTCAAGGATAAAAAGACTTCCGCCGTACGTCTTCAACATCACCAACGAATTGAAGATGGCGGCGCGCCGCGGCGGCGACGACATCATCGACCTGTCGATGGGCAACCCGGACGGGCCGACCCCGAAGCACATCGTCGACAAGCTGGTGGAAGCCTCGCAGCGGCAGGATACGCACGGCTACTCGGTGTCCAGGGGCATCCCGCGCCTGCGGCGCGCGATCTGCGACTGGTACCAGCGCCGCTACGCGGTGGACCTGGACATGGATTCCGAGGCCATCGTCACCATCGGCTCCAAGGAAGGTCTCGCGCACCTGATGCTCGCGACCCTGGAGCGCGGCGACACCGTGCTGGTGCCCAATCCGTCCTACCCGATCCACATCTACGGCGCGATCATCGCCGGCGCCGACATCCGCTCGGTGCGCATGACGCCGGGGGTGGATTTCTTCGCCGAGCTGGAACGCGCCATCGGCGAGCTGTTCCCCAAGCCGAAGATGCTGATCATCGGTTTCCCGTCGAACCCGACCGCGATGTGCGTGGAACTGGATTTCTTCGAGCGCGTGGTGGCGCTCGCGAAGCAGCACAACATCCTGGTGGTGCACGACCTTGCCTATGCCGACATCTGCTTCGACGGTGCCTGGGTTGACAATCACGCGCCCTCGATCATGCAGGTGCCCGGCGCGCGCGACGTGGCGGTGGAATTCTTCACCATGTCGAAGAGCTACAACATGGCCGGCTGGCGCATCGGTTTCATGGTCGGCAACAAGGAACTGGTGCATGCTCTCGCGCGCATCAAGAGCTACCACGACTACGGCAGCTTCACGCCGGTCCAGGTGGCCTCGATCGTCGCGCTCGACGGGCCGCAGGAATGCGTCGAGGAAATAAGGAAAACGTACGAAAAAAGGCGCGATGTGATGGTGAAGGGACTGCATGACATCGGCTGGATGGTGGAAAACCCGAAAGCGTCGATGTACATCTGGGCGAAGATCCCCGCGACCTACGAAAAAATGGGGTCCATCGAATTCACCAAGCACCTGATGCAGGAGGCGAAGATCGCGGTCTCGCCGGGCATCGGTTTCGGCGAATACGGCGACGGCCACGTGCGCATCGCGCTGATCGAGAACGAGCACCGCCTGCGCCAGGCGCTGCGCGGCGTGCGCGAAATGTTCAAGAAGGATGGACTGCTGAAGGGCGCGGCATGAAACGCGGCCTCTTCGCGTTCCTTATATGAAGCCGATCAACGTCGGGCTGCTCGGCATCGGCACTGTTGGCGGCGGTACCTGGGAAGTGCTCGGCCGCAACGCCGATGAAATCCAGAGGCGCGCCGGGCGCGCGATCCGGATCACGAAGGTTGCCGACAAAGACGTAAAAAAAGCGAGGGCGCTGGTAAAGGGAAAGGCCAAAGTCACAGCCGACGCGTATGAAGTGGTGCGCGCCAGGGACATCGACATCGTCATCGAGTTGATTGGCGGCACCACCATCGCCAGGGACCTGGTGCTGGAGGCGATCAGGAACGGCAAACAGGTGGTCACAGCGAACAAGGCGCTGCTCGCCACGCACGGCAATGAGATCTTCAAGGCCGCGCAGAAGAAGGGCGTGATGGTGGCGTTCGAGGCCTCCGTCGCGGGCGGCATCCCGATCATCAAGGCGCTGCGCGAAGGCCTCGCCGCGAACCGCATCGAATGGATCGCCGGCATCATCAACGGCACTTCCAACTTTATCCTCTCGGAGATGCGCGACAAGGGCCTGCCCTTCGCCACGGCGCTGAAGGAAGCGCAGAAAAAAGGCTACGCGGAATCCGATCCGACCTT
>JBCKKZ010000039.1:0-17987 GCA_038904015.1 Burkholderiales bacterium | reverse complement strand
CCTCGGCGAGCGCCGGGAAATGCGACACCGCTGCGCGATTGTTGTAGGCCGCGTCCAGGGCGGCGCGGTCCATACCGCGATAGAGCGTCATCTTTGCAGCGAGCCCTACTTCTTCCTCGACGCCCGGATCTGCTCGGGCGTGGCGTATCCCGCCTTGTCGAGGATCTGGGCGATGTTGGCGGGGCGGTCGAACTTCTCCGGCGGCGCTTCGCCCGGCTTGCGCGGCCTGCCCGCCGCCTCGACCACCTGCTCGAGCCCCGGCGGCGTAAAGAACCATACGAACTTCATGTCGCCGGGCCCGTCGTTGTAGATAGCGTGCTCCACGAAGCGCCCGAGCACCACGGTGGAACCAGGCTCGAGCTTGTGCGTCTCGCCGTCGACCACCGCCCTTCCCGTCCCTTCGTAGATGAAGAGGATCTCGTCGTTGCGCGCATGCCCGTGGTCGCGGACGTGGCAACCGGAGGGAAGGACCTGGGTCCCCATCGAGAGCATGTTGGACGGGTAGTTGCCGGGGCTCAGCTTGATGGTCATGTGCCCGAAGTGCGGCCCGGGCTGCCAGTACGATTCGCCGTCCTCCGGGCCGAGCACCATCGCCGGTCCCTTGGTGAGATCCTTCATGTGGACTCCTTTCAGACCGTGTAGACGGGTTTCCTGAGGCTGTCGCTGAGCGCCTGCTGCGCCCACTCCGGGGCCTTCACTGCGCGCTCGAGCAGCACCGATGCGGCGCGCACGCGCTGCGAGGCGGCGTCGAGCGCCGGCGGCTCGATGCCTTTCTCCATGCCGCGCACGGCTTCCACGAGCATGCGCCGCGCCATGGTGATCGGCTTGTCGGTGCTGACGAGGTGCTCGCGCGAATAGTTCTGGATCGGTCCCATGCTCTCCTGCAGCGAGGCGTCCTGGATGGAGAAGCCCTCGACGCCGCTGAAGGACTGCCTGTCCTTCTGCGCGCGGCGGTCGATCAGCCAGTCGTTGCCCGGGTTGGCGAGCGGCCGGAAGGTGCCGGGGAGGTACTTCACGTGAATGCCCTTGCCCTCCTTCATCGCCTGCAGCTCGTCTTGCGGCAGCGGGCGGTCGGGCAGGAAGTTGATGCTCCAGGCCCAGCAGCTCTCGTCGTCGATCGGCACCCAGATGTGGCCGCCGAGCGCGTGCGGCCCGAACGGCGGGATAAGCGTAAACCAAGGGAAGATCCACTGCGTGATGCGCCAGTAGTACGAGTCGGCCTCGCCGTTGCGCCGGCCGAAGATGGTGAGGCCGTGCGCCGACTCCTCGAGGTCGAACACCGCGTTGCGGTCGGCCTTGATGTACTTGTTGGCCTCGGCATGCTTGTGCATCGGATCCTGCTCGAGCTCGTAGCGGTGAACCCACGAGGCATGCGTGGTATCGATGCCGCCTTCCATCGCCTGCAGGTAGCCGGTCTCCTGGAAGCGCTTGGTGACGTAGCGGTGGCTGGGCGGCAGCATGCACCACTCGAGCTCGGGCGGCGCCGGCTGCTTCTCCGGCGGCCCCATGTAGGCCCACAGGATGTCGCCGCGCTCGAGGCACGAGTAGGCCTTGATCTTCATCTTGCATGCGAGCTGCGGCACCGAAGGCAGCTCGGTGCACTGGCCGGTTACGTCGTATTTCCAGCCGTGGTACGAGCAGCGGATGCCGCCTTCCTCGTTGCGCCCGAGGAACAGCGACGCGCCGCGGTGGGCGCAGAACTCGTCGATGAGGCCCGGCCGCCCCTGCGTATCGCGGAAGGCGAGCAGCTTCTCGCCGAGGATCTTGACGCGCACCTGCGAGCCATCCGGGTCGGGAATTTCGCTCGACAGCAGCGCCGGTACCCAGTAGCGCCGCATCAGATTGCCCATCGGCGTACCGGGGCCGACGCGCACCAGGACTTCCGCCGTCTCCTTGTTCATGCCGTGACTTCTCTCCTAAAACCTCGCGCAGCGTTCAACCGCTGAGTGAGTCTTATTTGTATGTATACTTACGAAATATGGCACCTCCCGCAGACCGTGTCAATGCCACCCGCCGGCCGCCGCGCGCATCCGGGCGGCCCGAGAGCGCGCTGCTCGCGGACCTCTATGCGCGCCCCGGGTTCCTGCTGCGTCGGGCCCACCAGATCGCGGTGGGGCTCTTCGTTCAAGAATGCGCGTCGGTGGGGCTCACCCCGCCGCAGCACGGCATACTGATCGCGATCGACCGCTGCCCGTGGCTCAACCAGGCGAGCCTCGCCCGAGCCCTGGGATTTGACCGTGCGACCGTCGGTCAGGTGCTCGAAGGGCTGGAGGCGCGCGGACTGGCGCGGCGCGCGAGCTCCAACGAGGACCGGCGGCGCAACGCCCTGGCGCTCACGCCGCGGGGAAAGAAGCTGGTAAAACGGGCGGCGGCGGCCATCCGCAGGACTTCGGACCGGATCCTGTTCCCGCTCAAGCCCAGGGAGCGCGAGACGTTCGTGCGGCTGCTCCTGAGGCTGACCACGGATTTGAATTCCGCTTCGCGCACGCCGGTCGAATCACCGCTCATGCGGGACGCCGAGAAGTAGCCGGCCGCACGGACGCTACTGCTTCTCTCCCAACTCTTCCCACCGCGATAGCGCCTGCATCAATTCTTCCTCGATCGCGGTATAGTGTTGTCGCAGTTGTTTCACCTGCTCCGGCTGATCGCGATACAGCGCCGGATTCGCAAGCTTGCCGGTGATTTCGGCCTGCTCATGTTCCAGCGCATGGACCTTCGCCGGCATCTTTCACTGAGGTTTTGACGCGCCGCCAATCGCTGTAGCCGCCGGCGTACTCCTTCCATCCGCCCCCGCCTTCGCTGGCGATCGTCTGGGTCACCACGTTGCCGAGAAACACGCGGTCGTGGCTCACCAAGAACAGCGTGCCGCAAACTTTCGAGTGTCGCCTCTCAATGAATCAACTACTTACCCCTCAACACGCCCCGCGAATCGCGGAAGTCGGGCTAATATTGGCGGTTTGGAAGCTCGCCTTGGCGTAACGTAATCTGCGTAGCCGAACCGTCTGCAAACGCTCGTACGACACGTCCGCAAAGTAGTTGCGCCAGAACCGTTAAATTCGCGGATCGGGAATAGCGCTCAGCTGCCTCCCGCCGTGGCCTCCGCGGCAGGCGCCACTTCGGCGGCGGGCGGCAGATCCAGCATCGGCGGCTCGGCGGCCTGGTCCCTGCGGACCTTGTGGTACGCCATGCCGGTACCCGCAGGGATAAGGCGGCCGACGATGACGTTTTCCTTCAGGCCCCTCAATCCGTCGCGCTTGCCCATGATCGCCGCTTCGGTCAACACCCGCGTGGTCTCCTGGAAGGACGCCGCGGAGATGAAAGAATCGGTCGAGAGCGACGCCTTGGTGATGCCGAGCAGCATGTAACGGTAGGCGGCCTGCTTCTTGCCCTCTTTTTCCGCCTGCTCGTTTTCCTCCAGCACGTCGGCTTTTTCCGCCTGCTCGCCGGTGATGAACGTGGTCTCGCCGGGATCGGTGACTTCGACCCGCCGCAGCATCTGGCGCACGATCACTTCGATGTGCTTGTCGTTGATCTTCACGCCCTGCAGGCGATAGACGTCCTGCACTTCGTCGATGATGTAGCGCGCGAGTTCCTCCACGCCGAGCAGCCTGAGGAGATCGTGCGGGTCCACCGGACCGTCGACGATCATCTCGCCCTTGTTTACCACCTGGCCGTCGTGCACCAGCAGGTGCTTGTCCTTCGCGATCAGGAACTCGTGCGGCGTGCCTGTATCGCCCGGTTCGGTGATCACCAGGCGCTGTTTACCCTTGGTGTCCTTGCCAAAACTGACCGTGCCGGTGACCTCCGCGAGCATGCCCGCGTCCTTGGGCGAGCGCGCCTCGAACAGTTCCGCCACGCGCGGCAGGCCGCCCGTGATGTCGCGGGTCTTGGAGGTTTCCTGCGGGATGCGCGCGAGCACTTCGCCGACGGACACCTGCTGGCCGTCGCGCACCGCGATCACGGCCCCCACCGGGAAACCGATGTTGACGGCGTGGTCGGTGGCGGCGATTTTCACCTCGTCGCCCTGCTCGTTGATGATCTTCACCGACGGCCGCACGCCCTTCGCCGCCGCGCTGCTGCGGCGTTTCGGATCGATCGAGACCAGCGTCGAGAGGCCGGTCACGTCGTCAATCTGCTTGGCAACCGTCGTGCCTTCCTCGACGTTCTCGAACTTCACCGTGCCGGCGTACTCGGAAACGATCGGCCGGTGGTGCGGATCCCAGTTGGCGAGGTTATTGCCCGCCTTGATCTGCTTGCCGTCGGTGACCGACAGCACCGCGCCGTAAGGCACCTTGTGCCGCTCGCGCTCACGGTGGTTGTCGTCCTCGATGATCACCTCGCCCGAGCGCGATATCACCACCTTGTCGCCCTTGGCGTTCTGCACATAGCGCATGGTGGAAGTAAAGCGCGCCGTTCCCGCGGATTTTGCCTCCACATGGCTCTGCACCGCGGTCCTCGAGGCGGCGCCGCCGATGTGGAAGGTCCGCATGGTCAATTGGGTGCCGGGTTCACCGATGGATTGCGCGGCAATCACACCGATCGCCTCGCCGACGTTCACCGGCGAACCGCGGCCCAGGTCGCGGCCGTAGCACTTCGAGCACACGCCCCAGCGCGTCTCGCAATTGAGCGTGGTGCGAACCTTGACCTCGTCGATGCCCAGACTGTCGATGGTGTCGACCGCGTCTTCATCGAGCAGCGTGCCGGCCGGAAACAGGATGTCCTGGGTTTCCGGGTGCGGTATGTCGATCGCGATCACGCGGCCGAGAATGCGCTCCTTCAGCGCCTCGACGACTTCGCCGCCTTCGACCAGCGCCTTCATCGAAACCCCGTTCTGCGTGCCGCAATCGTCCTCGATCACGACCAGGTCCTGGGCCACGTCCACCAGGCGCCGCGTGAGGTAGCCGGAGTTGGCGGTCTTCAACGCGGTGTCGGCGAGACCCTTGCGGGCGCCGTGCGTCGAGATGAAGTACTGCAGCACGTTCAGGCCTTCGCGGAAGTTCGCGGTGATCGGCGTCTCGATGATCGAGCCGTCGGGCTTGGCCATCAGGCCCCGCATGCCGGCGAGCTGCCGGATCTGCGCAGCCGAGCCTCGCGCGCCGGAGTCGGCCATCATGTAGATCGAGTTGAAGGCTTCCTGCCGCACCTTCTTGCCGTGGCGGTCGATGGTCTCCTCGGTGCCGAGCTGCTCCATCATCACCTTGCCGACCTGCTCGCCGCAGCGCGACCAGATGTCGACCACCTTGTTGTAGCGCTCGCCCCGGGTGACCAGGCCGGAGGTGTACTGCGATTCGATCTCCTTCACCTCGGCCTCGGACGCGGCGATCAGTTCGTGCTTGGCGGCCGGAATGCGCATGTCGTGCACGCCGAACGAGATGCCGGCCCGCGTCGCCATGGTAAAGCCGGACTGCATCAGCTTGTCGGCGAAAATCACGGTCTCGCGCAGCCCGCAGCGCCGGAATCCGACGTTGATGAGGCGCGATATCTCCTTCTTCTTGAGCGGCCTGTTGAGCAGCTCGAACGGCAGTCCCGCCGGCAGGATTTCGGACAGCAATGCCCGGCCGACCGTCGTTTCGTAGCGCGTGACCTTGTCCGTCCTTTCGCCATCGGCGCCGAGTTCGATTTCCTTGATGCGGACCCAGCACTTGGCGTGCAGCTCCGCCTGGCGCGTCTCGTAGGCGCGCGACACTTCGCTCACGTTGGAGAAGCTCATGCCCTCGCCTTTCGCATTGATCCTTTCACGCGTAGCGTAGTACAGACCGAGCACGATGTCCTGCGAGGGCACGATGATCGGCTCGCCGTTGGCGGGCGACAGGACGTTGTTCGAGGCGAGCATCAGCGTGCGCGCTTCCATCTGCGCTTCCAGCGACAGCGGAATGTGCACCGCCATCTGGTCGCCGTCGAAGTCGGCATTGAAGGCCGCGCACACCAGCGGATGAAGCTGGATCGCCTTGCCTTCGATCAGCACCGGCTCGAAAGCCTGGATGCCCAGGCGGTGCAGCGTCGGTGCGCGGTTGAGCATCACCGGGTGCTCGCGGATCACGTCTTCCAGGATGTCCCAGACTTCCGGAACTTCCTGCTCCACCAGGCGCTTGGCGGCCTTGATGGTGGTGGCGAGGCCAAGCAGCTCCAGCTTGTTGAAGATGAACGGCTTGAACAGTTCCAGCGCCATCTTTTTCGGCAGGCCGCACTGATGCAGCTTCAACTGCGGACCGACCACGATCACCGAACGGCCGGAGTAGTCGACACGCTTGCCGAGCAGGTTCTGGCGAAAACGCCCGCCCTTGCCCTTGATCATGTCGGCGAGCGACTTGAGCGGGCGCTTGTTGGCGCCGGTCATCGCCTTGCCGCGGCGGCCGTTATCCAGCAGCGAATCCACCGCCTCCTGCAGCATGCGCTTTTCGTTCTTGACAATGATTTCCGGCGCCTTCAGCTCGAGCAGGCGCTTGAGGCGGTTGTTTCTGTTGATCACCCTTCTGTACAAATCATTGAGATCGGAGGTGGCGAACCTGCCGCCATCCAGCGGCACCAGCGGGCGCAGCTCCGGCGGCAGCACCGGCAGCACCTCCATCACCATCCAGTCGGGTTTGATGTTCGAGTTCTTGAAGCCTTCCAGCACCTTGAGGCGCCTGGCGAGTTTCTTGATTTTCGCGTCCGATGAGGTTTCCTCGAGGTCCTTCCTGATGGTCTCGATCTCCTTCTTCAGGTCGATCGCGCGCAGCAGCACGCGCACGCCCTCGGCACCCATGCTGGCGGAAAAATCGTCGCCGTATTCCTCGACCTTGGCGAGATAGTCGTCCTCGGTGAGAAGCTGGCAGCGCTTGAGTGGTGTCAGGCCCGGATCAGTCACCACGTAGGCCTCGAAATACAGCACGCGCTCGATATCGCGCAGCGTCATGTCGAGCACCAGGCCGAGGCGGGAGGGCAGCGACTTGAGGAACCAGATGTGCGCGGTCGGGCTGGCGAGCTCGATATGCCCCATGCGCTCGCGGCGCACCTTGGCAAGGGTCACCTCGACGCCGCACTTCTCGCAAATCACGCCACGGTGCTTCAGGCGCTTGTACTTGCCGCAAAGGCACTCGTAGTCCTTGATCGGCCCGAAGATCTTGGCGCAGAACAGACCATCGCGCTCCGGCTTGAAGGTGCGGTAATTGATGGTCTCCGGCTTCTTCACCTCGCCATAGGACCAGGAGCGGATCTTCTCGGGCGACGCGAGGCCGATCTTGATCGCGTCGAATTCCTCGTGCTGCTGGACCTGCTTGAAGAGCTCGAGTAGCGCTTTCATTAGTATCTCTCCAGGTCGATATCGATGCCCAGCGATCGTATTTCCTTGACCAGCACGTTGAACGACTCGGGCATCCCCGCGTCGATCTTGTGGTCGCCCTTGACGATGTTCTCGTACACCTTGGTGCGGCCGTTGATGTCATCGGACTTCACCGTCAACATCTCCTGCAGCGTGTACGCCGCGCCGTAGGCCTCCAGCGCCCAGACCTCCATCTCGCCGAAGCGCTGGCCGCCAAACTGCGCCTTGCCGCCAAGCGGCTGCTGCGTGACCAGCGAGTACGGCCCGGTCGAGCGCGCGTGCATCTTGTCGTCGACCAGGTGGTGCAGTTTGAGCACATGCATGTAGCCCACCGTCACCTGCCGGTCGAATGCTTCGCCGGTGCGCCCATCGTGCAGTGTCAGCTGACCGGAGACAGGAAGACCGGCGAGTTCGAGCATCGCGGTGATCTCCGACTCGGATGCGCCGTCGAACACCGGCGTCGCGAACGGCACGCCTTCCTTCAGGTTGAACGCAAGCTGCAGGATCTCCTCGTCGTTCAGCTTGGCGATATCCTGTTCCTTGCCGCTGGCATTGTAGATCCGCTCGATGAATTTCCTCAGCTCGGCCAGCTTCGCCGGCGCTTTCAGCAGCTCGCCGATCTTGATCCCCAGGCCCTTGGCGGCCCAGCCGAGGTGCACTTCCAGAATCTGCCCGACGTTCATGCGCGAGGGCACGCCCAGGGGATTGAGCACCAGGTCGACGGGAGTGCCGTCGGCCGAATGCGGCATGTCTTCCACCGGCACGATCCTGGAGATCACGCCCTTGTTGCCGTGGCGTCCGGCCATCTTGTCGCCCGGTTGCAGGCGGCGCTTCACCGCGACGTAGACCTTGACCATCTTCAGCACGCCCGGCGGCAATTCGTCACCTTGCGTGAGTTTCTTGCGCTTGGCCTCGAACATCGCGTCGAACTCCTTGCGCTTCTGCGCGATCGAGTCCTTCAAGCTCTCGAGTTGCGCCGCGGCGTCCTCGTTCGCGAGCCTGATGTCGAACCAGTCGTAACGCTCGATTGTCTCGAGATAGCCCTTGGTGACCTTAGCGCCCTTGGCGAGGCGCTTGGGGCCGCCATTGGCGGTCTTGCCCGTGAGCAGGCGCTCCAAGCGCTCGAAAGTGTCAGCTTCCACTATCCGCATCTGGTCGGCAAGATCGGTCTTGTAGCGTTTCAACTCCTCTTCGATGATCGACGCGCTGCGCTTGTCGCGCTCGATGCCTTCGCGCGTGAACACCTGCACGTCGATGACGCAGCCCGAGATGCCCGAGGGCACGCGCAGGCTGGTGTCTTTCACATCGGAAGCCTTTTCGCCGAAAATCGCGCGCAACAGCTTCTCCTCGGGCGTCAACTGGGTCTCGCCTTTGGGCGTGACCTTGCCCACGAGCACGTCCCCGGCTTCGACTTCGGCGCCGATATAGACGATCCCGGACTCATCGAGGCGCGACAACTGCGCCTCCGACAGGTTCGAGATGTCGCGCGTGATTTCCTCTGGCCCGAGCTTGGTGTCCCTGGCAACCACGGTCAGTTCCTCGATATGGATCGAGGTGAAGCGTTCGTCCGAAATCACCCGCTCGGAGATCAGGATCGAATCCTCGAAGTTGTAGCCGTTCCAGGGCATGAACGCGACCAGCATGTTCTGGCCGAGCGCGAGCTCGCCTAGATCGGTGGACGCGCCATCGGCGATCACGTCGCCCTTGGCGATGATTTCGCCCGGCTTCACCACCGCGCGCTGGTTGATGTTGGTGTTCTGGTTCGAGCGCGTGTACTTGGTCAGCTTGTAGATGTCCACGCCGACGTCGCCCGGCACCGTTTCGTCGTCGTTCACGCGCACCACGATCCTCGTTGCATCAACGTAGTCCACCACACCGCCGCGCAAGGCGACCACGCAGGTGCCCGAGTCGACCGCCGCGGTGCGCTCGACGCCCGTGCCGACCAGCGGCTTCTCCGGGCGCAGGCAAGGCACGGCCTGGCGCTGCATGTTGGAGCCCATCAGCGCGCGGTTGGCGTCGTCATGTTCGAGGAACGGAATCAGCGATGCCGCCACCGACACGATCTGCGCGGGCGCCACGTCCATGTATTGCACGTCTGCCGGCGCCTTCAGCTCGAATTCGTTCTTGATGCGGCAGGAGACCAGGGTGTCGGTCAGCTTGCCGTTCTTGTCGATCGCGGCGTTCGCCTGGGCGATCACGTAGGTGCCCTCCTCGATCGCCGACAGGAACTCGATTTCGCTGGTGACCTTGCTGTCCTTCACCTTGCGGTAGGGCGTCTCGAGGAAGCCGTACTTGTTAGTGCGGGCGTAGAGCGCGAGCGAATTGATGAGGCCGATGTTCGGGCCTTCCGGCGTCTCGATCGGGCACACCCGGCCGTAATGCGTTGGATGTACGTCACGGACCTCGAATCCCGCCCGCTCCCTGGTAAGGCCACCCGGTCCCAGGGCCGAGACGCGCCGCTTGTGCGTGATTTCCGACAACGGGTTGGTCTGGTCCATGAACTGCGACAGCTGGCTGGAGCCGAAGAATTCCTTGATCGCGGCCGATATCGGCTTGGCATTGATCAGGTCGTGCGGCATCAGATTCTCGGATTCCGCCTGCGACAGGCGCTCCTTGACCGCGCGCTCGACGCGCACCAGGCCGGCGCGGAACTGGTTCTCCGCCAGTTCGCCCACCGAGCGCACCCGGCGATTGCCCAGGTGATCGATGTCGTCGATGTCGCCGCGGCCATTGCGCAGTTCCACGAGTATGCGGATCACTTCGACAATGTCCTTCGGGCTCAAAGTAAAGCGCGGCTCGAGCTTGTAGTCGAACTTCTGCTTGTCGACGCCCTTCGCCTTGAGATCGTGGTACATCTTGTCCACCATCGCCTGCGCGTCGGCTTCGGTCGCCGCGCCTTCAAGGCTCACCTTGGCGAGAGACAGTTCGGGCGCGTTCTTGAAGTACGCGCGCACCTCCATCTCGATTTCCTTCGGCAGCGAATGGTTCTTGAAGCGCACCTGCCAGCTGCCTTCGGTCGCGACGCCGATGCGCCGGTTGAATTTCATGCGGCCGACCGCCGACAGGTCGTAGCGTTCCTCGCCGAAGAACAGGCCGTTGAACAGGGTCTCGACCGCGTCTTCGGTGGGCGGCTCGCCGGGGCGCATCATGCGATAGATCGCGACGCGCGCCTGCGTCCGGTCGGTCGTCTCGTCGGTCCGCAGGGTCTGCGAAACATAGGAGCCCTGGTCCAGGTCGTTGGTGAACAGCGTCTGGATCTTGCCGATCTTCGCCTCGCGCAGCTTCGCGAGCAGTTCTTCGGTGATTTCGTCGTTCGCGTTGGCGACGATCTCGCCGGTGTCGCCGGCCACCACGTTGTGCGCCAGCGTGCGGCCGAGGATGAACTCGTCCGGCGCCGCGATCCTCTTGATGCCCGCCGACTCCATGTCGCGGATGTGCTTGACGGTAATGCGCTTGTCCTTGGCGACGAGCGTCTTGCCCGACTTGTCGGCGATGTCGAAGCGCGCGACTTCACCGCGCAGGCGCTCCGGGACGATTTCGAACAGCACGCTGTTCGATTCGATCTGGAACGTGTCGAAAGCGAAGAATTCCTTGAGTATTCTCTCCGGCGTGTAGCCCAGCGCCTTGAGCAGGATCGTCACCGGCATCTTGCGGCGGCGGTCGACCCGGAAAAACACGATGTCCTTGGCGTCGAATTCGAAATCGAGCCAGGAGCCGCGGTAGGGGATGATGCGCGCCGAGAACAGCAGCTTGCCTGAGCTGTGGGTCTTGCCACGGTCATGCTCGAAGAACACGCCCGGCGAGCGATGCAGCTGGGACACGATCACCCGCTCGGTGCCGTTGATGATGAACGAGCCGGTGGTGGTCATGAGCGGGATTTCGCCCATGTACACCTCCTGCTCCTTCACTTCCTTGGGCACCGGCTTGGGCGCTTCCTTGTCCAGGATCACCAGGCGCACCTTGGCGCGCAAGGGGCTCGCGTAGGTCAGGCCCCGCTGCTGGCATTCCTTGACATCGAACGGCGGTTCACCCAGCTGGAAACTGACGAATTCCAGCCGCGCGTTGCCCGAGTGGGAGGAAATCGGGAAGATCGAAGTGAACGCGGCCTGCAGCCCTTCGTTCCTGCGCGACCCGGGCGCAACGTGCGCCTGCAGGAACGCGGTGTAGGACTCGAGCTGCGTTGCGAGCAGGAACGGCACAGGCTGCACGTTCGCGCGCTTGGCGAAGCTCTTGCGGATGCGTTTACGCTCGGTCAGCGAATAGGTCATGAATGCTCCTAAATACCCGACAGCAAAGAATAAATTCAGAAATGCAAAACACCGGGAGGGGGTCTTGAGACCCCGTCCCGGTTCCAGCGTTCATTACTTGATTTCGACCTTCGCGCCAGCGTCGGTCAGTTTCTTCGCGATCGCGTCGGCATCGGCCTTCGAGATGCCTTCCTTCACCGCCTTGGGCGCGCCGTCCACCAGATCCTTGGCCTCTTTAAGGCCCAGGCTGGTAACTTCGCGCACCGCCTTGATCACGTTGACCTTGTTATCGCCGTGCGCGAGCAGCATGACCGTGAATTCGGTCTGCTCCTCGGCCTTGGCGGCACCCGCGCCGCCACCAGCCGTAGGCGCTGCTGCTGCAACCGCAGCCGCCGCGGATACACCGAACTTCTCTTCCATGTCCTTGATGAGCTGCGAGAGCTCCAGGACAGTCAACTTCGATACTGCTTCCAGAATTTGCGTGCGTTCCATTGTCATCTCCTGATTCGAAAAGGTTCCTGATATGCGCTGACGCCTAGGCGGCCTGCACAGACTCTTTCTTTGCTTGCGCGTCGCGGACCGCGGCGAGTGTCCGGACAAACTTTCCCGGGACCTCGTTCATGGTGCGCACCAGCTTCACGACCGGCGCCAGCATGGTGCCCAGCAGCTTGGCCAGCAGCTCTTCGCGGCTGGGCAGGGCTGCGAGCGCGCTTACGTCCTTCACGGACATCAGCAGGTTGGGCATCGCTCCGCCGCGGATCACGAGTTTCTCGTTGTCCTTGGCGAAGGCCGAGAGCACCCTGGCGCCGGCGACCGGATCCTGCGAAATGCCGTAGATCAGCGGTCCGACCATCTGCTCGGACAGCTTCTCGAACGGCGTGCCTTTGACGGCGCGCCGCGCGAGGGAGTTTTTCAGCACCCGCAGGTAGAGGCCGGCCTTGCGCGCTTTCGAGCGCAGGTCGGTGACCGCGCCGACGTCGAGGCCGCGATATTCCGCGACGATCACCGACTGCGCGCTGCCGAGCTGCGCCGCGATCTCGCTTACGAGCGCTTGCTTCTGCTCTAGGTTAAGACCCAAGGTCACTCTCCTTACGTTGATTACTGCGCCTGCGCCGAGAACGAGGACGGATCGACCTTCACGCCCAGTCCCATCGTGCTCGACACCGACACCTTCTTCAGAAAGATTCCTTTCGTGCTCGCCGGCTTCGACTTGTTGAGCGCGTCCAGCAGCGCTCCCAGGTTGTCGCGCAACTGCTCTGGCGTGAACGAGGCGCGGCCGATCGTGCATTGCACGATGCCGGTCTTGTCGGCCCGGAACTGAACCTGGCCGCCCTTCGCGTTCTTCACGGCGGCCGCGACGTCCGGCGTCACGGTGCCGACTTTCGGATTCGGCATCAGGCCGCGAGGCCCCAGGATCTGGCCGAGCTGGCCGACGATCCGCATCGCATCGGGCGCCGCGATGACGACGTCGAATTCCATGCTGCCGCCCTTGATGCTCTCGGCGAGGTCTTCCATGCCCACCAGCTCCGCGCCTGCCGCCTTCGCCGCCTGGGCTTTGTCGCCCTGCGCGAACACTGCGACGCGCACCTTCTTGCCGGTGCCGGCCGGCAGTACCACGGAACCGCGCACCGTCTGGTCCGACTTCTTGGGATCGATGCCCAGATTGACCGCGACGTCCACCGATTCGTCGAATTTCGCGGTCGCCGTCTCTTTGACCAGCTTCATCGCCTCGAGGGCCGCGTAGGCCTTCGCGCGGTCCACCTTGCTCGCGATCGCCTTCCTGCGCTTGGAGATCGAAGCCATCTACATGCCCTCCACGATGATGCCCATGGAACGCGCGCTGCCCGCAACCGTGCGCATCGCGGCCTCGAGGCTGGCGGCACTCAGGTCCGGCATTTTTACCTTGGCGATTTCCTCTACCTGCTTCTTCGTGATCTTGCCGACCTTGTCGGTATGCGGCCGGGGGCTGCCCGACTCGATCCCGGCGGCCTTCTTGATCAGCACCGTGACCGGCGGCGTCTTGATGATGAAGCTGAAGCTCTTGTCCGTATACGCCGTGATCACCACGGGCAACGGCAGGCCGGGCTCCACCTTCTGCGTCTGCGCGTTGAACGCCTTGCAGAACTCCATGATGTTGAGGCCGCGCTGGCCGAGCGCCGGCCCGATCGGCGGCGCGGGGTTGGCCTTGCCTGCAGGAACCTGCAGCTTTATGAATCCGACGATCTTCTTTGCCACGTTTCTCTCCTAATGTGGGTTCAAGCGAGACCTAAAGTCTCTCCCCGGGGTTACTACGCTTTCTCGATCTGCCCGAATTCAAGCTCCACCGGCGTGGATCTGCCGAAAATCGTGACCGCGACGCGCAACCGGCTTTTCTCGTAATTCACGTCTTCCACGGTGCCCTGGAAATCGGTGAACGGGCCGTCTTTCACCCGAACCATCTCGCCGTTCTCGAACAGCACCTTGGGCTTGGGCTTCTCCACACCTTCGCGCATCTGCTGCATGATGGCGCTGACTTCTTTCTCGGATATCGGCGTCGGCCGCATCGCCGAGCCGCCGACGAAGCCGGTCACCTTGTTGGTGTTCTTGACCAGGTGCCAGGTGTCGTCGTTCATTTCCATTTCGACCAGCACGTAGCCCGGGAAGAACTTGCGCTCGGACATGTGCTTCTGGCCGCCCTTCATCTCGACGACTTCCTCGACCGGCACCAGGATCTTGCCGAACTTGTCCTTCATGCCGGCGCGGTTGATCCGGTCCTCGAGCGCGCGCAGCACCGATTTCTCGAATCCCGAGTAGGCGTGCACCACGTACCAGCGCTTGGTTGTTGCTTGTGCGGTCATGTTTTCTTCCATCCTAGGATGAGGTCATACAGCACCCACTCCAGAGTCTTGTCGCTGACCCACAGGAACACCGCCATCACCACCACGAACGCAAACACCGCGGCGGTCGTCTGCACCGTTTCCTTGCGCGTCGGCCAGACCACTTTCCTCACTTCGACCAGGGCCTCGCGCGCGAACGCGAGGAACTCCTGGCCCAGTGCGCTCGTCCAAGCCGCTGCCACACCCGCGACGATGCCCGCGACCACCGCGAGCATGCGCAGCACGATGGAGTTCGCCGCCAGCAGGTAGTAACCGGCGATTCCGGCCATCACGAGCAGCGCAGCGAGCGCCAGTTTTATCTTGTCCGCCATCCTCTTTGTCCAGGTTCAGGTCCAGTTCTGTGGCAGGGGCAGAGGGAATCGAACCCCCAACCTTCGGTTTTGGAGACCGACGCTCTGCCAGTTGAGCTATGCCCCTATTCGATCACTTTGGCGACGACGCCGGCGCCCACGGTCTTGCCGCCCTCGCGGATCGCGAAGCGCAGCCCCTGCTCCATCGCGATCGGGGTGATCAGCGTCACCACCATCTTGATGTTGTCCCCCGGCATCACCATCTCGGTGCCCTTCGGCAGCTCCACCGCACCGGTCACATCGGTGGTGCGGAAGTAGAACTGCGGCCGGTAGTTGTTGAAAAACGGCGTGTGACGCCCGCCTTCTTCCTTGGACAGGATGTACACCTCGCACTCGAACTTCGCGTGCGGGGTGATGCTGCCTGGCTTGGCCAGCACCTGCCCGCGCTCGACTTCCTCGCGCTTGGTGCCCCGCAGCAGGATCCCCACGTTGTCCCCCGCCTGGCCCTCATCCAAGAGCTTGCGGAACATCTCCACGCCCGTGCACACCGTCTTCAACGTGGGCTTCAAGCCCACGATCTCGATCTCCTCGCCCACCTTGATCACGCCCCGCTCCACCCGCCCGGTCACCACCGTGCCCCGGCCCGAGATCGAGAACACGTCCTCAACCGGCATCAGGAACGGCCCGTCCATCGCCCGCTTCGGTTGCGGAATGTAGGAGTCAAGCGCATCGGCGAGCTTAAGGATCGCCTTCACCCCCAGGTCGCTGTCCTCACCCGCCAGCGCTTTGAGCGCCGAGCCAATGATGATCGGGGTCTTGTCCCCGGGAAACTCGTACTTGGAGAGCAACTCCCGGACCTCGACCTCCACCAGCTCCAGGAGCTCCTTGTCGTCCACCATGTCGGCCTTGTTCAGGAACACCACGATGTAGGGCACCCCCACCTGCCTGGCCAGGAGGATGTGTTCCCGCGTCTGCGGCATCGGCCCGTCGGCCGCGCTCACCACCAGGATCGCGCCGTCCATCTGCGCCGCCCCCGTGATCATGTTCTTGATGTAGTCCGCGTGCCCCGGGCAGTCCACGTGCGCGTAGTGGCGCTTGCCGGTCTGGTACTCCACGTGCGCCGTGTTGATCGTGATGCCGCGCGCCTTCTCCTCGGGCGCCGCATCGATCTGGTCGTAGTTCTTCGCCTCGCCGCCGTACTTCTTGGCCAGAATATGCGTCATCGCCGCCGTCAGCGTCGTTTTCCCATGATCCACGTGCCCGATCGTCCCCACGTTCAGGTGCGGTTTGGTTCTCTCGAATTTGCCTTTTGCCATCTTCGACCCTCGGTGGTTATTTTTTCGAGCTGATCACCGCTTCGGCGACGCTCTTGGGCGCCTCGGCGTAATGCTTGAATTCCATCGTGTAGGTGGCCCGGCCCTGCGACAGCGAGCGCATCGTGGTCGAGTAGCCGAACATCTCGCCCAGCGGCACCTCGGCCTTGATGACCATGCTGCCGGCGACATCCTCCTGGCCCTGCAACACGCCGCGGCGCGCCGAAAGATCGCCGATCACGTTGCCCATGAAATCGGCCGGCGTCTCCACTTCCACGGCCATGATTGGCTCGAGCAGCACGGGATTCGCCGCGCGCATGCCGTCCTTGAAGGCGAAGATCGCGGCCATCTTGAACGCGTTCTCGTTCGAGTCCACGTCGTGGTACGAACCGTCGAACAGGGTCACTTTCACGTCCACCACCGGGTAGCCGGCGAGCACGCCATCGAGCAGCGCCTCGTCAATGCCCTTCTTGACCGCGGGAATGAATTCCTTCGGTACCCTGCCGCCCTTGACCCCGTCCACGAATTCGTAGCCGGTGCCGTGGGGCTGGGGCTCGAGTTTGAGCCAGACGTGGCCGTACTGGCCGCGGCCGCCCGACTGCTTGATGTACTTACCCTCGGACTCGAGCGTCTTCTTGAAGGTCTCGCGGTAGGCCACCTGCGGCTTGCCAACCGAGGCTTCGACGCTGAATTCCCGCTTCATCCGGTCGACGATGACTTCCAGGTGCAGCTCGCCCATGCCCGAGATGATGGTCTGGCCGGACTCCTCGTCGGTATGGACGCGGAACGACGGGTCTTCCTGCGCGAGGCGATTCAGCGCCACGCCCATCTTTTCCTGATCGACCTTGGTCTTGGGCTCCACAGCCTGCGAAATCACCGGATCCGGGAACTCCATCTTCTCCAGCGTGATGGACTTCTTCACGTCGCAGATGGTCTCGCCGGTGATCACGTCCTTCAACCCGACCACGGCGGCGATGTCGCCGGCGCGTACTTCCTTGATCTCGGTGCGATCGTTGGCGTGCATCTGCAGCAGCCGGCCGATGCGTTCTTTGCGGCCGCGCACCGACGTGAGTACCGTATCGCCGGAGGCGAGCACGCCGGAGTACACCCGGATGAACGACAGTTGGCCGACGAAAGGGTCGGTCATGATCTTGAACGCGAGCGCGGCGAACGGCTCTTCATCGGCCGGCCGGCGCGAATCCGGCTCGCCCCTGCCGTTCTCGCCCTTGACCGGCGGGATGTCCGCCGGCGAAGGCAGGTAATCGATCACCGCATCCAGCATCGCCTGCACACCCTTGTTCTTGAACGCAGTGCCGCACAGCATCGGCACGATCTCGTTATTGATGGTGCGCAGGCGCAGACCCTTCTTGATCTCCTCGACCGACAGTTCGTTCGACTCGAGGTACTTGTTCATCAGCTCCTCGTTCGCCTCGGCCGCGGCCTCGATCATCTTGTCGCGCCATTCCTTGGCCTCCGCCACGAGCTCCGCGGGAACCGGCCTTTTCTCGAACTTCATCCCCTGCGAGGCGTCGTCCCAGTAGATCGCCTGCATCGCGACCAGATCCCGGTCGAGGTTCGCCCGGTGCGGCGCATGGCGCTGTCGATGCGCTGGATCCGCGAGGCGGCGCAAAAACGCGGCGAGAAGTCGATGATGGCGCGCCTGGCGGGCGAGCTGGCGGAAGCAGCCGAGGGCCGCGGCGGCGCGATGAAGAAGCGCGAAGAAGTGCACCGGATGGCTGAAGCGAACAAGGCTTTTTCGCATTACAGGTTTTGAATACTGGCTATCTCAAGGGATGACGGCTTAGGTGATGAACGTGGCACGCAGAACTCCAATCGAACACTATCGGAACATCGGGATCTCGGCGCATATCGACGCCGGGAAAACCACGACGACCGAGCGCATCCTGTTCTACACCGGCGTCAATCACAAGCTTGGCGAGGTGCATGACGGCGCGGCCACC
>JBCKKZ010000038.1:0-18297 GCA_038904015.1 Burkholderiales bacterium | reverse complement strand
GCCGACCTACTGCTGGTCCTGGGGGCCTGTTCGCCGGCGCTTGCGCAGC
The DNA here is from genome assembly GCA_038904015.1 of Burkholderiales bacterium. Lineage (GTDB taxonomy): Bacteria > Pseudomonadota > Gammaproteobacteria > Burkholderiales > SG8-39 > RBG-16-66-20. The sequence continues at coordinate 18,248 of JBCKKZ010000038.1, read as the reverse complement.
AGAACCTGCCTGCCAACGGCCTGTTTTTGATCGCGAAACCGACGCTGCTCGATCCGAATTTCGCGAAGACGGTGGTGCTCGTGACGCAGACCGAGGACGCGAGCACGGTGGGGGTGATCATCAACCGGCCAAGCACGCTCGCGCTGTCGAAATTTCTCTCGCCGGAGTTTCCGACGCAGAACTACCGCGGCCCGATCTACTTCGGCGGCCCGGTGATGCGCCAGGCGCTCATCGCCGTGTACCGCTCCGAGACCGTGCCCGCCGCGGCGGCGTTCCATGTCTTGAAGAACATCTACCTGACGATGCACCCGGACAACATCAAGCTGCTGCTGGCTGCCCCCAAGGCGCAATACCGGCTTTACGCCGGACTCTCGGGCTGGGCGCCGCGCCAGCTCGAGAGCGAATTCGTGCGCGACGGCTGGTACATTCTGCCGGCGGACGAGGCGATGGTGTTTCGCAAAAGCGCCGAAGGGCTGTGGGAGGAACTGGTGGAACGCGCCGAGCGGCGCGCACCCCGCACGCACAATTCAGGCGTTACAATACGCGCGAAATGGCCCGCGCCATGCGACTGTTAATCGCCCTCGCAGTTCTTGCCTGCGCGGCGCCGTGGTTCTCGCCTGCGCTGGCGCAGGACGAGGATGCGGCCATGTTGCTGGTGGCGCATCCCGCTTTCCGCGACCTCGATTACCGCCAGACCGTGCTGCTTGCAGCGCCCGGGCCCAGCGGCGGCCATATCGGCGTGATTCTCAACCGTCCCACCCGGCGCTCCCTCAGCAGCCTGTTTCCGGAGCACGAGCCCTCGAAGAAGGTGATGGGCCCGGTGCACTACGGCGGCCCGTTTTCGCGCGGCGCCCTGGTGGCGCTGGTGAAGACGGACGCGGCGCCCGGCGCCGGATCCGTGCAGGTGATGAAGAACCTCTACATGGCGTTTCGCGTCAACACCATCGACCAGGTCATCGAGTCGAAACCGAACGATGCGCGTTATTACGTCGGCTACGTCGGTTGGCGGTCAGGCGAACTCAAGATCGAGATCGACCGCGGCATCTGGTCGGTGCTGAGCGCCGACATGGCTGTGGTCTTCCGCAAGGATATGGAAGGTTTGTGGGAGGAAATGCTGCAGCAGACCCGGCGGATCAGGGCCGGAGTTGAAGTCCCCTATGCCGCCGCTTTTGCGGGTTCTTTTTCGAAAATCATTTTAGACCCGCGATAGTCGACGCGGATCTTGTCCCTGGGCGCGAAGCGCCCTTCCAGGATTGCCTTCGCCAGCGGATTCTCGATCTGCGATTGGATCGCGCGCTTGAGCGGGCGCGCGCCGTAGACCGAATCGAAGCCGGCTTTGGCGATCTCCGCGACCGCGGCGTCGGTGATGTCGAAGCCGTAGTCCATCTTCGAGAGGCGCGCGGCAAGGTACTTCAGCTGGATCCGCGCGATCGAGCGGATGTTGTCGTCGGCAAGGCTGTGGAACACCACCACCTCGTCGATGCGGTTGACGAATTCCGGCCGGAAATGGGCCTTCACCTCGCCCATCACCGCCAGCTTGACCACCTCGTAGTCGGCGCCGGCTTCACTGAGCGCCATCTGCTGGATCATCTGCGAACCAAGGTTCGAGGTCATGACGATCACCGTGTTCTTGAAATCCACGGTGCGGCCCTGCCCGTCGGTCATGCGGCCCTCGTCGAGCACCTGCAGCAGCGCGTTGAACACGTCCGGATGCGCCTTTTCGATCTCGTCGAACAGGATCACGGCATACGGCTTCCTGCGCACCAGCTCGGTGAGCTGGCCGCCCTCGTCATAGCCGACATAGCCCGGCGGCGCGCCGATCAGGCGCGACACCGAATGCTTCTCCATGTACTCGGACATGTCGATGCGGATCAGGTGGTCCTCGGAATCGAACAGGAACCCGGCCAGCGCCTTGCAGAGCTCGGTCTTGCCGACGCCTGTCGGCCCCAAAAACAGAAAGCTGCCGTAAGGCCGATTCGGATCGGATAGTCCTGAGCGCGAGCGCCGGATCGCGTCCGACACGAGGCGCACGGCCTCGTCCTGGCCGACCACGCGCTGGTGCAAGCGCGCTTCCATCTTCAGCAGCTTGTCGCGTTCGCCCTGCATCATCTTGGACACGGGAATGCCGGTCGCGCGCGACACCACCTCGGCAATTTCTTCGGCCCCGACCTGAGTGCGGAGTAGTTTCGCCTTTACGGGTTTGTCCTGGGCTTTCAATTGAGATTCAAGTGCGGGAATTTTTCCGTATTGAATCTCCGACATCTTCTGCCAGTCGCCGTTGCGCCTGGCATCGTCCATCTGCAGGCGCAGCTTCTCCAGCTCTTCTTTGACGTGCTGGCTGCCCTGCACCTGCGCCTTTTCGGCTTTCCAGATTTCCTCGAGGTCGGAGAATTCCTTTTCGAGCTGCCCGATTTCCTTCTCGATCAGGGAAAACCGCTTGAGAGAGGATTCGTCTTTCTCCTTTCGAACCGCCTCGCGCTCGATCTTGAGCTGGATCAGCCGCCGCTCAAGCTTGTCCATCACCTCGGGCTTGGAGTCGATCTCCATCTTGATGCGCGCCGCCGCCTCGTCCATCAGGTCGATCGCCTTGTCGGGCAGGAAGCGGTCCGTGATGTAGCGGTTGGATAGCTCGACCGCGGCGACGATCGCCGGGTCGGTGATCTCTACGCCGTGGTGCACCTCGTAGCGCTCCTGCAGGCCGCGCAGGATGGCGATGGTCGCCTCCACCGTCGGCTCGCCGACCAGGATCTTCTGGAAGCGGCGTTCGAGCGCGGCGTCCTTTTCCACGTATTTGCGGTATTCATTCAGCGTGGTGGCGCCGATGCAGTGCAGTTCGCCGCGCGCGAGCGCCGGCTTGAGCATGTTGCCGGCGTCTATCGCGCCTTCGGCCTTGCCGGCGCCGACCATGGTGTGCAGCTCGTCGATGAAGACGATGGTGCTGCCCTCGTCCTGCGCCAGTTCTTTCAGCACCGATTTCAGCCGCTCCTCGAATTCGCCGCGGTATTTCGCGCCTGCCAGCAAGGAAGCCATGTCGAGCGCGAGGACCCGCTTTCCCTTCAGGCTCTCGGGCACCTCGCCGTTGATGATGCGCTGCGCGAGGCCCTCCACGATCGCGGTCTTGCCGACGCCCGGTTCGCCGATCAGCACCGGATTGTTCTTGGTGCGCCGCTGCAGGATCTGGATGCAGCGCCGGATTTCGTCGTCGCGGCCGATCACCGGATCGAGTTTGCCGATGCGGGCGCGCTCGGTGAGGTCGAGCGTGTATTTCTTCAGCGCCTGGCGCTGCGATTCATCGGCCTGGCCGGAGACGCTCTGCCCGCCGCGCAGCTGCTCGATGGTCTTTTCCAACATTTTCCGGTCAATGCCGCTTTGCCTGAAAAGCTTGCCGATCTCTCCCTTGTCCGCGGCGCAGGCAAGGAGGAACAGTTCGGATGCGATGTACTGGTCGCCGCGCTTCTGCGCCTCCTTGTCGGCGACGTTGAGCAGGTTGCCGAGGTCGCGCGAGACATGCACCTCGCCCGGCGTGCCCTCCACCTTCGGCAACCGGCCGATCGCCTGGGTCAGCGCCTGCTTGAGCGCGTTCGGATTGCCGCCGGCCTGGGCGACGAGCGACGCAACCCCGCCACCCTCCTGGTTAAGGAGGGCAAGCAGCAGGTGCTGCGGCTCGATCTGCTGCTGGTCCGCGCCCAGCGCGAGGCTCTGCGCCTCGGCGAAGGCTTCCTGCAGCTTGGTGGTGAATTTGTCGTATCGCATGGCACTGAACTTTCCATGAATCTACCTTATTGCAGTTGGGGCCTTTTTGCGTGAAATCAAGCCGGGGGCCGCCAGCGCCAGGCCCAGCGCGAGCACCGAAAACACGGCGCCGGCGTAGAACGTCGTGGCCGCACCGAACTGGTCCCAGAGAAATCCGGCGAGTACGCTCGCCACGAGTACCGCGAGGCCGCTGGCGAGATTGAAGATGCCGAATGCGGTGCCGCGCAAATGCGCCGGCGCTGCATCGGCCACCATCGTCGCCAGGACACCCTGGGTCAGGCCCATGTGCAATCCCCACAGAGCGATACCGCACGCGACCGCCGCCAAGCCGCCCGCACGCGCGAGCACCAGGTCGGCAGCGATCAGCACGGCAAGCCCCGCGCCAAGCAGTTTCAGCGGGCCCACCCGATCGGCGAGCCGGCCCACCGGGTACGCCGTCGCGGCATACACCAGGTTCATGACTACCAGCACCAACGGCGCGAAACTGTCCGGCAGGCCTTGCTGCTGCGCCCGCAGGATCAGGAACGCCTCGCTGAAGCGCGCGAGCGTGAACACCGCACCGAGCACGACCACCAGCCAGTACGCCCGCTCGAATTCGCGAACCGAATGCCAGCCGATCGGCGCGGCCGGCACGCGGCCTGTGACTGGCCTCGCCTCCTCGACGCCGAATATGAGCAGCAGCACGGCGACGACCGCCGGTATCACCGCGCACCAGAACACCGCGTGGAAATCTCCCGCCCACAGCAGCATCAGGCCGATGGCAAAAAGCGGGCCGAGAAACGCGCCCACCGTATCCAACGATTGACGCAGACCGAACGCGGCGCCTCTAATTTCCGGCGGCGCAAGATCGGCGATCAGGGCATCGCGCGGCGCGCCGCGGATGCCCTTGCCGATCCGGTCCATGAAGCGCGCGCCGAGCACCCAGTTGACGGAGAACGCGAGCGCGAACAGCGGCTTGGACAGCGCGCCGAGGCCGTAGCCGAGCACCGCCAACGCCTTGCGCTTGCCGAAGTAATCGCTGATCGCGCCGGAAAACACCTTCACGATCAGGGCGGTCGATTCGGCGATGCCCTCCACGATGCCGACCGCGAGCGCGGAGGCGCCCAGCGAGGACACCATGAAGACCGGCAGCAGGCTGTGGATCATCTCCGAAGAGATGTCCATGAACAGGCTGACGAAGCCCAGCATCCAGATGCCGCGCGGGATGCGGGGGGTGGGCGGTGCGCCAGGAGCGGAACTCAGGCCAGTGCCCGGTAACTCAGGATGCCGAGAAACGTTGCGGCGATGGAGCCGAACAGGTGGGCGCCGGAATGCAGCACCGCGGCGCCGTAGCGCCCCGCCAGCAGCAGCTCCACCGATTCGGCGGAGAACGTCGAGAACGTCGTCAGCGCGCCGAGGAATCCGGTGATGCAGGCGAGTCGCCATTCCGGCGCCATCGAGGCATTCGCGGAAAAAAACGCGACCGCGATGCCGACCATGTAACCGCCGCCGATGTTCGCGATCAGGGTTCCCGCCGGAAGAGCCGGGCTGCCGGGATTGAGCCAGGTCGCAAGCCCCCAGCGCGCCCAAGCACCGAGCACTCCACCCACCGCGACAGCGAGGAAGGCCGACGCATTCATCCAAGTATGACCGGCACGGTCATCGCCAGCGCTCGGCCGCCTTGTCGTCCACGTCCTTTGCCTCGACCCAGCGCGCGCCGCCGGCCGACCATTCCTTTTTCCAGAACGGCGCCCGGGTCTTCAGGTAGTCCATGATGAACTCGCAGGCCGCGAACGCGTCGCCGCGGTGGCCGCTCGCCACCGCCACCAGCACGATCTGATCGTTCGGCTTCAGCACGCCGTAGCGGTGGATCACGCTGCAGTCCATCACCTGCCAGCGCGTCCTGGCCTCCTCGACGATCCCGCCGATCGCGCGCTCGGTCATGCCCGGATAGTGCTCAAGCGTCATCTCGACGTCGCGCACCAGGCCAATGAAGCTGGCGACAGCACCGATCTTGGGGTTGCCTGATATTGCCTTTACCTCGACCCCAAGATCAAAGTCCTCTTTTTGGATCGAAATCTTCATCCGCCGGTCACCGGGGGGAAGAACGCCACCTCGTCGCCCGCCTTGATTGCCGCCGTCGGTTGCGACATATCCTGGTTCACCGCTGCGCGCAACAGCTTGCCTTCCGCCAGCGCGTCCTCCCACGCACCGCCACGCGAGCGCAGGTGCGAGCGCAAGCTCGCGACCGTCGCAACTTCCGCCGGAAGCTCGATCTCTTCGGCATCCCGGCCGAGTTTCTCGCGGATGCTCGCGAAATAGAGAACTTTTACTTTCATCGATACAACTCCGAATACGGCAGGAAGCGGACGCGCTCGCCGCGCGCAATCGCGCCGCCTGCCGGGTTGTCGACCAGCCCGTCCGCCCAGGCCGTCGAGGTCATCACCGCGGAGTCCTGCGTCGGATAGAGGTCGAGCCCTCCCTGCACATTCCATTTTACGCGCAGGAATTCGCGCCGTAGATCCGGCTCCGGCCAGTCGAAATCGGCGCGGGCGTCGATGGCGCGCGGCATCACCTCGGTGTGCCCCTGCGTTTTCAGCAGGAAGGGCCGCACGAAAATAAGGAAGGTCACGAAACTGGACACGGGATTGCCCGGCAGCCCGATGAAGGCGGCGTCTTTCACTTTTCCAAATGCCAGAGGCCTGCCCGGCTTCATCGCGATCTTCCACATCAGCAGCGACCCCTCGGCCTCCACGGCAGGCTTGACGTGATCCTCGTCGCCCACCGACACACCGCCGGAAGTGACGATGATGTCGTTTTCGCCGGCGGCACGCCGCAATACTTCGCGCGTCGCATCCAGCCGGTCTGGCACGATGCCGTAGTCGCGCACTTCGCAGCCAAAAGCGCCCGCCAGTCCGTTCAGCGTGAAGCGGTTGGAGTTGTAGATCCTGCCCGGCGGCAGCGGGTCGCCCGGCATCACAAGTTCGTCGCCGGTGAAAAAGAGCCCCAGCCGCACCTTGCGATACACCGGCAGCGTCTTGATGCCGACCGAGGCCGCGAGCCCGGTGTCCTGCGGCAGCAGGCGCTTGCCCGCGGCGAGCACCAAGCCGCCTTTGCGGATATCGCTACCAATAAAACGAATCCATTCTCCCTTTTCCGGGAATTTTTTTACAAAAACATATTCACCATCAACCGAACAAAATTCCTGCATCACGATCGCATCAGCGCCTGCCGGAACAGGGGCGCCAGTGAAAATCCGCGCCGCAGTTCCGGGCTCCAGCGGCTTGCCTACCGAACCTGCCGGGATGCGCTGACCAATTTTTAATCTTGTATTCAAGGCAGAAACATCCGCAAGACGTATCGCGTACCCATCCATGGCGCTGTTGTCCATCGGCGGCACGTCCATGGTCGAGGTCTGATCCCGCGCCAGTACCCTGCCCGCGGCGTCCATGGTCGAGACCTGCTCGATCCCGGCTACCGGCTGCGCGCCGGCCAGCAGCGTCTCGAGCGCCTCGTCCACGGAAAGCAGCCCCTTGTTCATGCGAGCTTCAGGTGCGCCACGATGAACGCGGCGATGCCCTGGTGGTCGTTCAACTCGAGTTGTGGCAGCTTGGTCTCCAGCCGGGTATCGGTCGCGATGGCGACGATATGCGGATCGTTCGGGTGCAGCAACCCCTCCCCCGTCGCGGCGCGCCAGACCTCGAGCTTGGGGATGGGCGCGAACTTGTAGCCCTCCACGACCAGCAGGTCGCAAGGCGAGAAGTGTTCGATCTGCTCATCGAACGACGGTTCCTGCGCCCCGCGCAGTTCGTGCATCAGCACCCAGCGCCGCGACGAGGTGACCAGCACTTCGGTCGCGCCTGCATGGCGGTGGCGCCAGGAATCCTTGCCCGGATGGTCCACGTCGAAGGTATGGTGCGCGTGCTTGATGAGCGAGACGCGCAGCCCGCGCTGCACGAACAGCGGTATCAGCTTTTCGATCAGCGTGGTCTTGCCGCTGCCGGACCAGCCCGCAAAACCGAAGGTTTTCATTGACGACCAAAGGTCTTCATGCTCATGCGGTCGCGCCGCCGCAGGAACTGCCCGCTCCCGCCGTGCAACCCAGGCAATGATCGTCAAAGCGGATCCGCCTCGCCAGTGCCCTGTCGAAATCGAAGTCGAAGATGCTGAGCGGCCGGCCCCGGCCGTCCACTGCATCCATCTCCAGCATCTGGTTGAAGTCGCAGTCGTAGATGCGGCCATCGTGGCCGACGCTGATGAGGCTGCGGCACATCACACCTGCGGCCGCGGCCGGATTGAACGCAGCGAGCAGTTTTTCCATGTACGCCTCGTACTGCCCGGACTTCTCCAGATGCAGCCTGAAACGGTTGATCGGCATGTTGGTGATCGTATACAGACCGTTGAACACCAGGCCGAACTTGTCCTTCAGCTCGCGCTTGTAGTCGGCTTCCAGTCCCGCCTGCGCGGCCGGCAGGTACGCGCCAACGGGGTTGTAGACCAGGTTGAGCACGAGGCCGCTGCCTGCAACGCCGAAGCCTTCCCGGTTGAGACGCTGCATCGCCTCGATGCTCTTCTTGAACACGCCAGAGCCGCGCTGCGCGTCGGTGAAGAACTCCTGGTAGTAAGGCAGCGAGGAAATCACCTCGACCCCGTTGCGGGCGAAGAATCCGGGCAGATATTCCTTGTTCTCGCCGGTTTGCGGATTGCCGTCGAGCTGCACCGTCAGGTTGTGCCGCACCATGACGTGCTTGCCGAGCGCGACCGCCTTCTCGACGAACGCATCGAAGCCCGGATGCAGTTCTGGTGCCCCGCCCGTGATGTCGAGGTTTGCGATCTGCGGATGACGCTCCAGGATCTCCAAGCACTTGGCCACGCCAGCCGGCGAGAGCTTTTCGGTGCGAGACGGTGACGCATCCACGTGGCAGTGGCGGCAGACCTGGTTGCAGAGCTTGGTGATGTTGACCTGCAGCGTGTCGATCGACACCGGCGGCAGCTCGATGCCGTGCGCGCGCAGCAACCCCGCGAAATCGTATTTCGATTTTTCTTCCAGAACCCTGATAGGAAAAACCGCGTTCAAAGCACCAGCTTCTTCAAGTGGTTCTGCATCTGCACCGAGTGCACCAGCGTGATGCCGGCCTGCATCACGGCGGCCACGTGCACCGCCTCCATCATCTGCTCCGGATTGGCGCCGGTCTCCAGGCACTGCGTCGTATAGGCGTCGATGCAGTAGGGGCATTTCTGCGCGTGCGACACGGCCAGTGCGATGAGCGCCTTTTCGCGCTTCGACAGCGCGCCATCGGTGCCGGTAACGTTGGCATAATACCGGAAGAAGTCGTCGGCAAGCGCCTTGGCGTGCTGGCCGATGTCGCCGAATTTTTTCAGGTCTTCGGATTCGTAGTAGTTGCTCATGGGTACCCTTTGAGGAAGCCGGAATCTACACCAGAACCATCTTGCCGCCGGCGATCGCGAGAACCACCGCCAGCACCTGGCGGATGAGCGGATTAGCGAAGCGCCGGCTGCCGTATTCCGCGCCCGCCCAGCCACCGATGAGAACCGCCACCGCCAGGATCCAGAAATAGTCGGGCAACACGGCAAATCCCTTACCGAAAAAGCCTCCGGCAAGCGCTGCAATCGAGTTCGCCAGGATAAACGGTGCGGAAACCGCCGAAGTCTGCCTCGTTCCAGCCCATCCGAACAGCAGAAGCAAAGGGCTCAGGAAAATTCCCCCGCCTACCCCCGTCAGGCCGGACAGCACCCCCAACCCGGCGCCGACGGCCATGGCCACGGGAATCGCAAGCTTTCGAGCAGGCCGTAACTCCTCCCCTGCGCGCGCACTCCGCCATAGTTGCCACCCTGCATAGAGCAGCACCACACCGACCAGAATCTTGAACGCCGAGCCCGGAAGCGTGATTGCGCCGCCGAGGTAGGCAGCCGGAATCGAAGCTATCGCCAACGGCCAGAATAGCCTCCAGCGGAAATGGCCTGCGCGCCAGAACTTGTATGTAGTGATCGACGACACTAGAACGTTCAGCAGAAGCGCCATCGGCCGCATTTCCGAGGGCGCGACCCCGGCGATGGCCATAGCCGCGATATAGGCCGACGCACCCCCATGGCCCACGGATGCATAGAGGAACGCAGCCGCCAGCATGCCTGCGGCAAGAAGGCCGACAGATGTCCCGTTCATGACTTCCATGAGCGCTATATACCACGGAATATAACGAATTCCGCAAAGAGCTACCTCTTCTTTCGCCGAGGAGAACGCGCCCTGAGCAAGCCCGTGAAGTACTTCAGATCCGCGGCAATTGCCGCCGTCGCTTTCTCTTCCATTTTTCGAAAGCGCCGGGTCAGCATCCTGCCAAACGGGGTAACGCTCGCACCTCCGCCTTGCCGCCCGCCTGCCACTGTGATCACCACAAGCTCATTGAAGTCCTCATTCAACGCGTCGACGAGCAGCCACGCGCGCCGATAGGACATTCCCATCGCCCGCGCTGCGGCCGAAATGGAACCTGTCCGCGCGATACGCTCAATTAGCTCGGCCTTCCCTGGCCCAATCGCCGGAGTCTCTCGACCCAACACTCGCAATGTCAGGCCGCGATACCGCACCGTTTCACTTCGTCGCATTCGGGAAGAATAACTGTTCGCCGCCGATCGTGTAGCCGGCGATTGCCTGCTGCCCGTCAGGCGAGACGATCCAGTCGATGAATTTCTGACCGAATTCCTTCTTGACGTGGGTGTGCTTCGTCGGATTGACGAGCATGATGCCGTACTGGTTGAACAGGCGGCTGTCGCCCTCTACCAGAATCGCCAGCTCGCCCCGGTTCTTGAAGGAAAGCCACGTGCCACGATCGGCGATCGCATAGGCATTCATGCCGGAAGCGGTATTGAGCGCCGGCCCCATGCCGGAGCCGGTTTCGCGGTACCACACCCCCCTTTGCGCCACAATGTCGACGCCGGCTGCCGACCACAGCCGCAACTCCGCGGCGTGCGTTCCGCTCTTGTCGCCGCGCGAAACGAATGCCGCCCTGGCATCGTAGATCCGCTTGAGCGCCGCGACGATGTCGCGCCCCGCCGCCTTCGCCGGATCCGCTTTCGGCCCGACCAGCACGAAGTCGTTGTACATCACCTTGCGATGGGCGATGCCATGGCCCTCGCCCATGAATTTCTTTTCCGCGGCCGCATCGTGCACGAAAACGACGTCGGCGTCGCCGCGGCGGCCCATGTCGAGCGCCTGGCCGGTGCCAACCGCGACCACGCGGACCTGGATGCCGGAACTTTTCTCGAATATCGGCAGCAGGTGCCTGAACAGGCCGGACTGTTCGGTCGAAGTCGTCGAGGCAACGGTAATGAATTGGTATTGGGCAAGAATGGATGTGCTTGCAAACAGACCGAGCAAAAACCCGCAGATCAAACCCACGGCAATTCACCCTTGATGAAGGCCGCAGCCTCGGCGCTGCCCGGTTGCGACAGGAACTGGTCCACCGGGGCGCGCTCCAGCACCCGTCCCTGGTGCAGGTAGATGACTTCGTCGCCGAGGCGGCGCGCTTGGCCCAAGTTGTGCGTCGCCATGATGATTTTCGTGCCGGCGGCGTCGAACGCCTTGATCACGGTTTCGATCTCGCGCGTCGCGCTCGGATCGAGGCTCGCGGTAGGCTCGTCCAGAAACAGCACCTCGGGATGCAGCGCCCAGGCGCGCGCGAGTGCCAGGCGTTGTTGCTCGCCGCCCGAGAGCACCCTTGCCGGGCGATTGGCGACCTGCAGAAGTCCAACTTCGCGCAGCGCTTCGTTCGCCCGCAGCTCGCGCTCGACGGCCGGTACGCCGGCAACCTTGAGAGCGTAGGTGACGTTGGCGAGCGCCGAGCGGCGCAGCATGATCGGGTGCTGGAACACCATCGCCTGCTGCCGGCGCACCCGTCCGGGATCGCCTTCGCTCCACACCACGCTCCCGGAGGTGGGGTCAAGCAGGCCGTGCATCAGGCGCATCAGGACGCTCTTGCCGGCGCCGTTCGCCCCCAGGATGATGGTGCTCGGCCCGGCCGCGATATCCAGCGTCAACGGCCCGACGATCGCCCGCCCGCCCGCCGCGAACGACACTGCTTCCATCCTGAGAGGAAGAATCATCCGTAGCGCCGCTGCGCGGCCTCCTTCAGCAGGTAGGCCGCGGCATTCAATGCGAGCACGATCGCGATCAGCACCATGCCCAGCCCGAGCGCGAGCGGCAGGTCGCCTTTCGAAGTCTCGAGAGCGATGGTGGTCGTCATGACACGCGTAACGCCGTCAATGTTGCCGCCCACGATCATCACTGCGCCGACCTCGGCGCTGGCGCGCCCGAGGCCCGCGAGCACCGCGGTCAGCAGCGAGAAACGGATATCCCAGACGATCGTCAGCGCCGCGCGCATGCCCTCCACGCCGAGGGAGCGCAACTGCTCCTCGTACTCCCGCCAGGCATCCTCCACCGCCTGCCGGCACAGCGCCGCGATGATCGGCAGGATCAGCACCGTCTGCGCGACCACCATCGCAGCCGGCGTGAAGAGCATGCCGAGCTCGCCGAGCGGGCCCGCGCGCGACAGAAGCAGGTAAATCACGAGTCCGACCACCACCGGAGGCAATCCCATCAGCGCATTCAGCGTCACGATGAGCACCTGCCGGCCGGGGAAACGGCTCACGCCGATCGCCGCGCCTAGCGGTAGCCCCAGTAGCGTCGCGAATATCACCGCCGAAAGGCTTACCGCGAGGCTGAGTCCGACGATCTCCCACAGGCGCAGGTCGAGCGTGGCAACGAGCCGCAGGCCTTCAGCAATCGCAGAGAGCAAGGACTTTTCCTCCTTCAGCGCAGTTCACGATGATACAAGCCCATGCTTGACAGCCCGCGGCCCGCGGGCGCATGATTCGCGCCTCGGGGATCGCAGGCTCCCCGCCGCAGTTGCCTCACCCCAACAAGACGCCGGTGCGTCCAAGCTCTGCGGGACTCTTAAGGAGAGCGCCATGGACGCACCCGGCATATCAGCAGCATCGCTTCGGCAATCCCTTGCTTCAACCCGGCCTCCGCTCGTCATCGACGTTCGCAGGAACGAACGCTTCCGCGAAGCACCGGACCTGGTGCGCGGCGCCGATACCGGCCGGCCAGACCTGGCGCCGCAGTGCGCCGGCCTGGCCGCCGTTTCCCTGGGCCTGTCCAGGCTGTACGCGGACGATCACGAGATGCACACCTGGAACCCGGAGGCCTACAAATGAATCCCGCAATCCGTCCCTTGCCTTTCGATCCCGCGACGCTGCGAGGCCTCTCGGAGCGCCTCTTGCAATCCCATCATCAGAACAACTATAGCGGGGCAGTCAAGCGGCTGCACGCGATCCGGTCCGAGCTCGCCGCGCTCGATTGGGGATCCGCGCCCGGCTTCCGCATCAACGGACTGAAACGCGAGGAGCTGATCGCGGCCAACTCCATGGGTTTGCACGAACTCTATTTCGCCAGCCTGGGCGGCGATGGCAAGCTCAAGGCGGCCGGCAAGCCGGCGGGATTCGGCGTCGGGCTGAAGCGCGATTTCGGCTCGTTCGAGCGCTGGCGGGAGGAATTCACCGGCCTCGCCACGGCACTGGGCGGCGGCTCGGGCTGGGCCCTGCTTTCCTGGTCCGCGCGCGAGAACCGGCTCCTGAACCATTGGGCCGCCGATCACACCCACCTGCTGGCGGGCGCGACACCGATCCTGGCGCTCGACATGTACGAGCACTCGTACCACATGGACTTTGGCGCGAACGCCAAGGCCTATGTCGCCGCGTTCATGGAGAACATCGATTGGGATGGCGTGGCGCTGCGCTACGCGGCCGCGGTCGAGGCATCCACTGCAACGCTCGCGATCGGGGCCGACGAAATCCAGCGTGCGGCCGGCCTGAAACGCATCGATGTGCGCCGCAAGGGCGCCTATGAGGCGGCGCCGGAACTGATCGAAGCCGCAGTCTGGCGCGACCCGGAAAAGGTCGACGAATGGGCGGGCGAGATGGCAGGCGCGCAGGTGGTGGTCTATTGCGTATACGGTCATGAGGTCGGACAGTCGACCGCCGCCCGCCTGCGCGATGCCGGCGTCGCGGCGCGCTACCTGTCCGGTGGCATCGAGGACTGGAAGAAGTCCGGCAGGCCGGTGCAACCGAAATGAGTAGCGAAAATGCTGGCGCGTCGAATGCACCCGCGCCGGTGTCATTCGGCGAAGCGTTCCGCTTCTGGCTGAAGCTGGGCTTCATCAGCTTCGGTGGGCCGACCGGCCAGATCGCGATCATGCACCAGGAACTGGTGGAGAAACGCCGCTGGATCTCGGAGAACCGGTTCCTCCACGCGCTCAACTACTGCATGGTGCTGCCCGGTCCCGAGGCGCAGCAGCTCGCCACCTACATCGGCTGGCTGATGCACCGCACCTGGGGCGGCATCGTCGCGGGCGGCCTGTTCGTGCTGCCTTCGGTGTTTATCCTGATCGCGCTGTCGTGGATCTACGTCACTTGGGGCAACGTGCCGGTGGTCGCGGGCACCTTCTACGGCATCAAGCCGGCGGTAACGGCAATAGTTGTCGCCGCAGCGCACCGCATCGGCTCACGCGCGCTCAAGCATCCCGCGCTTTGGGCGATCGCGGCAGCGGCCTTCGTCGCCATCTTTGCGCTCAAGCTGCCGTTCCCCGTAATCGTGATCGCGGCGGGATTGATTGGCTATGTTGGCGGTCGCTTTTTTCCGGCAGTCTTTGACTTTAAAAACACACATCAAAAACAGAATACCTACGGACCTGCCGTGATCGACGATGGCACGCCGACGCCTGCGCACGCCCTGTTCTTCTGGGCGAAGTTCTGGTCCTATGCCGCCGCCGGCATCGCGCTCTGGGCGCTGGCGATGGGCGCGCTCCTGCTCGCCTGGGGCTGGCAGGGAACGCTCACGCAGATGGGCTGGTTCTTCACCAAGGCGGCGCTGCTCACTTTCGGCGGCGCGTATGCGGTGCTTCCCTATGTGTACCAGGGCGCGGTGGAGCACTACGGCTGGCTCACCGCCACGCAGATGATCGACGGCCTCGCGCTCGGCGAAACCACGCCCGGGCCGCTGATCATGGTGGTCGCCTTCGTCGGTTTCCTCGGTGCGGGCGTCGCCGGCGCTCTGGTCGCGACCTATTTCACCTTCCTGCCATCGTTCATCTTCATTTTCATGGGCGCACCGTTCATCGAGACCACCCACGGCAACCTCAAGTTCAGCGCACCGCTCACGGGCATCACCGCCGCGGTGGTGGGCGTGATCCTGAATCTCGCCATGTTCTTCGCCTATCACGTGCTGTGGCCGCAAGGCATGGAAGGCGCGTTCGACTGGATTTCCGCCGCGATCGGGCTCGCTGCACTGGTTGCGCTGTTCCGTTTCAAGGCCGGCGTGATGCCGGTAATCGGTGCTTGCGCGCTGGCGGGGCTCGCCGTTACGCTGCTGCGCTGACATCAACCAAGGAATACGGATGCCCGCCTACGGCGGCAAGTACATCGTTCGCGGCGGCGCCGTGGAACCGAAGGAAGGCGGCTGGGCGCGCAAGTGGTACGACTCCCCGGAGTACAAACCGCTCCTCGCCATGCGGCTCAAGGCCGCGAACTCGCAGCTGATATTCGTCGAGGGCGTCTAGAGAAGTGGCATTAGCGCGCGCGGCGCCCCCATCCGCGGCCGGCTGCGTCTACCTCGCGCGCGCGATCCGCGATTTCGGCGACGGCTTCGTCGCGATCCTGCTGCCGGTCTATCTCATCGCGCTCGGCCTGGATGCGTTCGAGGTCGGCGTGGTGGCGACGCTGGCGCTGCTCGGCTCGGCCTTGCTCACTCTGGCGATCGGCTTCCTGGGCGGGCGCCACGATCACCGCAGGCTGCTGCTGGCGGCCTCCGTGCTGATGGCCGGCACCGGGCTCGCCTATGCGGCGACGAGCGATTACGCGATCCTGTTGCTGGTCGCGTTCGTCGGCACCATCAACCCTTCGGGCGGCAGCACCAGCATTTTCGTGCCGCTGGAGCATACCCTGCTCACTGGCGCGGTTACACCGGCCGAGCGCACCCGCGCGTTTGCGCGCTACAGCCTGATCGGCGCGCTTGCGGGCGCCGTCGGATCGCTCGCAGCGGCAACGCCCGAAGCGCTGGCTCTGCTCGGTATCGGCAAGCTGGCTGGGATCAAGGTCATGTTCCTGGCCTATGGGGTGCTAGGAGTTCTCGGAGGCCTGGCCTACGCGCGCATCCCTGTCCCCGCGCATACGCCGGGCGCGCAACCCGCCGCGGGCCTTGGCCCCTCGCGGCGCATCGTCTACAAGCTGGCGGCGCTGTTCAGCATCGATTCCTTTGCCGGCGGCTTCGTGGTCCAGTCGCTGCTCGCGCTCTGGCTGTTCCAGCGCTTCGAGCTGTCGCTCGCCGCGGCGAGCCTGTTCTTCTTCTGGACCGGCGTTCTGTCGGCGTTCTCCTTCCCCGTCGCCGCCTGGATAGGGGCGCGCATCGGACTCATCAATACGATGGTGTTCACGCACATTCCCTCCAGCCTGTGCCTGATCGCGGCGGCGTTCGTGCCGTCGGTTGAATGGGCGCTGGCGCTGCTGCTGGTGCGCGCCGCGCTGTCGCAGATGGACGTGCCTACGCGTTCGTCTTATGTGATGGCGGTCGTCACCGAAGCCGAGCGGCCGGCCGCGGCAAGCGTCACCTCCGTGCCGCGCAGCCTCGCCTCGGCGGCAAGCCCGGCGCTCGCGGGCGCGCTATTCGCTGCCGGGTACACGGTGTGGCCGCTGCTGCTATGCGGCGGCCTGAAGATCGTCTACGACCTGATGCTGCTGGCGGCCTTCCGGCATATCAAGCCGCCGGAAGAGCGGGAGCCGGGCTAGCTGCGCTGGATCACCGCGCAGGCGCGCGCTGCGCGCGCCGGCTGCGGCTACTTCTTTCCGGAGGTCGTGGCGGGTGACGCCTTGGGCTCGACGATGCCCTTGTTCTTCTTGTAGTTGGCCACCGCCTTGTCCTGGTACTTGGCGTTCAGTTCCGCCTCCTTGGCTTTCGTGGCGGCGGCCTTCTCGGCCTCGGCGGTCTTCTCGGCGTCGCTCTTGGGCGGCGCCAGCGGCAGCTTGGCCTGCACGCCGGCGAGTGAACCGATGCCCAGGCCGGCTGCGAGCGTGACGACAATCGCGAATTTCTTCATGGTCTGCTCCCTCTTCCTCAATGCTGGGTCTGGGGCGCGGCGCCCGATTTCGCGGCGGATTTCACCGCGACCTTGCCGGATTTGACGTCGTTGTACCAATACTCGTGGTGTTCCTTCGCCCAGGTTTCGTCGGTCACGCCATCGCGCATGTTGCCGTAGGCGCCCTCCACTCCGACCGTGCCCATGTAGATGTGGCCGATGCCGGCTGCGATCACCAGCACCGCCGCGATCGCGTGCACCACGCTCGCCTGCTGGAAGGTCGCGCGCAATTCGAACGCCGCGATGTTCGGGAACAGCAGGATCACACCCGAGACGCTGATGACCAGGCACAGCACCACCACGCCGCCCCAGAACCAGACCTTTTCGCCGCCGTTGAAGCGCCCGGAGGGCAGGTGCTCGCCCTTGAACATCTTCCAGCCGTTGATGAGCCAGTTCAGGTCGCCCTTCTCCGGCAGGTTGTCCTTGATGTACATGACGATGAACACCAGCAGGCTCACGATGAACAGCGGCGCGACGAAATTGTGCAGGTTCTTCGCCAGCGCGCTCAGCCACGAGAACAGCGTGTAGCCGAACACCGGTAGCAGCACGTGCTTGCCGAAGAGAAGGATCAGCCCGGACACCGCCAGCACGCAGAAGCTGATCGCCATCACCCAGTGCGCCCAGCGCTCGGCGAGCGAGAAGCGCTCGATCATGCGACCGCTCGGCTTGTCGTGCAGCTTGATCGGCCCCATGGCGAAATAGATCGCCGCGATCACCGCGCACACCAGCACCACCAGCCAGCCGCCGTAGAAGGTGATCGGACCGTTCCTGAACTGGCGCCAGGCCTCGCCCGCGGTCGTCATGCTGTCCTGGCCCGGAAAGCGGGCCTGCGGCTGGATCAGGATGCCGGCTTCGCGCCCTTGCGCGGAGGTGTAGTTCGCCTCGCCCGAACGCACTTCGCGCCAGACCGGGGCATTGTTGCCGGGCTGATCGACCGTGCGCTTCTGCTGCTCCTTGACCGGATCTGCGGCGGGCGCCTGGGCCGGCTGCGTCTGCGCTGCGGCGGGCGATGCGAGCGCAAGCGCCAGAATCAGCCAGCCGGTCAGGCGGGAGAGCGTATACATGGACTTCTCCTTGTCGTGCCTGGGCGGGGGCTACTGATAAATCCGCCGGTGCTCGTGCTGCGCGAGTTGCCGCTTCTTGATCTGCTCTTCCCAGCTGGTGCGATCGCCCTTTGTCCACTTCGGGCCATGGGCGATCGGCTCGTTGTTCCAGGCCGCCGTGTCGCGCCTGACGGTCTGGCCCGCCTGCTTCGCCGTCGCCGTCTGCTCGACCTCCATGCAGCCAGCCAGGCCGAGCAGCGCAACCAGGAGC
>JBCKKZ010000037.1:0-18534 GCA_038904015.1 Burkholderiales bacterium | reverse complement strand
GTCGTAGTAGGACACGGCGTTGAGGCCTTGTTCCATGCCAGCAGGCAGGTTGCCGGTGTGCGAGACCATGCAGATTTCCTTCATGGTCTTGTGCTGGCTCGGGTTGCCTTTGACCGTGAAACGGTCGATTTCCCATTCCAGGTCGCCCTCGGCGACTTCGAGCAGATGGGCGGCGATCTTCTTGGCCTTGTCCTTGATCTTGCGTGCCGCCTGCGCGGTCGCTGCGCCCGACACCGGCGTGGAGCGCGAGCCCCAGGTGCCGGCACCGTACGGTGAATTGTCGGTGTCGCCCTCCTCCACCACGATGTCGCTGGCGGGCAGGCCCAGCTCGGTGGCGATGATCTGGGCATACGTGGTCTCGTGCCCCTGGCCCTGCGATTTGGTGCCCAGGCGGGCAATGACACCGCCGGTCGGATGGACGCGGATCTCGCAGCTGTCAAACAGCCCGATGCCCAGGATGTCGCATATCTTGGTCGGCCCGGCACCGACGACCTCGGTGAAGGTGCAGACACCGATGCCCATCAGGGTGGGGGATTTCGGATCGGCGCGCTTGGCGGCTTGTTCCTTGCGCAGGCCTTCGTAGTCACAGGCCTTGAGCACTTTGTCCAGCGCGGTCTCGTAGTTGCCGCTGTCCAGCGTCCAGCCCAGCGAGGTGGTGTACGGAAACTGTTCGGGCTTGACGAAATTGCGCCGGCGGATTTCGGCCTTGTCCAGCCCCAGCTTTTGCGCCAGCACGTCGATCATGCGTTCGATCAGGTACACGGCCTCGGTCACGCGCAGTGAGCAGCGGTAGGCCACGCCGCCCGGCGCCTTGTTGGTGAAGACCGCATCGACGCGGCAATAGGCGTTGGGGATGGCATACGAGCCGGTGCAGATCGAGAACAAGCCCGCCGGCAGCTTGCTGGCTGACACGTGCGAGTTGAACGCGCCGTGGTCTGCCAGCGCGCTGAAGCGCAGGCCTTTGATGACGCCATTCTTGTCGGCCGCCAGTTCGCCCACGCCGTGGTAGTCGCGCGCAAAACCGGTGGTGGAGATGTTTTCGATGCGCGACTCGATCCACTTGACCGGCACGCCGGTCACGATGGACGCGACAATCGCGGCCACGTAGCCCGGATAGATCGGCACCTTGTTGCCGAAGCCGCCGCCGATGTCGCCGCTCACCACGCGGATCTTGCTCTCGGCAATGCCCGAGAGCATGGCCAGCACCGTGCGGAACAGGTGCGGGATCTGGCTCGACACATAGACCGTCAGGTGGCCGGTGGCCTTGTTAAACGATGCGACGCAGCCGCAGGTCTCCAGCGGGCAGGGATGCACGCGCGGATTGAGGATTTCTTCGCGCACCGTCACGGCGGCGGTCTTGAAGGCCGCGTCGGCCGCCGCCTTGTCGCCGGCCTCCCAGGTGAAGATGTGGTTGGGGTGGGTGCGCGGGCCGTGGCCGAGTTCCGTCCGTTCGGCGATGTCGGGGCGAATGATGAGCGCGTCGGGCAGCATCGCCTTCTTGGGGTCGACGATGGCCGGCAGTTCCTCGTAGTCCACCTCGACCAGGGCGGCGCCGTCAGCGGCAGCGTAGCGGTCGGTGGCCAGCACGAAGGCCACTTCCTGCATCTGGAAGCAGACCTTCTTGCCGGCCAGGACGGCCTGCACGTCGCCGCCCACGGTGGGCATCCAGTCCAGCTTGACCGGTTTCAAGTCGTCAGCCGTCAGCACCGCGACGACGCCGGGGCAGGCCAGCGCCTTGGCCTTGTTGATGCCCTTGATGTTCGCATGCGCATACGGGCTGCGCACGATGGCGCCGAACAGCATGCCCGGCAGCTTGATGTCGTCTATGTAGGCACCCTGGCCACGGATGAACTTCGCATCCTCCTTGCGCAGCAGCGAGGTCCCCATGCCCTGCAGTTTGTCTTCGCGTTCCTTGAGTTCAGCCATATTGCCCATTTGAATTCTCCGGTGTGTTCTGTGCTTTATTGGTGGGTGCGGGTGCGGGCCGTGTCAGGCCGGCACGGCTGGCGCGCTTGCCAGTTTCTTGGCGGCGGACTGCACCGCCTTGACGATGTTCTGGTAACCGGTGCAGCGGCACAGATTGCCGGCGATGCCGTAGCGGATTTCTTGCTCGGTCGGGTTCGGGTTCTCTTTGAGCAGACGGTAGGCGCGCGTGATCATGCCGGGCGTGCAGTAGCCGCACTGCAGACCATGCTCCTCGTGGAAGGCCTGCTGCAGCGCGTGCAGCACGCCGCCTTGATCGAGACCCTCGATCGTCAGCATGTCGGCGCCCTCGCATTGCACCGTCAGCACAGTGCAGGACTTGACGGACATGCCGTCCACATCGACCGTGCAGGCACCGCAATGCGAAGTTTCACAACCGATGTGCGGGCCGGTGTGCAATAGCTTCTCGCGCAGCGTGTGGATCAGCAGCTCGCGCGGCTCAACGACGGCCTCGACACTTTTGCCGTTGAGCTTGAATGACACTTTTTGTGTTTTCGCCATTTTCTTGTCTCCTGTGTTCTTGTCGGTTTAGGCTTTGGCCCGCGCATGCGCAGCCAGCAGCGCACGCTGCGTCATCTCGCCGCACATGGCGGTCTTGTAGGCCACGTCGCCGCGCTGGTCGGCGGCAGGGTCGCAGATGCTCATGGCCAGGCGTGCCGCCTCGGCGATGCTGGCGCTGTTGATGGCCTTGCCGGTCAGATAGTCTTCGGCGGCCTTGGCCTTGAGGGCGGTCGAGCCGACATTGGTCAGCGCAATGGCAACTTTGGCAACGTTGGCGCCTTTCATTTGCAGCTGGACGGCGGTGGCGGCGGTGGCGAAGTCGCCGGTCTTGCGCTTGAGTTTCTGGTACGACCAGCCGCTGCCGGCGGCGGGAACAGGCACGCGGATCTGGGTCAGGATCTCGCCGGGCGCCAGCAGGGTTGAGTACATGCCGAGGAAGTAACCGTTGGCCTTGACGACGCGCTCGCCCTTCGGGCCGGTCAAGACGAAGGAGGCATCCAGCGCCAGCATCAAGGCCGGGTGGTCGTTGCCCGCGTCGCCGTGCGAGATGTCGCCGCCGATCGTGCCCTTGTAGCGAATTTGCGGGTCGGCGATCCAGCCCGCGCCCTCGACCAGCAGCGGCACCTTGTCGGCCAGCAGCTTGGAGTGGAGCAGGTCGTGCTCGGTGGTCATCGCGCCGATGTGGATTTCGTTGCCCACCTGGGTGATGCCGCGCAGCGTGGGGATCTTGCCCAGGTCGATCAGATGGCTGGGCTGCGCAAACCGCAGCTTCATCATCGGCAGCAGGCTGTGCCCGCCGGCGAGCAACTTGGCGTCGGGGCCAAGGGTGGCGAGCATCTTGATGGCGTCGGCCACCGAGCGCGGGGCGTGATAGTCAAATTCGGCTGGAATCATTATCTTTGTCTCCTCGTGGATTCGCAATGAACCATGGCGCGCCTGCAACACCGGGTTCGGGGTAGTGTGCCATCAATAGCGCACTTACGTCCATGTACGGCTAACAAAGGACGACTTCCGCAGTGCGGCACTAGGACAGGCTGGCGCGGATGCGCGCCACGAGCTGTTAGGTCGAAGACTGCTTGGATATCGCGCCTCGGCCGCAAAGCTGGTTGCCCTTGTGGAAATTGAGCAGCGAGAACGGCGCCACCGCCACAAGCCGGCAGCATTGACACGTTCCCGCGCAAATCCGATCATGGCGCCCCCATGCCCGCCATCACCGCCTCGCCCGCCCTCTCGAAACTCCGCATCCTCGATCTCACCCGCGTGCGCGCGGGACCCACCTGCGTGCGCCAGTTCGCCGATTTTGGCGCCGACGTGATCAAGATCGAGAACACCGCCGCCGAAGACATGGGCGGGCCGCGCGACGGGCCGGATTTCCAGAACCTGCACCGCAACAAGCGCTCCATCACGCTCGATCTCAAGTCGCCGCAGGGCAAGGAGATCTTCATGCGCCTGGTGAAGACCGCCGACGTGGTGGTGGAGAACTACCGCCCGGACGTGAAGGACCGCCTCGGCATCGACTACGCGTCGCTGAAGAAGGTCAACAAGCGCATCATTCTCGCGAGCATCTCGGGCTTCGGCCAGGACGGCCCCTACCGCGCGCGCCCGGGGTTCGATCAGATCGCGCAGGGCCTCTCCGGCATCATGTCGGTCACCGGCCATCCCGGCGCCGGCCCGATGCGCGTCGGCTGCGCAGTCGCGGACGTGGGCGGCGGGTTGCTCGCCGCGCTGGGCATCTTTACCGCGCTGCTCGAGCGCGAGACCTCGGGCGAAGGCCAGTGGGTGCAATCCAACCTGCTGCAGGCGGCGATCCAGCTGCTCGATTTCCAGGCGGCGCGCTACACCATGGCGGGCGAAGTGCCGGAGCAGGTCGGCAACGACCACCCGACCAGCATGCCGACCTCGGCCTATGCCACTGCCGACGGCCACATCAACGTTGCGGCCTCCGGCACCAAGATGTGGCGCAGCGTCTGCGAGGCGATCGGCCGGACCGAGCTGATCGATCACCCGGACTACAAGGCCGCGGAAGACCGCGCCAGGAACCGCAAGGCGCTGAACCAGGAGATGAACCGCGGCTTTTCGGCCAGGACCAGCGCCGAATGGGTCGAGATCATGAACAAGGCGGGCGTGCCCTGCGGCCCGATCTACCGCATGGACGAGGTGTTCGCCGATCCGCAGGTCAAGCACATGCAGGTGCGGGCGGAAGTCACCCATCGCCGGCTCGGCAAGCTGGGCCTCATCAACCAGCCGGTGAAGCTCTCGCGCACGCCGGCGAAACTCGCCACGGCGGCGCCGGAGCGCGGCGAGCATACGGACGAGGTGCTTCTGGAAATGGGTTTCAGTTCCGATGATGTAAAAAAATTCAGAAACGAAGGAATCGTGTAATGGCCGAGCTCAAGACCTCCATCGAAGGTGCGGTCGCCACCGTTCTCTTCTCCAACCCGCCGAAGATGAACGCCATGAGCTACGACATGTGGCAGGCGGTGCCGAAAGTGTTCGCCGAGCTCGACGCAGACCCCGCGGTGCGCGTGATCGTGTGCGCGGGCGACGGCGACAAGGCTTTCATCTCGGGCGCCGACATCTCGCAGTTCGAGCAGCTGCGCGGCACGGTGGAGGCGCAGATCGAGTACAACAAGGCGGTCGAGCAGGCCTACGGCACGCCGATGAGCTGCGCGAAGCCGGTGGTGGCGCGCATCCGCGGCATCTGCATCGGCGGCGGCCTGGGCTTCGCCGCCGCCTGCGACCTGCGCATCTGTTCCGAGGACTCGATCTTCCGCATGCCGGCGGCACGCCTGGGCCTGGGCTACAGCCCGGCCGGCGTGCGGCGCTTCATGAACGTGCTCGGCGCGGCGAACACCACCGACATCTTCATGTCGGCGCGCAAGTTCGATGCGCAGGAGGCGCTGCGCATGGGGTTCGTGAGCAAGGTGGTGCCGTCCGCCGACCTGGAAAAGACCGTGGCCGATTATTGCAAAATGGTCGCGGAGAACGCGCCGCTCACCGTGGCCGCAGCCAAGTTCGCCGTGCAGCAATGGCAAAAGAGCGAGTCCGAGCGCGATCTCGCGCTGGCGATGAAAATGGTCGAGGCCTGCTTCGCCAGCGAAGACCACAAGGAAGGCCGCAAGGCGTTCATGGAAAAGAGGACGCCCGAGTTCAAGGGGAGCTAAGCATAAGCAAGCCGGGCGCCGGCGGCTCGATCGCATCCGAGTTCGCCGCCAAGGTGGAATAGTTACCGCGCTTACATCCTGTTTCAATTCGTAACGGCGCAATTGCGCTAGAGGGAGTCCAATCGTCATCGGCAACAAGGAGATGCCATGACGAAAGCCCTGAAATTTCTTGCCGCGCTGCTACTCGCCCTCCCCGTCTTCGCGCTGGCGCAGCGCGCTTACTCGCAGCCCGAGCTCGACCAGATGCTCGCGCCGGTCGCGCTTTATCCCGATGCGCTGCTGTCGCAGGTGCTGATGGCCGCGACCCATCCTGTCGGCGTCATCGAGGCCGCGCGCTGGTCGCGCGCCAACCCGGGCCTGCAGGGCGACGACGCGGTGCGCGCGGTGG
Organism: Burkholderiales bacterium; assembly: GCA_038904015.1. Taxonomy (GTDB): domain Bacteria; phylum Pseudomonadota; class Gammaproteobacteria; order Burkholderiales; family SG8-39; genus RBG-16-66-20. The sequence continues at coordinate 12,498 of JBCKKZ010000037.1, read as the reverse complement.
ATTTCGAGGATTGGGACCCGAGCGTCAAATCGCTGCTCGCATTCCCGCAGGTGCTGGCACGCATGGACGAAAACCTCGACTGGACGCGCAAGCTCGGCGAGGCTTTCCTCTCGCAGGAACCCCATGTCATGGATACCGTGCAGCAACTTCGCCGGCGCGCGCAGGCTGCCGGCAACCTGCAATCCGGCGATCAGCCCGTGTACTGGGCGCCGTGGCCTGGCTACGCGCGGGCGTACCGTCCCGGCATACCGGCTCTGTTCTGGTGGGGTGCGCCCGCCGGCCTGTCGGTAAATTTCTTTTTCGGCAATTTCGACTGGCACCATCGCCACGTGCGCGTCGTGCATCCGACTGCCTACTACTACCGGCCCCCGCAAGTCGTCAACCGGACACGCGTCGTGACGCCGCACCGCTGGCAGCACGAACCCCCGAGGCGCGAGGTCGTTATCGAGCGACGGCCGGTACCCGTACCCCAGCAGGCGCAAGCACAGCCACGCCCGCAACCTGCCGCTCGGACGCAGCCGCTAGCGGAGCGCCGGGAGCCGCGGCAGTCGCATCGGCACGAACCGCGAAACGACCACCGGCACAAAGGTAGAGAACGCTCCTGAATGCGTTACCATGCGCGCTCTTTGGCGTGCCTGGGGAATCGTTCATGAGCAAGATCGCGATCATCACCGGCGCCGGCAGTGGCATAGGCAAAGCCACTGCCCTCGCTTTTTTGAAGGACGGCTGGAAGGTCGCGCTCGCCGGCCGGCGCAAAGACGCGATCGAAAAGACCGCGCAGGAATCCGGCGCCGGCGAGCGCGCATTCCCGGTCGCTACCGACGTCTCGAAGCAGGATTCGGTCAAGGCGCTGTTCGCCACGGTGAAGCAGAAATGGGGGCGCGTCGACGTGGTGTTCAACAACGCCGGCGTCAATGCGCCGGGCACTTCCCTCGAGGAACTGAGCCTGGAGAAGTGGCAGAACGTGGTCGACATCAATCTCACCGGCATGTTTCTTTGCATGCAGGAGGCCTTCAAGGTGATGAAGGACCAGAGCCCGCGCGGCGGGCGCATCATCAACAACGGCTCGATCTCGGCGCACGCACCGCGGCCGGGGTCGGTCGCCTACACGGCCACCAAGCACGCGGTCACGGGATTGACCAAGACGGGCGCGCTTGACGGCCGGAAGTACGACATCGCGGTCGGCCAGGTGGACATCGGCAACGCGCGCACCGAGATGGCCGCGCGCATGGCCAACGGCGTGCCGCAGGCCGACGGTTCGATCAAGCCCGAGCCGCTGATGGACGTGGACCATGTCGGCCAGGCAGTGCTGCACATGGCCGGGTTCCCGATCGAGACGAACGTGCTCTTCCTGACCATAAAAGCAACCAAGATGCCATTTGAAGGACGCGGGTGATTCCCGCGTTTAAGGCGGGCCGTGGCTAAAAGGCGCGTCAAGGCCTATCACGACGCGGAGTTCATCAACAGCAAGGACGCGCGCGCGCTGCGCATCCTCGCCGAGTACCTCGAACCCAAGGCGCGCTTCGAGGCTCATGGGCTCGAGGACACGATCGTGTTTTTCGGTTCGGCGCGCACGGCGCCCGATTCAAAATATTACGAAGCGGCGCGACAGCTCGCCTTTCGCCTGACGCAATGGTCCAAGGGGCTTGCCTCGAGCGAGCGGCGTTTCGTCGTCGCCACCGGGGGCGGCCCGGGCATCATGGAAGCGGCGAACCGCGGCGCGTCCGAGGCGAAAGGACTGAGCGCGGGCATCGGCATCTCGATTCCGATCGAGCAGACCGACAACGCCTATATCACCCGGGGCCTGTCGTTCCATTTCCACTACTTTTTCATGCGCAAGTTCTGGTTCGCTTACCTCGCCAAAGCGATGATTGCGTTTCCTGGCGGCTTCGGCACGCTGGACGAGCTGTTTGAGGCGCTGACGCTGGTACAGACGAAAAAAATGCGAAAGCCGATGCCGATCGTTCTTTTCGGCAGCGATTACTGGAATGAGGTGATCAACTTCGATGCGCTGGTGCGCCACGGCACCATCAGCCCGGAGGACGTGAACCTGGTCCACCGCACCGACTCGGTGGACGAAGCCTTCGACTGGCTGGTGCGCCAGCTCACCGCGCACGCGCTCGGCAAGCCCGGCGCGTCGTTGTAGCAGGAAAATCGGGGCCCCTTCCCCGATTTTTAGCCGATTCTGTTTTTCAGCAGCCCTATCCCCGCGATCTCGGTTTCGAGGATGTCCCCCGCCTTGAGGAATTCGGGCGGGGTGCGCGCGTGGCCGACACCGGCGGGCGTGCCGGTGGAGATGATGTCGCCCGGTTCGAGCGTCATGCCGGCCGAGAGCTCGGCGATGATGCGCGGGATCTTGAAATGCATGTGCCGGGTGTTCGAATCCTGTTTGATGACGCCGTTGACGCGCGTCACCACCCGCAGGTCCCACCAGGATTTCACCTTGTCGGCGGTGACGATCCAGGGTCCCATCGGGCAATGGCCATCGAGGCTCTTGCCCTTGAACCATTGCTGGCCGTGGCGGCGCTGGATTTCGCGCGCCGAAACATCGTTAATCACCGTGTAGCCGAACACGTGCTTCATCGCGTCGGCTTCCTTGATGTTGATGCCGCCGCGCCCGATGATCACGCCCAGCTCCACCTCCCAATCCACTTTCTCGGTGACGCCGGCATGCAGCGGGACGCGGTCATAGGGGCCGTTCACCGTGGTGGGCGACTTGGTGAAGAACGTTGGATGGGAGGGCAGTTCGACGACGTTGGGGCGCGCCTTGGCGCCTTCCTCGAAATGCTCGACGTAATTCCAGCCGACGCAGAACACGTTCTTGCGCGGCCGCGGGATGGGGGCAAGCAGACGTATGGATGAGAGAGGGATGGCTTTCGAAGGGTTTCGTTTCAAAGCAATTCGAGCAAGATCCAAACCCTTCCTGCCAAACGAAATCAGGGCGAGCATGTCCGGAACCTTGACCTCCATGATGGAATCGGGCCCGAGCATCACGCCGACGCGCGCCGGGGCGCCCTTCTTTTTCGCTGCGAACGTAAGTAGTCTCATATGTGAAAGTTTACCCTTGAGTGATAGCCTTGAGCACCATGAACGCGCCGTCGACGGAGAAAATGCGCGAACCTTTCCTGACCCTGCAGGAAATCGTCGCTGCCGCGCGCGCCAATCTGGCGCCCGGCCCCTGGAGCTACCTCATCGGCGGCGCCGAAACCGAGACCACGGTGCGCCGCAACCGGATGGCGCTGGATTCGATTCCGCTGCTGGGAGACCCTAAGCCTTGAGCGCCTTGAAACGGATGCGGCGGGGCCGCGCGGCTTCCTCGCCGAGGCGCTTTCGCTTGTCGGCTTCGTATTCCTGGTAGTTGCCAGGGAAGAACGCCGCCTGCGACTCGCCCTCGAAGGCGAGGATGTGGGTGGCGATGCGGTCGAGGAACCAGCGGTCGTGCGAGATCACCATCACGCTGCCGGCGAATTCCAGCAGCGCCTCTTCCAACGCGCGCAGGGTTTCCACGTCCAGGTCGTTCGACGGTTCATCCAGCAGCAGCACGTTGGCGCCCGACACCAGCTGCTTGGCGAGGTGCAGCCGCCCGCGCTCGCCGCCGGAGAGCTGGCCGACCTGCTTCTGCTGGTCGGCGCCGCGAAAATTGAAGCGGGCGAGGTAGACGCGCGACGGCATCTGGAACTTGCCGACCGTGATCACGTCCTGGCCGCCGCAGACATCCTCGAACACGGTCTTGTCGCCCGCGAGCGCCTCGCGCGACTGGTCGACGTGCGCGATCTTCACCGTCTTGCCGATGGTGATTTTTCCTGAATCCGGCTTCTCCTTCTTATTTATCAATTTGAACAGCGTGGATTTTCCGGCGCCGTTCGGCCCGATGATGCCGACGATCGCGCCCGGCGGCACCTGGAACGACAGCTTGTCGATCAGCAGCCGGTCGCCGAAACCCTTGGAGACGCCGGCGAACTCGATCACCTCGTTGCCAAGGCGCTCGGCGACCGGGATGAAGATCTCCTGCGTCTCGTTGCGCGTCTGGTGCTCGTAGGAGGAAAGCTCCTCGAAGCGCGCCATGCGCGCCTTGGATTTGACCTGCCGGCCCTTGGGGTTCTGCCGCACCCATTCGAGTTCCGCCTTCATCGTCTTGGTGCGCGCCTCTTCCTGCTTGCCCTCGATCTCCAGGCGCTTTTCCTTCTGCTCCAGCCAGGACGAGTAGTTGCCCTCCCAGGGAATGCCCATGCCGCGGTCCAGCTCGAGGATCCAGCCGGCGGCGTTGTCGAGGAAGTAGCGGTCGTGGGTCACCGCCACCACGGTGCCGGAAAAACGCTGCAGAAACTGCTCCAGCCAGTCCACGCTCTCGGCATCGAGATGGTTGGTCGGCTCATCGAGCAGCAGCAGGTCGGGCTTCGAGAGGAGGAGCTGGCATAGCGCAACCCGCCTTTTTTCTCCTCCAGACAAAACCTCAATTCTCGCCTCCCATGGTGGCAATCGAAGCGCGTCAGCGGCGATCTCCAACTCTTGCCCGCCGTCGGTGTTGTTGACGATCGCCTCCAATTTCGCCTGCTCGGTGGCAAGCTGGTCGAAGTCGGCGCCCTCCTCCGAATACGCGGCATAGACCTCGTCGAGGCGCCGCTTTGCCGCGGCCATCTCGCCGCGCGACTCCTCGACGCTCTCGCGCACCGTCTTGGCCGGATCGAGCGCCGGCTCCTGCGGCAGGAAGCCGACCCGAATGCCGGGCATGCGGATCACCTCACCCTCGTAGCCGTCGTCCACGCCCGCCATGATCTTGAGCAGGGTCGACTTGCCAGAGCCGTTCACCCCGAGCACGCCGATCTTGGCGCCGGGAAAGAAATTGAGGGAGATGTTCTTGAGAATCGCCCGCTGCGGCGGCACGGTCTTGCTGACCCGCCGCATGGTGTAGACGTATTTGGCCATAGGGGCGCGATTCTCCCATGACCGGCGGCCGAAAAACCGCGCAGATTACCAGCCGATTACCTTCGGCAGCCAGAGCGCGAGCTGCGGGAAGAAGAACACCAGCACCACCCCGAGCATCTGCATCAGGATGAACGGCACGACGCCGGTGTAAATGTGGCGCGTGGTGATCTCGGGCGGCGCGACGCCGCGCAGGAAGAACAGCGCCCAGCCGAACGGCGGCGTCAGGAACGAGGTCTGCAGGGTGACGCAGATCAGCATCGCCAGCCAGACCAGGTCCACGCCCTGCGAGACGAACACCGGCAGGAACAGCGGCACCGCGATGTAGCTGATCTCGATCCACTCGATGAAGAAGCCGAGCACGAAGATCAGCAGTATCAGGAACCAGATGTCCGCCGCCACGCCGCCCGGCAAGAACTCGAACAGCGCGCTGACCAGGTCCTCGCCCTTCAGGCCGCGGAAGGCGAGCGAGAACACCTGCGCGGCGATCAGGATGAACATCATCATCGCGGTGATCTTGGTGGTGGTCTGGCAGGTCTCGCGCAGCACCTTCCAGGACATGCGGCCGGCGAACCCGGTCACCAGGATGGAGCCCAGCGCGCCCATGGAAGCGGCTTCGGTGGGCGCCGCCACCCCGCCGATGATCGAGCCCAGCACCGAGAACACCAGCAGCACCAGCGGCACCACCACCTTGAAAAAGCGCGTCCACAGCTGGCGCCGCGACACCGCGTCGCGTTCGGCGCGCGGGATCGGCGGCACCTTGTCGGGCCAGAGCATGCCGACGATCACGATGTAAGTGCAGTACAAGGCCGCGAGCATCAGCCCCGGCATCACCGCGGCCGCGAACAGCGTGCCCACCGAGAGCTGCAGGATGTCCGAGAGCAGGATCAGGATCAGCGAGGGCGGGATGATCTGGCCGAGCGTGCCCGAGGCGCAGATCGCGCCGCAGGCGATGCCCGGGTCGTAACCGCGCTTGAGCAGCGTCGGCAGCGTGAGCAAGCCGAGCGTGACCACGGTGGCGCCGACGATGCCGGTACTCGCGCCCATCAGCACGCCCACGCCGATGATGCCCAGCGCCATGCCGCCGCGCAGGCCGCCCGCCAGGTGCCCGACCACGTCCAGCAGGTCGTCCGCGAGGCGCGATTTCTCCAGCATCACGCCCATGAACACGAACAGCGGGATCGCCAGCCACTGGTAATTCGCCACCACGCCGTAGATGCGCGCCGGCAGCAGGTTGAAGAGGGACACGCCGAAGCCGAGGAAACCGAACACGAAGCCGACCGTGCCCAGCGTCAGTGCGACCGGCACGCCCATGATGAGCAGGCCGAAGAACGACACCAGCATGCCGATGCACAACCACTCGGCGCCGCTCACTTCGAGAGTTCCCTGAGCCTGAGCCAGCTCTTGACGACTTCCGCGATGCTCTGCAGCGCCAGCAGCACGAAACCGACGGGAATGAGCGCCTTCAGCACCCAGCGGTGCGTCAATCCGCCGGGATCGGAGGATTTCTCGCCGATGACCCAGGACTGCTCCACGTACTTCAGGGACAACCAGATCACGATGACCGAGATCGCCAGGCACAGCAGCGCCGAGAGCAGGTTGACGCGCTCCTTGTTCTGCGGCGTGAAATGCGTGTAGGCCACGTCCACGCGCACGTGCTCGCCCTTTTGCAGCGCGTAGGCAATGCCGAACAGGATCAGCGGCGCGAGCAGATGCCATTCCAGCTCCTGCGACCACACCGAGCCGACGCTGAAGAGATACCTCAGGATCACGTTGCTGGCCATCAGCAGCACGATGGCGAGGGCGAGCCATGAGGTGGCTCGCCCGACCAGATCAATAAACCTTTCAATACGGGAAAACACTAAAGAATTTTCTGGTGGTACACGGCCTCGCTATAGCCCGCCCAGGCCTTGTACTTGGCCATGTAGGCCATGTACGAGTCATGCACCTTCTTCGTCAGCGGATCCTTGATGCCCTCGGCGAGCACCTTGGCGGTCGCTTCGCGCAGCGCCTTCACCACGCTGTCGGGCAGTGGCCTGGCGATCACGCCCTGGTTCTTGACCAGGTCCTCCATCGCCTCGGCGTTGGTGCGCTGGCACCAGGCTTCGCTGATGACGTTGCAGGCGGCGCTGGCGTTCTCGACCATCGCCTGCAGGTCCTTCGGCAGCTTTTCCCACGCCGCCTTGTTGATGAGCAGCTCGGATACGGTTGCCGTCTCATGCCAGCCGGTGGTGTAGTAGTACTTCGCCGCCTTGTGCAGGCCCAGGCGCCGGTCCTGGTGGGGCCCGACGAATTCCGCGGCGTCGATCACGCCGCGCTCCAGCGCCGGGAAGATCTCCCCGCCCGGCAGCAGCTTCACGTCCACGCCGAGCGAGGCGTAGACCTTGCCCGCGAGCCCGGGGATGCGCATCTTGAGTCCCTTGAAATCGGCGACGCTCTTGATCTCTTTCTTGAACCAGCCGGTCATCTGCACGCCGGTGTTGCCGCAGGGAAAGGCGATCATGCCGAAGGGCGCATAGACCTCGTTCCAGAGATCTATTCCGCCGCCGTCGTAGAACCAGCCGTTGATGCCCTGGAAGTTAAGACCGAAGGGCACCGCAGTGAAATACTGCGCGGCGAAGGTCTTGCCGGTCCAGAAATAGCTGTTGGCATGGTTCATCTCGACCGTGCCGGCGCGCACCGCGTCGAAGCCCTCGAACGCGGGAATCAGTTCGCCCGCGCCGTAGACCGAGATCTTGAGCCGGCCGCCGGACATCGCCTCGATCCGTTTGGCGAGATCGGTGGCGCTGCCGGGCCCGTCCATGTAGAACGGCGCGCCCTTGCCGTAGGCGCTGGTCATTCTCCAGTTGAAACTCTGCTGCGCTCTGACGATGGCGGGAAAACCGAGCGCCGCGGCGCCGGCGCCGGCAGTGACGCCGGCCTTGAGGAATTTTCTGCGGGTGTTGCTCATGGCGGAACTCCTTTGCATGTTGGCGTTCAGGACAACCGCAGGATTCTAGTGCACGCGCTGCACGCTCGGGGAGTTCCCGGCGCTTTTTCGGGGGGCCGAAGCTTACCCGATTCGCGGCTCAATCCGCCGGTTCGAGCCGCGTCAGCGCGCCGTTCGCCTCGTCGGTAAGCAGATAGAGATAACCGTCGGGGCCGGTGCGCACGTCCCGGATGCGGCCCAGAACGCCCTTCAGCAGGCGCTCCTCGCGCAGCACCTTCTCGCCCTTGAGCTTCAGCCGTACCAGCATCTGGTCCCTGAGCGCGCCGACGAACAGATCGCCCCTCCAGCGCGCGAACCTCTCGCCGGTGTAGAACGCCATGCCCGAGGGTGCGATCGACGGTACCCAGGTGTGCAGCGGCTGCGCCATGCCCGCCTTGTGCGTGCCCTCGCCTATTTTCGTCCCGCTGCCGTAGTTGGCGCCGTGGGTGATCACCGGCCAGCCGTAGTTGACGCCGGCGCGGATCACGTTCACCTCGTCGCCGCCCTGCGGGCCGTGCTCGTGCGTCCAGAGCATGCCCGTCACCGGGTGCAGCGCGGCGCCCTGCATGTTGCGGTTGCCGAGCGTGAACTTCTCCGGTTTCCAGCCCGGCCTGCCGACGAACGGATTGTCCTTGGGCACCCTGCCGTCGTCGTGCAGGCGAATGACGGAGCCCGCGTGATCCTCCGGCTTCTGCGCGCGTTCCTGTTCGCCACGGTCGCCGAGCGTGATGTAGAGGAAGCCGGCGCGGTCGAACGCGAGGCGCGAGCCGAAGTGGCGCCCGGTCGCGCCCTTCGGGTGCTGGCGGAAAATCACCTCGGCGCCCTCGATGCGCTTGCCCGCCAGCTTGCCGCGCGCCACCTCGGTGCCGACGCCGTCGGCGCCGCTTGCGGCGAACGACCAGTACACCAGGCCGTTCTGCGCGTGGTTCGGATGCAGCACCACGTCCATCAACCCGCCCTGCCCGTGCGGCGTCACCTGCGGCAGCCCCGCCACCGGTTGCGGATCCAGTTTTCCGTCCTGGGCGATCCGCAGCCGCCCCTCGCGCTCGGTGATCAGCATCCGGCCATCGGGCAGGAACGCGAGCGACCAGGGATGGCTGAGCCCGCCGAGAACCCGCGTCACGGTGAAGCCATGCTCCTCCGAGCGGAATGTCTGGCCTTGCGAGACTTGCGCCGCCAGGGTAAGCAGGATCAGGGCCACCGTTCTCACTTGCGAGGAACCGATTGAGCTTCGCCCAGATCCCACATCAATCCCGCCATCAGCCTGAGCGCATCGCGCGCAACGGGTGCGAGCATGTGCTCGTTCGGGGCGTGCTGGTTGCAGGCGGCGTAGGAGTGCGGGATCCAGACCGTCGGCAGGCCGAGGTCGTCGGCGAATATGTCGTTCGGCAGCGAGCCGCCGAGGTTGGGGAGGATTGCCGTTGGTTGATGACTTGTCTTTTCCAATGAATTCTTTACCCAAACAACCCAGGGGTGCCGCGGATCCAGGCGCGTCGCGGGAAAGAAGCCTTCGCGCGCGGCGGTCACCTTGACCGTGGGAAAGCCGGATCGCTCAAGGTGGCGCTGCAGAGCCGGGACGATGTCGGCGGGATCGACGCCGACGACGTAGCGCAACTGGCAATGGCAACTGGCGCGCGGCGGGATCGCGTTCACCGGCTTGGCGGGGTCGCCGCAGGTGAAGGCCAGCACCTCGAAGCTAGACCAGCCGAACACGCGCTCGGCCGGTGTCAGATCCGGCTCGCCCCAATCCGGATCGACTTTCGGCCCTTCGGGCCCGCCATCGACTTCCAGGCCGCAAAGTGCTTCGCGCACCGATGGCGTGAGTGAATTCGGGCGCCACTCGGCGACGTTGATTTCGCCCTTGGGCCCGGTGATGGACGCCAGGGCATGCGCCAGGATGATGCCGGGATTCGCAATCAGCCCGCCCCAGTTGCCCGAATGGTGGCCACCCTCGCGCAGGTCGACCACGAGATCCATGTTGAGCGCGCCGCGCGAGCCGAGGAAGATCGTCGGCTGCCCCGGCTGCAGGCGCGGGCCGTCGGAGGCGATCAGAACATCGGCCTTCAGCAGTTCCTTGTTCTCAAAACAAAATTCTTTGAGTCCGGGAGAACCCACCTCTTCGCCCGTCTCGATCAGGATTTTAAGGTTGAAACCCAGGCGGTTGAATCCCGCTTGCCGCCGCGCTTCGAGCGCCGCCGCTACTGCCGCGAGGTTGATCGTGTGCTGGCCCTTGTTGTCGGCGGTGCCGCGGCCGTACAGGCGGTCGCCCTCGAGCGAGAGCTTCCAGGGGTCGAGGCCCGGCTTCCAGCTCTTTTCCTGACCGCGGATCACGTCGCCGTGGCCGTAGGATAGAACGGTGACCCCGGCGGTGTTCTCGATGCGCTCGGCCAGCAGGAACGGTCCGCCCTTGCCGAACGGGTTTTCAAATACGCGGCACTTGAACCCCAGCCGCTCGAAACTGGGCTGCATTTCGCCCGTCAGGTAGCGCGCCAGATCTCCGGCCCGCTCCGGGTTCTGGCTCTCGGTGGGGATGGCGACCCGGCGCGCGAGGTCGGCGAAGAAACCGCCCTCGTCGAAATACCGCTCAGCATGGGCTATCGCCCGTTCCCGGCTCATCGCCGGCGGATTATCTCCCGGATAGACGCGATAATCGCGGCATGAAAACCGCTGTCGTGGTCGGCGCCCAGGGGGTCATCGGGCGCTACATCGTGGAAAAGCTCTCCTCGCTCCCGGATTGGCAGGTGGTCGGGCTGTCGCGCCGCCGGGGCGAGGACGGCCCGCGTGTGCGGCACATTTCGGTGGATCTGCTCGACCCCGCGGGTACGCAGGCGAAACTGGCGGGACTGGGCGACGCCACCCATGTCTTCTACGCCGCGTTCCAGCCCGGCAGCGGTCCAGCCGCCGATTACGCAAAAAATATCGCCGCCAACCGCGACATGCTGGTGAACTCGGTGTCGGCGATCGAACGCACCGCGCCCGGCCTGGAGCGCGTGGTACTGGTCACCGGGACCAAGTATTACGGTTCGCACCTCGGCCCCTTCAAGACACCGGCGCGCGAGGACGACCCGCGCCACGCCGGCGCCAACTACTACTTCGACCAGATCGACTGGCTTACCGGCTTCCAGAAGGGCAAGCGTTGGACCTGGACCGAGCTCAGGCCGCAGACGCTATGCGGCTTCGCGCCCGGCACCGCGATGAGCATCGTGCCGGTAATCGCGGTCTACGCCGCCGTCCTGCAGGAGCTAGGCAGGCCGCTCGCCTTTCCGGGAACGGCCTGGGCGAGCCTCTACCAGGTCACCGAATCCTCCCACCTCGCGAATGCCGCGCTCTGGGCGGCGATCGAGCCGCGCTGCGCCAACCAGGCCTACAACATCACCAACGGCGACCATTTCCGCTGGCGGAACCTGTGGCCGAAGATCGCCGCGGCGTTCGGCATGCCGGCGGCGGAGCCGCAACCGCTGTCGCTCGCCGGGTTCATGGCCGACAAGGCCCCGCTGTGGGACGCGATGACAAAAAAATACGGCCTCAAGCCCTACCGCTTCGGCGACGTCGTCGCCTGGCCCTTCGGCGACTACGTCTTCAGCTGCAACTGGGACGTGATGACGAACGTCACGAAATCCCGCCAGCACGGCTTCCACGATGTCGTGGACAGCGAAGAAATGTTCGTGCGGTTGCTGGCGCGCTTTCGCGCGGAACGCATCGTTCCCTGAGCGGCGTCAGCCTTTCAGCTTTTTCACCGCCTCCAGGATCGGGCTGATCACGTCCAACGGTACGGGAAACACGATCGTCGAGCTCTTGTCGCCGGCGATCTGGGTGAGAGTCTGCAGGTAGCGCAACTGCATCGCCTCGGGGCGCTGCGACAGAATCTCGGCCGCCTGCAGCAGCTTTCCCGCCGCCTGCTGTTCGCCTTCGGCGTGGATGATCTTGGCGCGCCGCGCGCGCTCGGCCTCGGCCTGCTGGGCGATGGCGCGAACCATGTTTTCGTTTAGATCGACGTCCTTGATCTCGACGTTCGACACCTTGATGCCCCAGGCGTCGGTTTGCGTGTCGAGCGCCTGCTGGATGTCCAGGTTGAGTTTCTCCCGCTCGGCGAGCAGGGTGTCCAGCTCGTGCTTGCCGAGCACCGCCCGCAGCGTGGTCTGCGCGAGCTGGCTGGTCGCGTTCAGGAAGTCCACCACCTGAATGATCGCCTTCTGCGGATCGATGACGCGGAAATAAACCACCGCATTCACCTTGACCGTTACGTTGTCGCGCGTGATCACGTCCTGGGGCGGCACATCGAGCACCACCGTGCGCAAGTCGACCCGTACCATCTGCTGGACCACCGGGATGAGGACGATCAACCCGGGGCCCTTGACCAACCAGAAGCGTCCGAGCTGGAAGATGACGCCCCGTTCATACTCGCGCAGCACGCGCAGCGAGTACGCGACGAGAATCAAGACAACGATGAACGCGCCGATGCCGAAGTACATGATCAACCTCCTTTTCCCTCGCCTGGTTCGGGAACGACCTCGAGTACGAGACCGTCCATTGCCGTCACCCGCACGCGCTGCCCGCCCTTGAGCGGCGCGGTACCGCGCACGCGCCAGGTTTCGCCGTGCACCCTC